>DATIMM010000215.1:0-13279 GCA_035475295.1 Bryobacteraceae bacterium
ACGGCGAACCGACAGGAACTCTAGAATACGTTCCTTGATCTTTTCCAGCCCGTAGTGGTCGCTCTCCAGCACCTGGCGCGCATAGTGAAGATCGCGAATCTCCTTCGTCTTCTTCTTCCACGGCACCGCCAGCAGCCAATCCAGATAGTTGCGCGAGACGGTCGACTCGGCCGACATCGGCGGCATGCCTTCCAGACGCTTCAGTTCGGCCATCGCCTTCTCCTGCGCATCTTTCGACATACCGGCGGTTTCGATCTTCTTCTTTAACTCATCGAACTCGCTCTTCTCGCCCCGTCCCAACTCCTTCTGGATCGCTTTGATCTTTTCGTTGAGATAGTACTCTTTCTGCGCCTTCTCCATCTGACGCTTTACGCGCCCCTGGATCGTGCGGTCGACATTCAGCTTTTCTATCTCGATGTCCAGCAACTCCGCCACCCGGGTCAGGCGGTCGATGGGATCGAAGATCTCCAGCAGTTCCTGCTTCTCTTCGATCGTAAGCTGCAGGTTCGCGCCCACCGTGTCGGCCAGTTTCCCTGGATCGTCCACGCGGATGGCCGCGATCATCGTCTCGTAGTTCAGATTTTGGCTGAGCTTGACGTACTGCTCAAACAGCGTGGTGACGCGCCCGGTTAAGGCATCGAGCTGCGTTCCCTGCTCTACTTTGTAATTGGTGGTCTTCACCACAGCCCGGAAGTAGCCTTCTTCCTCGCTGACGGAGATGACTTTGCCGCGCTCCACACCCTCGACCAGAACTTTGATGTTTCCGTCGGGTTGTTTCAGGCTTTGCACAATGTTTGCCACCGTGCCCACGGAGTAAATCTCCTCGGGCCGCGGCTCATCGATGGACGCGTCGTGCTGGGTCGCCAGAAAAATCTTCTTGTCGCCTAGCAGCGCCTCTTCCAAAGCCCGGACACTCGATTCCCGCCCGACCACAAACGGGGTCATCATGAACGGGAAGATCACCACGTCCCGGATGGGCATCATCGGCAATCGTTTGGTATCCGTCTTATCTTTCGTCGTAACCATTTTCTTTTCTAGGTGGATTGTCCCCTGAAGTTGGGACGCACAGAAACTACTTCCGGCTCAATGTAAATGAGCCGGTTCAAGCGGACTGACTACTGCAGAAACCGGCGGGCCAGCTATCCGGCCTTTTCGAGCACCGTCATGTTGATCTTTTGCGTGAGCACCATCTCCTTCGTCACCACGAACTCTTTCACTTTTTTGAAAGTAGGGAGATAGTACATCAGGTCCAGCATCAGATCTTCCAGGATCATCCGCAGGCCTCGCGCGCCCACTTTACGCTCCATCGCCATCTGGGCAACAGCTTCCAGGGCGTCGTCGCTAAATTTGAGCTTAACATTCTCAAACTCAAACAGCTTCTGGTACTGGCGTATGATCGCGTTCTTCGGCTTGGTCAAAATCTGCACCAGCGCCTCCCGCGAAAGATCCTCTAAGACGGCAGCCACCGGCATGCGCCCGATAAACTCCGGAATAAATCCGTACTTAATCAGATCGATCGGCTGGCACTGCGCCAGCAGATCCGTATCGCGCCGCACCATGTTCATACTGCGGCGGGCTCCGTCTTTGTCGTCCGGAGCTACAAATCCGATTGACTTGGTACCCACGCGCCGCGCGATTACCTTCTCCAACCCGACAAAGGCTCCGCCGCAGATAAACAGAATATTCGTTGTATCTACGGGCGTGAACTCCTGATGCGGATGCTTGCGTCCCCCTTGGGGCGGAACGTTCGCAACGGTGCCTTCCAGGATTTTCAGCAGTGCTTGCTGAACTCCCTCGCCGGAAACGTCACGGGTGATCGAGGGATTCTCGTCCTTGCGTCCAATTTTATCGATCTCATCTATATAGATGATTCCCGTCTGCGCGCGTTGCACATCCCAATCGGCATTTTGCAGCAAGCGGAGAATAATATTCTCCACATCTTCGCCAACGTACCCGGCCTCGGTCAGCGTCGTGGCGTCTACAATGGCGAACGGCACATCCAGAATGCGCGCCAGGGTCTGCGCCAGCAGCGTCTTCCCGGTTCCGGTTGGCCCCACCAGCAGAATGTTCGACTTTGCCAACTCCACGTCGTTGCCGCGCTGCTTGTTCATCTGAATCCGCTTGTAGTGGTTGTAAACCGCTACCGCGAGCTTCTTCTTTGTGGCTTCCTGGCCAATGACGTATTGATCGAGATATTCCTTCAGCTCCAGCGGACGCGGCAATTTGCTGGGAGTGCTGTGCCCCTGCTCAGGGCGGTCGTCCTCAATGATGGAATTGCACACGGCGATACACTCGTCGCAGATATAAGCTCGAGGGTAGTCGCTTGGGGAAGAAATTAGCTTTCCAACTACGTCTTGGCTTTTATGGCAGAACGAACAGCGGAGGGAATCGTCAGATCCGGCACGCTTCAAGCTGATACTCCTACAGTCTGCAGGATCGTGAGATCCGTACTAAACGCGACCGTTAAATCCATCCACAGAGAAATCAGAAAACCCCTGCTCCTGATTACGATCGGAATCGCTTCACCCACAGTATATCAACACTATTTAACTTATGTCTCGGCAAATTACGGCCAAATCAAGCTTGCTTCTGGGATTGCTCAAACAGGTGGTGGATCGTTTTATCGGTCCGAATGTGGTCGGCGATCCGCTCCAGCACCCCTTCTTTTTCCAGGCGCGCCCGCGTCACCGCCACCGGCTCCCGCTCACTCCGGGCGACCCGCTGCACTTCCCGGTCAACCTCGTCCTGGGTCGCCGAAATCCCTTCCTGGTTGGAGATCTTCTCCAGCAGCAGCGACGCCTTCACGTTCCGTAAGGCACGGTCCCGCTGCGTTTCCTTTACCTTCTCCCAGTCGAGCTTGATCGTGTTCGGGTCGATGCCCTTGCCCGCCAGTTCCCGCAGCGACGCACGCACTTGGTTCTCCATCTGCCGCTCCACGTAAGCTTCCGGAATGGGAAAATCAGCAGACTCCACCAACCGGTCGATCAGCTCTTCCTTCGCCTGTTGCTGCCCTTCGTACTGCTTCTCCTGGAAGGTCGCCTTTTTGACGGCTTCCTTTAGATCGTCCAGGGTCTGGTAGTCGCCGCCCAGGTCCTTGGCAAACTCGTCGTCCAAGGGAGGCAGTTCCTTCTTACGGATCGTCTTCGGCGTCAGCTGAAAGCGAACCGTCTTTCCGGCTAGCTGTTCCCGACCGTAATCCTCGGGATACGTAACGTCGAATTCCTTCGTCTCATCCGGTTGCGTGCCGATCAGGTTTTCCGTGAAGACCGGCAGCGTATCGGCGCCGCCTACTTCCATCTGCAAGTTGTCTTCGTCGATCGGCTCGGCCAGTCCGGAGACAGATTTCAGGTGAACCAGCACGTGGTCGCCGTTTTCGATAGGCCGGGGGTCCTGGTTCACATACTCGGCTTTCGCTTCGCGCATGGCCTGGAGGCGCGCATCGATCTCTTCGTCCGTGACGGTCGGCTCCTGGTACTTTACCGGCAACCCGCGATAATTCGGCAGCTCAAACTCCGGCGCAACCTCGAAATCCGCCTTGAATCGAATCGCTTCTCCCGGTTCGAAGTGAAGGTCCGTGATATTGGGCGTCCCCACTACCTTCAACTCATCTTTGGAGACACGCTCGCGGAAAGCCTGCGGAAGCAACACTTCCAGGACTTCTTCCCGAATCTCACGCTCGAATCGCGACTGAACCAGGCTCACCGGCGCCTTTCCCGGCCGGAATCCCGGCAGGCGCACCCGTTGCTTGATGGAGTTCGTGACGCGTTCCTTCGCCTGTTCCACCTGTTCCAGCGGAATTTCAATATCGAGAGAGCGCTTGCAATCTGTTGCTGTTGACACTTGCCTTCTGTCCTTATTCTGCTTGAGGGCATGCCCGCCTGCTCGCGCGGCCACGCCCTCGCCCTTTCGCTTCTACCCTCAGCAGCGTCTGGTTTAAACGGCCGCCGCTGTCTGCGCGCCTTGCCGCAGCGCCTCGGCCTTATCGGTCGCCTCCCAGGTGAACGACTCTTCCGTCCGCCCGAAGTGGCCGAAGGCCGCCGTTTTGCGATAGATCGGCCGGCGCAGGTCCAGCGTTTCGATCATCCCGGCCGGTGTCAGCGAGAAGTTTTCCCGCACCAATTCGGCAATGCGCTGGTCTTCCACTTTGCCGGTCCCGAACGTGTTCACCATCACCGATACCGGTTCCGCCACGCCAATGGCGTACGCGAGCTGCACTTCCGCGCGCGAGGCCAAGCCCGCCGCCACAATGTTCTTCGCCACGTAACGCGCCATGTAGCACGCCGAGCGGTCGACCTTCGAGGGGTCCTTGCCCGAGAACGCGCCGCCGCCATGCCGCCCCATGCCACCGTACGTGTCGACGATGATTTTGCGGCCCGTGAGCCCCGTGTCGCCGTGCGGTCCGCCGATCACAAATCGACCGGTCGGATTGATGTGAAACTTCGTCTGGCTGTCGATCATGCCGGCCGGAATCACCGGGTCGATGATGAACTTCTTCACATCGGCGCGGATCTGCTCCGTCGTCACATCATCGTCGTGCTGCGTCGAAATGACTACGGCGTCGATGCGCTTCGGCTTGTTGTCGACGTATTCCACGCTGACCTGGCTTTTGCCATCGGGCCGCAGATAAGGAAGCTGCCCTTCACGGCGCGAGTCGCTCAACCGGTGCACCAGCTTGTGCGCGAGCATAATCGGCAGCGGCATCAGCTCCGGCGTTTCGTCGCAGGCATAGCCGAACATCAGGCCTTGATCGCCCGCTCCGCCTGTATCTACGCCCATGGCGATGTCCGGCGATTGCGCCTGAATCATGTTCACCACCGCGCAGGTTTTGCTGTCGAAGCCGAATGCGGCATCGGTGTACCCGATGTGATTAATGACTCCGCGCACCAGCTTGGGAACATCAACATAGGTTTTCGTTGTGATCTCTCCCGCGACCACGCAAATACCGGTCGTCACGAGAGTTTCGCAGGCCACCCGGCCCGCTGGATCTTCAGCCAGCACCGCGTCGAGCACGGCATCGGAGACCTGATCCGCAATTTTATCCGGATGGCCTTCGGTAACAGATTCAGACGTAAAGATAAATTTCATCAAAGGTGCAACACTCCTTTTTGTATCGCGCGCGCAACGGAACACCGAACGCCTCTGTGCTTAAGCGCCCACGCTAGGAAGGAACAGCAAAGGGACAGCGGAACAAACCTGTAAACATATCTGCTCCGGCGGCAAGACCACTGCACTGGATTCACCCCACATGCGGAAACGCACGGGTGGCTATCAGCTTCCTAGTGTAGCAATGCCGCGAGCAAAGAAATTCCTCCTTCCGACCGCATCCGGGCCCTGAACCATTCCGCAGATAGGTCTGGAAGTCGCGATCTCCACAGGCAGCCTGTGTCATCTTATTTGTACTCTGAGTCTTTATCCTCAGAACATAGTGTCAGCCGCCTTTCCCATGTCGAAACAGCAAAGCCCTATCTTCCGGTACATGCCCATCGGCGCGGAACCGTCTCCTGACGGCAACGCAACTCGCTTCCGCGTGTGGGCCCCGGAGCACTCTTCTGTCACGGTCGTTTTCGACGGCGCTCGCAAAGCCGCTCCTCTGGAACCCGAACGCGACGGCTACTTCTCCGCGCTCATTGAAGATGTCCCGGCTGGGACGCGCTACAAGTACCAGCTCGGCAGCGATCCCACCCACGCCTACCCGGATCCCGCGTCCCGCTACCAGGCTCAAGGTCCGCATCACTTCTCGGAGGTTATCGATCCCCGCTTGTTCGAGTGGACCGACGGAAACTGGCCCGGCGTCAAGCTCGCCGGCCAGGTGATCTATGAGCTGCACCTCGGCACGTTCACCACGGAAGGCACCTGGAAAGCGGCTGCGGAAAAGCTTTCCTATCTGAAGGACACCGGCATCACCGTCATCGAACTGATGCCGGTCGCCGATTTTCCCGGCAAGTTCGGCTGGGGTTACGATGGCGTCCAACTCTTCGCACCTGCCTCCATCTATGGCACGCCCGACGACATGCGCGCCTTCGTCGATCAGGCGCACTCGCTCGGCCTCGGTGTCGTCCTTGACGTCGTTTACAACCACCTTGGCCCCGATGGAAATTACCTCGGCGAGTTTTCTCCTTCCTATTTCTCCGACCGGTACAAGACCGACTGGGGCGCGGCCTTGAACTTCGACGGCCGGTACAGCCAGCCCGTCCGTGAATTTTTTCTCCAAAACGCAATCTACTGGATTCGCGAATTTCACATCGATGGCCTGCGCCTCGACGCCACCCAGGACATTCACGATTCCTCTGAGCCTCACATCCTCACTGAAATCACATGTGCCACCCGTGATGCCGCCGCCCCTCGGTCCATCATCCTCATCGGTGAAAACGAGCCGCAGCACACGCAGCTCCTCCGCACTCTCGATGAAGGAGGCTGCGGACTCGACGCACTCTGGAACGACGACTATCACCACACCGCCATGGTCGCTCTCACCGGCAAGGCCGAAGCCTACTACTCCGACTACCGGGGCACGCCCCAGGAGTTCGTTTCAGCGGTGAAATACGGCTATCTGTACCAGGGCCAGTTCTATCAGTGGCAGGACAAACGCCGGGGCACGCCCACCTTTGGCCTGCCCCGCGCCGCTATGGTCAATTTCATTCAGAACCACGATCAGGTAGCCAACAGTCTGCGCGGTCAGCGCATCCACGAACTCGCCCACCCGGGCACGCTGAAAGCGATTACCGCTCTCACCCTTCTCGCCCCCGGTACGCCCATGCTCTTTCAAGGCCAGGAGTTCGGCGCGTCCAGCCGATTCTTGTTCTTCGCCGATCACAAGCCTGAGCTCGCCAAACTCGTTAAGAAGGGCCGCATCGACTTCCTCCACCAGTGGCCCAGTCTTTCCAGCCCGGAGGTACGCCACTGCTTCTCCGATCCCGCCTCCCCCCAGACCTTTGAAAGCTCCCGGCTCGATCACTCCGAACTGCGAAAGCACGCCGAAATATACGCTCTGCATCGCGACCTGCTTCGCTTACGCCGCGAAGACCCCGTAATCTCCCGCCAGGGTGAAGACGGTTTGGATGGGGCTGTTCTCTCGCCCGGCTGCTTTCTCGTACGCTTCTTCTCCCCCGACCACCTGGAAGATCGAATTCTATTAGTTAACCTGGGAGTAGATCTGGAGTTCCGCCCGGCGCCAGAACCGTTACTGGCTCCGCCTCCCTCCAGAGACTGGGCTCGCTTATGGTCGACAGATGATTCCCGATATGGCGGCTGCGGCACGCCCACCCTCGAGACGGAAGAGGGATGGACAATCCCCGGACGGGCTGCCGTCGTGTTACGGCCGGTCCCGTCCACACGAAAACCAAGCAAACAGACACCGAATGGATAAGATCTTTAGTCACGAACCGAATACCCCGCTGAGCGATGCCGATCGCCGGAAACTAATCCAGATCGAATGGCTCGTTACTAACGGCCTCGGCGGCTACTGTAGCGGCACGGCCGGTGGCGTGCTGACACGGTGCTTCCACGGGTATCTCATCGCGGCGTTGCCATCTCCCGCAGGACGAACGATGATGCTGAACGACATCATCGAGGAAGTGATTTTGTCGAGCGGTGAAGTGGTGCGGCTCAACGGCGAGCAAACAACCAAAGAAACCTGCCTCAACGGCGCGTGCTATCTCAGCGCGTTCGGCCTCCGCCACGGACTGCCGGTATGGACCTATGAACTGGATGGAATGACCCTCGAGAAGCGCATCCTCATGCCGCACTACCAGAACACGGCTTACATAAACTACCGTGTGACGGCCGGCGAAGGCAGCGTCCGCCTGCACCTGCGGCCCGCCGTCAACATGCGCCACCACGAGGCGCCCGTGAATTCGCCGCTCACCTCCTACACGGTAAAGGTTCAGAATTACCGTTACGAGATGGCGACGGCAAAGGACTTCCCGCCACTCCGTATCAAAGTGCTGGCCACCGGAGGAGGGCTTGCTCTCGATTCCCAAATCATCCGTGACCGCCTCTATGCTATTGAGCAGGCCCGCGGCTATATCCACCAGGGCGATCTCTGGAGTCCGGGCTACTTTTCCGCTAAGCTCGACCCCACTGAACAGGTCGATCTGGTCGTCTCCACCGAAAGCTGGACCGTGATGTCGGCCTTAACGCCGCAGCAGGCCTGGGATGCCGAAATCGATCGCCGCCGCCGTCTCCTGTTGATCGCGGACAAGGGAACCGCCGGGCACTTCGGCAACGATCTGGTCTGGGCCGCCGATCAGTTCATCTTCAAGCCCGTCGGACGCAGGAAGGACATGGCCCGCGCCCGCGCCGCCGGCGACGAAATCTGCAGCATCATCGCCGGCTACCACTGGTTCACCGATTGGGGTCGCGACACCATGATCAGTCTCGAAGGCCTCACCTTGAATACGGGGCGCCAGCACGAGGCGAGCTACATCATCCGAACCTTCGCTCACTACATCAAAGATGGCCTGATCCCCAACATGTTCCCCGAAGGCCAGAACGAGGGTCTCTACCACACCGCCGATGCCACGCTCTGGTTCTTCCACGCCATTCATCGGTACATGCAGCGCACCCACGACGGCCATTTGTTGGAGCAACTGCTTCCGAAGCTGCTCGATATCGTGGGCCATCACCTCCGGGGCACGGACTTCCACATCCATGTAGACCCCTCCGACGGCCTCCTCCATCAGGGACAAGCCGGTTATCAGCTCACCTGGATGGACGCGAAAGTCGATGGATGGGTCGTCACGCCTCGCCGCGGCAAAGCTGTTGAAATCAATGCGCTCTGGTACAACGCGCTCTGCATTCTGGAGCAGTGGCTTCGCGCTGCGGATCGCACCGGCGAGGCCAACGGTATCGCCCGCCACGCGGCCCGCGCCCGGGAATCGTTCAACAAGCGCTTCTGGTACGCCGAGGGCGGCTACCTGTACGACGTCATCGATGGCGAAAACGGCGAGGCCGACACGTCGTTGCGTCCCAACCAACTCTTCGCCATCTCCTTGGAACACCCGGTGCTCAACCAGGAACACTGGGAGCCCGTCGTTCAGATCGTGAAGGAGAAACTACTCACGCCCGTCGGCCTTCGCTCTCTCGCGCCGGGAAGCCCGGATTTTAAGCCCCGCTACGATGGCGATCTCCGCTCCCGCGATGCTGCCTATCATCAGGGCACCGTCTGGGCCTGGCTGATCGGTCCTTTCATCGACGCATGGCTCCGCGTCTATCCCGATGATCTCGAAACCGCCCGAGGCTTTCTCGATGGATTCGAAGTTCACGGCCGCTGCTCCTCGGCCGTCGGATCCATCAATGAAATCTTCGATGCCGAGCCGCCCTTTGCGCCTCGCGGCTGCGTCGCCCAGGCCTGGAGCATCGCCGAAGTATTGCGCAGTTATGTCAAAACTGCCCCTCCCGGTCAAGAGCAGCCAGTCGAGCGCCAGGTGGCCGAAGCCGTTGCCGTGGCGGAATGAGTCGGTGCTTATACGAATTGCACCAGTTTTTGGACTTGTTCCCGCAGCGTATTCAAGCTCACCGTCAGCCGGTCCATCTCATCCACAAGAAAGCGATATGCGGGCGACAGTTCATCCTGCGCGTCCGCTAGCGCCCGGTAGCTCTTCCGCAGATCCGGAAGCCCCTGCAGCGCCGAAACCGCGCCCCGCAACGCGGCTGCCAAGTAATACAACGTGAACTCCACGTCGTGAATAAATGCCTCGCTTACCCCCACGGCGGCGCCCCCCGGAACGTGACGCAACTCTGTCTCCAGCACCATCACCGAATACACCACGCTGTGCGAGCTCGCCAGCATCGATGTCAGCAGCGCAATCTGCTCGGGTCGCGCACCAGGCTCGCCGCTCAACCGGTCTACCGACGCTTCCGCCGTTGAGCGCGCCAGGCGCCATGCCCGCCGGGCCTCTTCGAGAGCCGCATCCGTCTTCGTGTCCTCGCGTTCGAACCGTTGCGCCACTGCGTGAAAGTACTCCCGGCATCGGTCGATCATGTCCGCCATCGTCTGTCGGACCTGCGTTCGCTCCCACGTCGGCCAAACCGCATACGCCACGAGCGCAAGCACTCCGCCCGCTGCTGTATTCACCGCGCGCGCGTCCACGGTCTCGGCGGGAGAAATGCCCGTCGCTGCAATCAGAAACACCACCAGCCCCGCCACTGCCGCGCTGAACACTCCATAATTCGCCGGCCCGATGGACCGTAGGATCAGCGCGAACGCGCCCACCAGTAGCAACTGTGTCCACGGTGTCGCCGGCATCACGTGGTACAGAACCGTTGCCACCACCAGGCCCATGAAGGTTCCCAGTAACCGGAGCCCGCCCCGGCTGAACGTCGTGCCAAAGTCGGGCTTCAGAATCACCGCGATCGTCATCGGTATCCAGTACGTTCGCATCCAGTCCACGCCCCGTCCCAGCGCATCGCCGATCGCAACGCACACGGCTAAACGCACCGCATGCCGGAAATACACCGAGTTCAAGTGGGCGTTCACCCTCAACGTCTCAACCCAGCTGGTCAATTGCAGCTTCCACGGCTTGCTCGTTTCGACATACGAGAATTCGAGCAGGCCTTCCGGAGTCGTACGCTCCGCCAGTTGCGCCACCACGCGCAGTTGTCCGGCGAGCGCCTCCCTTGCTGCTCCAACGCTGTCCTGTTCTTCGCCGGAGTTTGCCGCTTTCGCAATCCGGGTTATTTCGTCCAGCCAGGCCGCGATCATCGGCGATGCCTCGCCCTCGCTCATTCTCCTGCCGATCGCCTCCAGCACCTGCGAGGCCAGCTGAAGCAGGCGCGCCGACTCGGCCTCCTCTTGGGCAGCTTCGGGACGCGAACCGTTCCCACTGGCATGCCGCAGCATAAACGCCGAAACGGCTATGCGGTTCGCCTGATCGAACAGCAGGCGGTATCGTTCGCCTTCCACGCTGTGGTCCCGTCCCAGCGCATTCAACGTGTCCTGTACTGCCGGCGCTGGCGTATCCAGCAGTGCCGCTGCCTCGGGCTCCTCGTCTGAATTGATTGCCTTCGCCAGGTGCAGGAACGCTTGCCCCACCGCCTCCCGTTCTGGCTGGCGCCGTCGGATCGGCCATAACAGCAACGCGAACGCGGTCTGCAGTAAGCCCCCGGCGAGCACCAGCAGTCCCGCTCCCACCGCGCGCTTCACCGGCATCGGGTGCGCCGCGAACACAATCACGGTCACCAGCGTGTTCAAGCCAAGGTCGCCTGCCCGCGATCTCACCGCCAGCAGCATCCCCGCAAGCATCGCCCAGGCCGCCACAACCCCCGTCGCGACAAAATTACTCCCGCCCGTCACCGACCCTGTGAAGACCGCCACCGCTCCCAGCACGCTCCACGTCAGCATCCGGCGGCCACGTTGCGGATACGGGTCGTGCCCGTCCGAAAACGAAACGTTCAAAGCGCCCGTCGCAATGGCCACGCCGCTCAACGGAGCATGCAGCGCGGTCGCAACCGCCAGCGGCACCGCAACGCCCAGCGCGTTGCGCAATGCCATCCAGGTGTTGATCTTGTTGTGATCCAGGCGAACCATGGTCCGCCACAGCGCGACGGGCACTTGCCGCTCAGGAATAAATGCCATTGAAAGTGAACGCAATCAGTGTGTCACAGGGCGCTGTAAACATTTGAACGAAAGTCTCGCGCTCCTCATCTACTAAGTGTGCATTTTATCTGTGGCACCTGCGGCACCCAGTATCGCGATACGCCGGCCTCTCCCGCGCAGTGCCCGATCTGCGAAGACGAGCGGCAGTACGTCGGTCTTTCCGGCCAACAATGGACCACTCTCAATCAACTGCGCCAGGACCACAGAGTAACCGTTCACGAGGAGGCCCTGGGCATCCTCTCGCTCACCGTAGAGCCTCACTTCGCCATTGGTCAGCGTGCGTTCCTCTTGCAAACCTCTGAAGGAAATCTTCTCTGGGATTGCATCGCGCTTCTCGACGAGCCAACCATCGAGTGCATCGCATCCCTCGGCCGACTCAAAGCAATCTGCATCTCTCATCCGCATTACTACACCACCATGGTCGAGTGGAGCCGCGCCTTCAACAACGCTCCCGTTTATCTGCATCGCGACGATGCCCAATGGGTCATGCGTCCCGACCCTTGCATTCACTTCTGGGAAGGCGAAACGAAACAACTGTTCGGAGGCTTAACCGCCATTCGCTGTGGAGGTCATTTCGATGGCGCCGCCGTTCTCCACTGGCTCGACGCGCCCGGCGGCCAGGGCGCCCTCTTCTCGGGCGATACCATTCAAGTCGTGCCCGACCGCCGCTTCGTCAGCTTCATGCGGAGCTACCCCAATTTGATTCCCCTGAACGCCACCGCCATACAGAAAATCGTGAATGCCGTAGAGCCCTTCCCCTTCCACCGCATCTACGGCGCATTCCCGAAGATGACCGTCTCCACCGATGGCAAGAACGCCGTGCGCCGCTCCGCCGAACGCTACTTGAACGCTATCCGCGCGGCCGTCTGATACGTTGGACAGTCGTCTTAGCGCCCCGGCATCACGCCCGGAACATTTAGGTGAATGCGATAAATGCTGGTGCTGGCAGTGATGTACAGGCTTTTGCCATCCTTATCGCCCCAGGCCAGATTACCCACCACTTCCGGAACGGGTATGCTCGCAATGTGTTTGCCCGCTGGAGAAATAATCCAGACTCCGCCAGGTGCCGCGCCGTACAGATTGCCCGCTTTGTCGACCTTCATTCCATCCGGGCCTCCCGGTGCCTTATCGCCCGCCGCATCCAGAAACACCGAACCGCCCTTCACCGAACCATCCGCCGTCACGTCGTATCGCATCCACACGCGTTTACCGGAATCGGAGACGTACAAAACCTTCTCGTCCGGTGAAAATGCGATTCCGTTCGGACGCGGTAAGTCCGAAATGATCAGCTGAAGCTTGTTCCGGTCAGGCTCCGCCCCTGGCTTTTGCCGCTCGGCATTCGGGATCCGGTACACTCCATTGACTTGCAACTGCTTGTCGGGATCTTTATCTCCTTGGGTGCGCAAGCCGTACGGAGGATCGGTGAAGTACAACGACCCATCGGACTTATAAACCAGATCATTCGGACTGTTCAACCGCTTTCCTTGGTAAGAGTCAGCCAAAACCGTGATCTGCGCCGATGGGCTCATCGATTCCAGGCGCCACACGTTATGGCGCGCGTGACCCGCTACCGTCAGGCGTCCCTCGGCATCGAGCGTCATGCCGTTCGAACCAGGCTCCGGTCCGTTGTAAGGCTCCTTTCCTGTATATCCGCTGGGATGAATAAAGACCGACGCTCGTCCT
>DATIMM010000216.1:0-6291 GCA_035475295.1 Bryobacteraceae bacterium
GTCGATATCGCCCACGTCTTTCCCCCGTAACAGATCCGCTACCTCCTCTGCTTCCAAAGTCGATAACGGCTTGGCCTCTACTTACGGGTGGCCACCTTCTCAACTGGCATTATGGGAATTTTTGCACTGGCGCTGACATAATGGACGTCCTGGTCCCTACAATTCCAGGTCGCGCTTACCGGAGCAGATGAACATCCCTCATCCCAATTGCAGCAGGATACCCAACAGCAGTTCTCCGAACCCGCACGTATCGGAACCCGTCGAGTCCAAAGCATTGGGTGCAATGGTGCGAAGATAGTGAGCTTTGGAGGTAATCAGGAGTGAAAGATCAGCTTAACCGGAGATCCTTTGTCAAGCAGGCAGGCGGTGGCGCGCTGGGCGCCACAGTGCTGAACTCGGCACGTCCCCTCGTTTCCTCCGGCTCCGAGGACAATACCTCGTTCCAGAGCACCTGGTCCGCTGACGCGGACCGCCCCTGGCCAGGCCCGGAATACTGGCCGAATCCTTTGCAGGATTGGCGGATGCGCGCGGGTCGACTCGAATGCCATTCGCCGGGCGGCGATCGCAATGTCGCGCTGCTGACGTGGAGCGTGGCGGACCGCCCAGGCGACCTGACGCTCACTGTACGCTGCGGGCAGATCGAACGTGCGAAGCTCGAACAGGGTTTCGTCGGCTTCCGCCTGGGGATTAAACATCAAATGGAGGACTATCGGGCTGCTGCTATTTACGGCCGGGGCATGGACGCCGGCCTCAGCGCGGATGGCCGCTTATTCATAGGCACACTCGAAGCCTCGGCGCCCGAGGTCGATCTCGCTGACGAACTGCGCCTGGAGTTTCAGGCTCGCCCCTCTGCGGCGGGATACTCGGTGAAGTTGACGGCAACCAGCCTGCGCCAGCGCCGGCAAGTCGAAACCACTCGCGAAGTGCCCGCACCGTGGCTGAACGGTGCGCTTGCTTTGGTCTGCAGTTCCGGACCGATTGAGCCGACCCCCGTCGTCCTCCAGCCCATCAAAGACTTCAGCTTCTACCCTCCCCATCAACAGCGCGGAGGAACCATGCGCTTCTGGTTTGCGGATTGGACCGCCGCGGGCAGCAAACTCGACCGCCATGACGATCGGGCGTACGGTCCGATTCTGTTCACCCTCTATGCAGTGAGCCGCGGCACGATGAAGCTATCCGCGCAGTTTCCCCCACTTGGCAATGCGCCCAGGGCCGCAACATTGCAACTGCAATATGATCACGGGGAGTGGCGCTCAGTCGGAACCGTAGAAATCGATCCGGATGCCTGGAATGCAACCTTTCGTCTGGCGCGTTGGAACGCCGCGAGCGATCGTGCATATCGAGTACTCTACTCCATGCCGGACGCCACTGGAGCGCTGAAACAATACACCTATAACGGGCTGATTCGGAAAGATCCCGTCGATAAGCCGCAACTCGTAATCGGCCTGCTCACGTGCGTCTGGGACTTCGGCTTTCCTCACACCGACTTCACAAAGCATCTGGCATATCACAACTCCGACATCCTGTTTTGGACAGGCGATCAGATCTATGAACCGGTTGGTGGTTTTGGCATCATTCAGAGCCGTGCGCCCGATCTCATCCAGTCGGCAATGCTGGATTTCTTGCGCAAGTGGTTCATATTCGGCTGGGCCGTTCGCGATCTCACCCGTGACATCCCTTCGGTTTGCATGACCGACGATCACGACATGTATCACGGCAACATCTGGGGGTGCGGAGGCCGCCCGACCAATCCCGCTGCAGGTGCTAGCACGGCTCAGCAGGACACGGTGAAATACAGCAACTACGCGGCGCAGGACTCCGGCGGCTATAAGATGGCTCCCCGATGGGTCAACATGGTGCAGCGCGTGCAAACCTCGCACCTTCCTGACGCCTTCGATCCCACACCGGTTCTGCAAGGCATTACGACGTACTACACGGAACTGCAATGGGGCGGCATCAGCTTCGCAATCCTGGAGGACCGGAAATGGAAGTCCGCCCCGAAGATGCAGCTTCCCGGCGGCAACGTTGTGAACGGCTTTGCTCGCAATCCCAGTTGGGACGCCGCGACGCAGAGCAATGTGCCCGATGCGGAGTTGCTCGGCCAGCGCCAACTTGATTTCCTGGAGTACTGGGCCGGGAACTGGAGTGGCGGCACTTGGATGAAGTTCGCCGTATCGCAAACCCCTTTCGCTTGCTTGCACACGGAACCGAAGGGTATGGACCGGGACGATCTGGATCCGGAAGAGCAGATCCCTCCGCTAGGAGCTTACGTGCAGGGCGATCACCTAGTGGCCGATCATGATTCGGGCGCGTGGCCACAGCATGGGCGTGATACGGCAATTCTCAAATGCCGTAAGGCCTTCGCCGCTCACCTCTGCGGAGATCAACACTTGGGGGCCGTTTCGCATTACGGCTTGCACGAGTTTCGCGATGGCGTTTATTCTGTCTGCACGCCGGCAATCTCCAACATTTGGCCGCGGCGCTGGTATCCGCCGCAGCAGGCTTCGAACGCATTACCGGGGAAGCCCGGGACCGGCGATCATCTGGACGCCTTCGGTAATCGCATGACCGTATTTGCGGTCGCGAATCCGGCTCGCTATCCCGGTCCGGGACTCGACGGTCTGCGTTTTCGCGTCACCGGCTACACCATTCTGCGTTGTGATCGTGCAACGCGAAAAACGACTGTCACGGCCTGGCCTCGCTGGATCGATCCATCCTCGCCTGAAGCAAAGCCATATGACGGTTGGCCCGTGGTTATCGAGCAGTTAAACAACGGGTTATCGAGTGCGAATTGGCAGCTAGACCCCGTCCATACGAACGGTTTCCAAAATCCTGTAGTGCAGGTACAAAAGGCGGAAGGTGAAGTCGTCTATACGGTGCGAATGATTGGCGACGCTTTTACTCCGTTGGTGCGAGAACCCGGTGTGTATACGGTGATAGCTTTCGATCCTGATGGCGACTACCGCAAGCAATGGACTCAGCTAAGCGCACGCAGGCGGAACTGATTCCGGGGTTCCGCCGCGAACTTTACCGTGAGAATATAATCCAGCAGTTTTGATTTAGCTGAAGTGCCCTATTTATAAGAATTCGACGACATTGAGCTTATTGGGGATGGTTCGTAAACCAAACTTCGCAACAGAACCATGAATTCAAGTTTCGTTGGGAGAATCCAGTCAGGATTCAGTCCTCTGAATACTGGAATAACGTAGTCGAACAGGGTCACCGGCTCACCAAATCCCGGGTGCGGCCGATGCTCGGACTTGAATCGTTCTCTAACGCACGACGAGTGGTCCTCGGCGTTGAGCTTTTAAAGAAGCTCTACAAGGGACAGCATCGAGTGCCACCGGCTGCGGCGGCTCCGGGCCAGCGCTCCCACGGTTTGCCGCTGGCTGCAGCAACTCGGCTTACCACGTAAAAAAGGCGCTGCACGTCAGCGAGCAAGACACGCCGGGTGTCCAAGCCTTGCGGTCGGCTTGGCGGCGGGTACGCCTGTCCGTAGTCAAAGCTCAATTGGGTCCTCGAATCAGTAACTTGGCCCATCTGGCGTAACGTTGTTACGGTGATCTGCTTACTTGGACCAAGCCGCTCGTAACGTGGTGTAACGTTCGGAAGCTGGGGCAACGTAAGTGACTGATTCTGGTTATCAACGGGGCTTGGATTACGGACAACGGTTTCCCTTGCGTCCGCAAATCGACGCGTCCTGCTGTCCTGGGAAACCGCGCAGCAGGTCTATTTTGCTCCGATCGACTGCCGCACCAGGAAGGTCGGCGCACCGATTGCCGTGCCGGGCGCAGGCAGCAACCGCAAGCATCCCGCCATTGCCACTGCCCGGAATGGGCTAACACTGCTCGTCTGGACGGAAGGCACCGGGTGGAACAAAGAGGGCTCTCTCGCCTGGCCGCTGTTCGACGAAGCGGGTCGGCCGCTCGGGGCAAGAGGCGGGTCATCCGGACTGCCAGCCGGGGATTTTGCGGCGACAGTCTCGGTAGAGGACCGGTTTTTCGTCATTTCCTGACCGCCCCAGCACAAGATTTCATCGCGGCGCCGAGTCGTGTTCACGAAACGCTGAGATCGGCGTGCGAACGCTGATATTCCTGCTGATAGCTTTTACACTAAAGGAAGGATCGGCTTTACCAACCTGACCTGGAAAGCTCCCGTCTATGCCGACCATACGACAGAAACGCCTCTTTCGGCGTTTACTAGTGCATCACTTAGCACTGTTTGCGGTGAGTGCCGGGAGCGTCTTTCTGCTCTATATCACTCGCCCTTACCCGGATGTGGTCACTAAGGCCAGCTTTGCCACAGCTTACCCAGCGCTGCTGCTGCTCGCCGTTACGCTGCTGATCGGCCCATGGAATCTGCTCCGTGGCAAGCGGATGCCCATTTCGAGTGACTGGCGCAGGGATGTGGGTATCTGGGCTGGCATCACCGGGGTTGTCCATACCGTCATCGGGCAGAACGTGCACTTGCGTGGCCGCCCCTGGCTCTACTACGTTTATGAGCACAAAGGCAGGCATCTCGTCCCACTCCGCCACGATCTGTTCGGGTTTGCTAATTACACGGGCCTATTCAGCACACTCATCCTGCTGCTCCTGCTTGCCACGTCGAACGACTATTCCTTGCGTGCTCTCGGCACGCCGCGCTGGAAGCGGCTACAGCGCTGGAACTATTTTGCATTTGCCTTGGCAGGCGCACACGCGATTGCGTACCAGATCAATGAAAAACAGAAGGTCGCGTTCGTAGCAGCCATAACCATCAGTATTGCAGTCACGATTGCCCTACAGGCAATTGGTTTTCGGGAGCGTCGTGCGCGCGCTTTGAAGCGATAGGAGGGGAATGATTGATGTCGGTGCTCGTGTGCTGCCCGATATAGGACGGTCCGTCGGCAATGTTTCCAGCAGTGGAACACGGCCGTACAGGCCCGCGCGCTCGAGATCTCATAACCACAGCCAATCCTGTGCAGGAAAAACTCGACTGATTCGCAAAGTCGATTTACCTTCCGACGTTAACTTGTCCATACCTCGCGGAAGGCTCTAAGGAACGAATCTAGGTCGCGCGTGGCCGGATCAATAGCTATGGACCAACTCCTGCGGGAACCGAAAGACACCGAAAGATAGGAGCTTCTGTTCGCTTGTGTGGATTCACAGCCGCACACCAAAGCGGCTGGAACCGAACGACTAACGCCCAGATAAGGATGGCGGTAGCGTTCAAATTGGTCGGTGATCCACAGTAACCGTTTGCCTGTCAAGGAAATGAGATTGCCCGGCTTCCATTCAATCCGCTGCCGCAATATGATGGCTCTTTGCATCTTCGCCGGACGTTGAAAGTACAGCAAGATGGCAGCTTCGTCTGGATCGATCTCCTGCCGAAGGAGGTTCGTAAACTTAATGTCTAGCTCGTCGCCATAGCACGTAGGAACAGTTCCGTGCGCAAGTTTTGGCTGAGCTGCAAGCTAGCGACGACGGAGTGTGCACAGAAACTGATTCATGGGATCGCTTGCGCGGGCATTGTAGCGGAGTTCCTGAGTACCGCTGGATGTGGTCCATTTCAGCCACCCGAGGAGCAAGACAGTCCCGGTTTCCAACTGGAGTAAATTACTGAGATCGATCTTTAGTGGCTGCTGTTGAGAGGCGGGATGAAAAACGATTTGCAAAGATCGTCCTTCCAGCAGGAGGAGGCAGGCTGGAGACGGTGGGTGTTGCTGGAGCGAATTCGGCTCACCTTGAGGGACGAACACTCCCGATTCAAAGTCGCAGTTCCGTACATCATGCGAAAAATCCGCAGGAATGTCGTCGTTGTTTCGCAATTGATATATGAAACGATATTCGCGGGAGTCCACGTTCGCCCTTCGCCCTGCCACTTTTTATCCAATACGTTCAAGCACCTGATCGTGGTTCTCTCTTTCCAAGAAGATTCTCAAGCAAGAAGCATCGTTCACGATGTCGTCAGAAGGGGGGCCTCCGTCTCGAGAATTCGTTTGCACGGCCAGTCTTTGCAATTGCGCCCGGTAGATGTCGGCATGTGTCTCAAATTCCCGAGCTAAATTCTCGATAGTCCGGCGAGCCCATCCTTCGAGTGCTCGCCCATACGAGGCGAAGAATTCGACGAGAGCTGTTCCTATGTTTCGCTCTAGCTGATGCGTGATTGAGCGCCTAAAGCAAAATTCAAGTTAGTGTAAGAGATAGCCGCAATGTCCGAACCACGCCTTGGCGTCTTGTGGGGTCACCTGAAGCAGGGCAGTTTTCAGGGAGCGGAACAGTTTTCTGCGGGTGCGTGCGCCGACCCCGCGCA
>DATIMM010000217.1:0-15754 GCA_035475295.1 Bryobacteraceae bacterium
CCGCGATAATCGAAGCCAAACGTCAGGCTGTGGCGGCCCAGGTACTTCGACACGCTGGCCAGGAAGTTTCGGGAGTAAAAGACAGAGTTGACCGGCGAAACCGTGCTAAGGCTGCTGCTGTTGAAGTCCATCTCCGGGAAGTAAGCGGATTGCAGACCGCTGGTAAAGCTGGCTGGAAATCCCAGCAGGGCAGGATCGAAGCCAGCACTGTAAGGCTCCGTTAAATTGGGAAACCGGTTAAACCCGAAGCGGAGGCTGACCACCGTGGTCGGATTCACGGTCATGACGCTGTTCACCTGAGTCGCGTCTACCTTCCGATAAAGCAGGTAAGGGCTGGCGTTGCCGTTGCTGGGCGAGCCTCCCGGCAGCGTTCCGAGGGTGTTTCCACCCGGCTCCCGGCTCTTGTAGTGCAGATACGAGGCATTCAGCTTCCACCAGGACAGCAACTCGTGGTCGACCTTCGCCATGTATTCATCCGCCCGATCCGTGAGAATATCGTTTCCCTGATAATTGGTCCGGGTTGAAAGCGTGTTTGGATTTGGGAAGTACGAAAGCAGAGACGCACCGATGGGGTTAATACGGTTGCTCGGAATTACATTACCGGGGAACGGACTTCGGACGGTGGAAATACCCGCCGGACAGTGATCGGCGGCCGTACACGGTCGAGTTGTTGCAGGATCGTAAATTGTCGTGGCGCTCGATGCAAAGCTCCCGGTCCTTTCGAGCGCGGTCGGAACCACATACCCATCCGACTCCGGCGATTTTTGACGGTAGCTCTCCGTCACTAGCCAGAAGAATGTTTTGTTCTTGCCGTTGTAAACTTTGGGAATCCAAACCGGACCACCGAACGAGCCGCCCCAGTTATAAAACGGTGTGTCCGGCCGCGGAGTGCCGTTGGCGTTATAGAAGAAATTGTTGGCTAGCCAATCAGTCTGCCGTGTGTAGCCGAACAAAGAAAAGTGAGGGTCGTTGGTGCCGGACTTCAACAGGGTATTGAAAACACCGCCGCCCGTCCGGCCCATGGTAGCGTCGTAGGTGTTCTCCTGGAGCTTCATCTCCTGCGTCCCCTCGATCGAGGGGATGATCACGGCCCTGTTTTCTGAATCTGTGATCGGTACTCCATCGATCAGGTAGTTATTGCCCCGAACCGGACCTCCGCCAATGGAGATCTGTGAAGAACCGCTTTGGTCCTGGAAACGATTGAACCGTGGATCACCCACCGGCTCAACGTTGGTTGAAAGCTTCGACAGCAGAAATGGATTGCGCCCCAGATTCGGCAGGTCGGTCAGCTTCTGTGAGTCCATGACCTGTCCATTCGATGCCGTGGCATTGTCGACAACGGGAACTTCGTCGGTCACCATCACGCTCTGCGTTACCGAGCCCAAATCGAGCTTCACATCCACTGTCAGAAATTGCTGGGTGGCAATCACCACGTTGTCCCGTTCGAACGTTTTGAAACTCGGTGCCACGGCAGTAATTTTGTAAGTCGCCGGATCCACCGTATTGAAGACGTATTCGCCGGACGAGTTACTCAACGTATCTCTGGAGACGTTAGTGGCGGCATTGGTCAGAGTGACTTTCGCGTCGGCTACAGATGCTCCCTGCGCGTCCGTAATTGCGCCACGCACACCCCCCTGATAGGTCTGCCCGAACAATGCGGAAACCGCTAAAACGAACAGCGGTATAGTCTTGAAACTAAACTTTCCTGTACTGGTAGAAAACACCCCGAATCTCCTTTGTTGTAGTCACCGGAACTCCCACCGGCATTTGGCCATACACATCGGGCCAAGTCGCTGCAACAAAGAGCGGGCTGTCCAACTATGGACGTACTGCTCAAAAAGTTAATTGGTCTAACCGAGGATGGGTAGACAACACTGAGCAGAATTGCTTACTGGGAGTGTAGCATCGACAGGACGCACGCGCCACGAAAAAGTATAAATAGGTTTCATCGAAAAATACTGGTACGCTCCTGTCTGCCCCTCAGGGGAGCCGTTGGTGTACGATTGGACCGGTTAACCACATGCGTAAAAAGCTGCTGCTCCTCACGTGCGCCACTCTTCTTTTGCCCGCCTCGGTCGTTCTGGCCCTGCCGATTGACCAGTTAGTGGTGTTTGGCGACAGCCTTTCGGATACAGGCAACGCCTACATTGCCACCGGCGGAGCAGTTGCCGCGGCGCCCGCCTACCAGAACGGCCGGTTTACCGACGGCCCGGACACGCTTCCCTCCACAAACTCACCAACTGGGCTCTGGATCGATCAATTTGCATCGAAAATGAATCTGGGCAGCCCCACTGCCGCTCTTGCCGGTGGCACTAATTATGCTGTTGGATCCGCCCAGACTGGCACAAATCCCGCTTACAACGGGAAATCCCCTGAGGCACCGTACGTTGATCAGCAAGTCGCTCTTTATACAGCAGGATCAAAAGTTTCTTCGACGGCCCTTTATACATTTTGGGCAGGATCGGACGATTTGTACGCAGGCAAGAACCCACTGACGGCAGCTAGTAATCTGTCTGCTAACATCGCAACGCTCGCTAACGGCGGAGCAAAGAACTTCCTGTGGTTGAATCTGCCGCTCCTGGGGGACGTGCCGGATGCGACGAAGCTCGGCCCCGTGTTAAGCGCGGCATTGAACGCGGAGGCCGTTGCTTTCAACACCGCCTATTCCGCAGCCATTCCGCTGTTGGAAGCACAATACGGAGTCAACATCATCTCGGTTGACGTTTATCAGTTGTTTACTCAAATTCTGGCGAATCCCTCAGCCTACGGATTCACCAATACAACAGACGCCGCGCAAGGACTGGCCGGTGTGAATCCTAACAATTACGCCTTCTGGGACGGGCTGCACCCCACCACTGCAGCCGATGCCCTGGTAGCTAACCTGGCCTTTAACGATGTTCAGGCTGCCTTCGCACCGGAACCGGCCGCCATGGGGCTCATGGCCTTCGGTGTTCTGTTCATGTGCGTCCTGGGTCTGGTCCGGACGCGCCGCGGCAAATCAGTGTAGCGAATTTTGGCGGAAGCCCGTGCGCACTTCGGCTTCCGCCTTATTGCCGAGCGGCAGTTGCCGGCCCACCAGTTCACGCGACGAAAGACTCTCTCGGGTCGCACCATCTTTGGTGTGGCCCTTCGAGTTAGCGATCATGTGATACATTTCGTGCGCCATCACGCGCGCCAGTGCCGTTCCATAAGCCAGCTGCTTTCCTTCCAAGTCGCCTCGGCCGAGTGTCCGCTCTACAGACTCACGTACCCGGTCGCACTCCACTTCTCCGAAGGGCAGAAGCTTGCCGTCGCTGGTGTACGTCATGGCCAAGGGACCGCGCTCGTCGGAAAGCGCACCGACCGGAAGAGCATTCATCGTACAGGCGCCTTTCATTTTGAAGAGCACCAGCCGCGAGAACTGAGCGTGTTCTGCTGCTTCGCTCTTCAGTTGCACGTCGACTTTCACTCCGGCACTTTTCATGATGTTCTGGAGCTCGCGCCTCATGGCAGAGAGCGGGGCCGTCGAGTGCGTCTGCTCAAAATCGAGAAGAACCGTTACTGCGTCAGGCGAGGATTGTTCGCGCCCTTGCACGCTGGAGAAGGAAGAACTTGCCAAAAACGCGAACAGCAAAACGGTACGCATACAAGTCTCACTCGTGGAGAGGGGCCGCAGCACGGCGGCACTCGTAGTATATACCGGAAACCGGGCCCACGCACGGGTACGCCGCTCCTGGCTTTGTAGCCCCCGTTGAACGACCGGCAGTGGGCCGGCTGACTCCCGTCAGTGCCCGCGGCCTGTTAGTTTTACACCCCTATAACTGCGTAACGGGACTTCCCTGTTCGGGGTCTCCTTGCATAGGACTTTTATGGCGAAAAAAACGAACTTTCCCGACTCTGATGAATCGGCCCGTCACAACAATCCTCCGCAGGAGGACGAAATGGATACCAATCCTGACGACGCCGTGGCGGGCTTACAGGTGTCCGGCAAGTCGGGCAAACATTCCACGACTGAAAAGCTCGCTGCATCGCGGCCTAATTTCGGAACCGGGCGTGGCGCCGAACCCGTGGATGGGGCCTTCGGCACCGACGATGCGGACGCTGTAGCGGAATCCGATATGGGTCGGACCGATGAGCACCGAAGCCCGAACGAGCACAAAAAGGCCCGTCCAGGAGCGTAAATTCTATGCCAACCGAAGCAGGACCCGATACGAACCGCTTCCGCTGCAACGCGTGCGGACGATATTTCAACACCCAACAGGAGCTTGCCGCTCACGAAATTGAGTGCCGGACAGCAAAGGCCAGCACCGGCACCGGCCGCCACATACTCGAAGAACAGGATTCGGAGCCACACATGAGGAATGACGCCGAATCCAAGAAGCACCCGTTTCAACACGGAACAAAGCAGACCTAGCGATAATTATTTTTGGCCAATCCTCCTATCGCTAAGAAGCTTCCCCGGCAACTCACGGCCTGCGGCGACGTCCGCATGGATGACTATTACTGGCTCCGTGACAAAGATACCGATCCCGATGTGCTTCCGTATCTCGAAGAAGAAAACCGCTACGCCGAAGAGGAAATGTCGGCAACGTTGGATCTGCAAAGCTCGCTCTACACCGAGATGCTTGGCCGGATTCAGGAAACGGACGAGGACGTCCCCTACCCGCGCGGTGGTCATTTCTACTACTCACGCACGGAACGGGGACGTCCGTATTCGATCTACTGTCGCAAGAAAAGCCTGGACGGGCCCGAAGAGGTCATTCTCGATCAAAACCAGCTAGCCGAGGGGCAGACCTATCTCGCACTGGGCAATATCGCGGTCAGCCCGGACGAACAACTGCTCGCGTATTCCACAAACACCGATGGCAACGAAACGTACACGATTCGCGTAAAGCACCTTCGGACGGGTGGGCTGTCGGTGGATGAGATCCCGAATACCTACTATTCGCTGGCTTGGGCCAATGACAACCAGACTTTCTTTTACGTGACATTGGACGCCGCCAAACGCCCTTACAGAATCTGGCGTCACCAGCTTGGCGGGAAGGAAGACACCCTCGTCTATGAAGAAACCGATGAGCGGTTTGAGCTGTCGCTAAAAAGAACCAGGGATAACGCGTTCATTCTGATCGAGAGCGAAAGCAAGGTCACATCGGAGGTTCGTTTCCTGAGAGCCGATGAACCTCTTGGTGACTTTCAGGTGATCTGGCCGAGGCGCCACAACGTGCTCTACGATGTGGAAGCGCACGAGGACCAGCTCTACATCCGCACGAACGAGAGCGCCATTGACTTTCGCCTGGTGAGAGTTCCTGCCTCGAATCCCGCGTCCGGGGA
Organism: Bryobacteraceae bacterium; assembly: GCA_035475295.1. Taxonomy (GTDB): domain Bacteria; phylum Acidobacteriota; class Terriglobia; order Bryobacterales; family Bryobacteraceae; genus Bog-105. The sequence goes on from DATIMM010000217.1 coordinate 5,311, forward strand.
AGCGAAGGCGATCCTTCCGGCCCGCGTAGGCATTTTTCTGGAAGAAGCGATCGTATTCAAAAACTATCTGGTGGTGTTTGAACGTGAGCAGGGTCTTCCTAAAATCCTGATTCAGGATTTACGGACAGATGAGCGCCACTACGTTAGCTTCGACGAGGCGGCATACTCGATCCATCCCGGCGTCAACGCCGTCTACGATACCGAGGTCTTACGGTTTCACTACTCGTCCCTGGTAACGCCTTCGTCGGTATACGACTACAACATGTCTACGCGAACACGCGAACTGAAGAAGCAACAACCCGTCCTGGGCGGCTATGACCCGACGCAGTACGAGTCGGAGCGCATCTACGTTCCCGCCCGTGACGGCGCGCGCATACCGGTGTCCTTGGTACGGCGTCGGAATAGTGTTGGCGACGGGAGTTCGCCGTTACTGCTCTACGGCTACGGATCATACGGCATCAACATCGATCCGACATTCAATTCCCAAAGGGTGAGCTTGCTCGATCGAGGCTTCACGTATGCCATCGCCCATATTCGTGGCGGCGCGGAAATGGGGCGCGGCTGGTACGAGGACGGCAAGCTGCTCAAGAAGAAAAACACGTTTACGGATTTCATTGACGTTGCGCAATTTCTGGTAGACAACGGCTACACCTCCCCGGAGAAACTGGCCATCCAGGGCGGAAGCGCCGGCGGGTTGCTGATGGGCGCCGTTGTGAATATGCGGCCTGATCTGTTTCAGTCGGTAGTGGCACAGGTACCGTTCGTCGACGTGTTAACGACGGATCTTGATCCGACGCTGCCGCTCACCATCGGGGAATACGAAGAGTGGGGCAATGCGAACGAGCAGCCCTACTACGACTACATCAAATCCTATTCGCCATACGACAACCTCGAGCGGAAAGACTATCCCAATATCCTGGTGATGACGGGGCTAAACGACCCCCGTGTTTCGTACTGGGAGCCGGCGAAGTGGACGGCTAAGCTGCGGGCCATGAAAACCGATCGCAATCTGCTGCTGCTGAAGACGAGCATGAATGCGGGACACGGTGGGGCTTCGGACCGCTACGAGAAGCTGCGGGAGACGACGTTCATCTATGCGTTTCTGCTGAGGACTATTCTGCGGGACGTCTCGCCTTCGTAATCGAGCCGAATCTCGGTACGATCCTCGGGCATGAGTTCGAGAAAGCGTTCGCCCCATTCGATCAGGACAAGAGCAGGTTCATCGAAAAGGTCTTCGAGGCCTAAACGCCGCACCTCTTCGGGCGTATCCAGCCGGTACAGGTCCACGTGGTAGACCCGGGCCGGGTCGCCGTATTCGTGAATCAGCGTGTAGGTAGGGCTGGAGACGTCCTCGGCGTCGGCAGCTCCCCGGCCTTCGACGATTCCCTGGGTGAGGGTGGTTTTCCCTGCCCCGAGCTGACCGATCAGCAGCACCACTCCGCTTTGCGGCAGGATCTCGGCAAGATGGCGGCCCAGAGCGCGAGTCTCTTCACCCGAGTGCGTTTCAAACCGCAGGACGAACCTCGTTCATGGCGGCGGGCAGGAAATCGAGCATGTCGGTGGCGAGCATGGCCTGTTCGCCCCAATGCGCACCCGCCAGTTCCCCGCAGCGCCCGTGAAGCCAGACGGCTGCCGTGACCGCTCGCTGCCAGTCCTGGGGATGCTGCGCGAGTAAACCGGCGATCATGCCCGTCAGAATGTCGCCGGTTCCGCCCGTCGCCATCGCCGGGGAGCCAGTGGGGTTCACCCAAGTCTCCCCGTCGGGAAATGCAATCACCGTGCGATCGCCCTTCAGAACAACAGTCGCACCGCTATCACTGGCCAATTTCTGGGAAACGCCGAGCCGGTCGGCTTGAACCTCCTTGGTCGATTTGCCGGTTAACCGGGCCATCTCGCCGGGGTGAGGCGTCAGGATCCGAGTTTTATCCGTTCGCGGAAGATCGCCTGCGAGGGCGTTCAATCCATCGGCATCGACGACGGCGGGAACTTCGGCTTCGGCATACAGGCGCTTTACCAGACGAACGGTCTCGTCCTCAGTGCCGAGCCCGGGCCCCAACGCGAGAACGGTCATCTTTTCGAGCAGCTTCAGGAGCCGGTCGGATTCTGCGAAACGAACCCGGCCTCCTTCGGTTTCCTCCAACGGATCGGTCATGAGTTCGGGGCGCACGGCGGCCACCGTGGTGAGGGCGCTTTTGGGTAACGCCACAGTCACAAGACCGGCTCCGCTGCGATACGAACCCAAGCCCGCCATCGCAGGAGCACCGCTTTTACCAAACGAACCCCCGACCACGAGGACGTGACCATACATTCCTTTGTTCGAGTTCTGGGCCCTTCTGGCAAACAAAAGGCGAATATCATCCGCTGTGGTCAGGTTCAGTCTGAGGTCTCGGTTCGTTCCGCAAAGTTCGCCGGGTGTGCCGATGGGGACAACCCTGAGCTTTCCGACGTGTTCACAGATGGGGGACAGCGTTTGGCTTCGTTTCGCAGCCGTGAAGGTGACCGTGTAATCGGCCCGGACGAACTCGCCGGTTGGGTTCGTTTCGTCGGAAGGCAGGCCGGATGGGATATCGACCGCCACCTTTTTCGCCAGCGGATACTGTTCGTTGACGATCCGGATCGCGTCGAGAGCCGGGCCTTTCGCCGGACCCCCAAGTCCCGTGCCGAGAATGGCGTCGACCAAGACCGTGGCGCAACTGGGTTCGTTCCGCAGTCCACGGGTTACTGGGCAGCCACAGGCCCCCAGCATCTGGCGATTGGCGAGCGCATCCCCTTTCAACTCGGAGGGGTCGAATAGCTCCACGACGGTCAATTCACCGCAGAGTTGCCGGCTGAAAAGTTGACGGGCGACGACGAATCCGTCTCCCCCGTTGTTCCCCTTGCCGCAGACGACGACCACGCGATGGCTTTGAAGGGGGGCAAAGCTTTCGCAAAGAAAGTCCACGACGCGACTACCGGCGTTCTCCATCAGGATCAGACCAGGGATGCCACGTTCGATAGTGACGCGATCCACCTCGCGCATTTCGGTTGCGGTGAGGATTTTCATGCCGGTCCTACCTGCCGGGCCAGGAGCAGCGTCATGTCATCGAACAGTTCGGGAGTTCCGGTCCAGGATCGAACTGCTTCCATAACGATGCGGACGATGTCGCGGTCGTCCTGGTGAACGTGCTTCTTTACGAGTTCGATCAATCGTTCTTCTCCAAACATTTCTCCGTAGGCATTTTCGGGCTCGGTGATGCCGTCCGTGTAGCAGACGAGCAGGTCCCCGGGCTCTACGATCAGGCAGCTTTCATCGTAAGTGGCATGCGGGATGGCGCCGACGACAAGACCGTTCGAATCGAGGGGCCGGACCTCGCCATTGCGAATCAGGAGAGGAGACAAGTGGCCGGCGTTGGTGTAGGTCAGTGTACGGGTTTCTTCGTCCCAGAGAGCGAAGAAGAAGGTAGCGTATTTCTCCGGGGCGGTAGTTGCGTAGAGCTGCCTGTTCAATTGAGTGACCAGCGCGGAACAGTTGATCTCAGGAGCGGAGGAGCATTCGTTCTCGTGCATTGGAGCGCGACCGGCCAGTTGCGCACGCAAGGCCGCCTGGAGAGTTGCCATCAGCAGGGCGGCCGAGATTCCTTTGCCCGCGACGTCGCCAATCGCAAATGCCAGCCTTTTGCTGCCGAGCACCTGATAGTCATAGTAGTCGCCGGAGACCATGCGGGCGGGATCACAGCGGACCGTTAGACGCAATCCGCAGGCAGGCGGCGCCTCCTTCGGATAGAGTTGAGCCTGGACCTCGCGGGCAATTTCCAGCTCGGTTTGCATGCGCTCCTTTTCCTTTTCCACGGCAAAGAGGCGTTCGAGAGTGCTGGTCATGTGGTTGAAGGATGCGCTAAGGTCACCAAGCTGGTCGCGGGTACGAACCGGAATGCGGTTACGGAAGTCGCCATGGATAACGCTCTGCGTTCCGTTATAGAGCTGGTTGACGGAGTTGGTCATACGGCGAGCCAAAGCAACTCCAAACATCACGGCAACCGCTTCCACAAACAAGAAGAGAATACCGATTCCGATGAACGCATCGTAGAGAAAACCGCGCAGAACTTCCTTTCCGGAGAAGAAGGCCCGGATGACAGCAGAGGGCCGGGATTGCACCAGCAAAACAGCTGAGTGAGATTTATCGGGATTTTTCAGATCGTAATGGGGCACCGTCGACGCCCATGAAAGTGCTATGTCAAAGCGATTGACAGGCGTGGGGATGCGGCCGTTTTCACGGGTGATCGGAAAATTCGGATTGGGGTTATCAAACGCAGTATTATTCTCCAGTCCGGAGCCTTCAAACAGAGCAATGACGCCCAAGTGCGGGACAAGATCAGCAGTGGTTTCCTCTGAGAGCGGAGCAATGGCGGTAATGCTGCCCGAGTTGTCCCGGAAGTGCGAGACTTCGTAGAACCTGCCATCGTCATAAACGAGTCCGTGGCGATTGGGCCAGTTCGGCGGGATTTCCGGTACGTGATTTTTTGCGGGATACCAGCGGACTCCAGTTGAATCGCTCAACTCGAAGGTCAATCCGGGCACAAATCCCTGAAAACTGCCGGCAATCCCAAGAGCGGCAGAGGTGCGCGCCTCCGGGGGCACGGTACGGAGCCTGTCCTGCACGAACTGGAGGGCCTCGATACGATGCTGGAGCTCAGTATTTACCAGGTATAGCGCCAACTCGTTCAGAAAGGCCCAGGCTCCTAACCCGACGAGCAAAAGGATGAGCGCCATCGGGAGCACGCCGATGAGCCCGTAAACGAAGAGAAGACGATTACGAAGACTCCAGAGAGAGTTGCGCATAACGTAGCGCAACAGACAAAACGTCAGCCAGGCTGCGAGAGGAAAGAGCGCGAGAAGATCGAGCACCAGCAGCAGGCGAAGCCCCGTGAAATAAAACAGGACTCCTGCGGCGATCAGGATGACGAATGCAGTGCCAGATCTACCCAGACGGCCGGCAACTTGACGAAGCCGAGACATTTCCGTAATTATCGCGCATCATGCTGCCGTGTAACTGTTATCCAGTAAGCCTCATCTTGTAGTTGAGGTCCGGTAAATGAGTGAGCTTAGGTCTGATGACAAATCTCCAAAGGGAGCCGATCCAATTGGCGGAAAAAGGCGCAGATTTAAGGCCGCCGCCACTTTTTTTGCCCTTGGCGCAATCTGTGGATTGTTTGCGATTTTCTGGCCCTATACCCACGCACAGATATTTTGGAGGTACGCCGCATTCCTCTTTGGGCTGCTCTTCCTGCTTTTCCTGGCATTCGGACTGATGGGACGGGCTGATGATTAGGAAAGCGTCAGGCGCCGGTGTTTGTTGTCTGAAGAGCTTTTACCCTTTCGAGTCGAAAGGGTTTTCCGTAGACTTGCTGAAAGACGCCAGCCACTTCGCTGGCTGCCCATAGTTCCAGCCCGGAGTCATCCTCAGTTTGCAGCACAATCGTTACGGAACCGTTCCTGGAAATGCTGCTGATGTCTTTGATTTTCTGTTCGTGTCCACGATCCAGAGCATCGGCGATTCTCAAAAGGGGGATTAGCTGCATCACGGTGCGCCTGGACTCACTGTCGAGCATTTGATAATGAGCGTGTCGCGTCTGCGGCATTGACTTTCGATGAAAGCGGCAGAGGGCCGCGATTGCGAGCCGATCCTTGCCGTTGAACCCGGGCATGTCGGAATGTTCCACCAGATAAGCAGAGTGCTTATGATGCCCTGTGCCGCTGACATAGTGGCCAATATCGTGTAGATACGCAGCGGCCTCCAAGATTTTTCCTGCGGCGGGTGGCAGCTGGTGGAGAGGACGCAAAAGTTCAAAGAGCCGCTGAGAAAGGCGGGCGACCGCCTCGGCGTGCTTAGGAGTAACCCCGTAGCGTTTGGCCATTCCTTTTACTACTTCCCGCTGCTCACGGGACAACTGAGTAAGCTCACGTCCCACACCTTGCGCGGCCAGATCGGCGATGATGCCGTCGCGTACGCCAGCTGTGCAGTAGTAGAGGGAGCGATGCCCAAACAACTCCAGCGCGCGCAGGAACACGGCGCTGCCCGCGACGACAATTTCAGCCCGACGCGGACCGATGCCCGCGATTTTGCGCCGGCCAGCGACATTGGTGGAGACCAACTTGCCGTAGAGACCGCTGATTTGAGCGGTGCCGGCACTGAGGCGGTCGGCGAGTTCCCGTTTCGAGCGGGGCACTTCATTCACGCCACAGACGATCGCCGCAGCTGTTGCGGAGGTGGCGATCACTCGATCAAAGTTTTCGGCTCCGTGCTGTTTATAGAAATCGAGTAGTTTTTCGTCGATGTAGCCATGAAGGCGATCCAGTTGCTCGGATTTCGGGGGATCATTTTCGAGAAATACCTCCGTGAGGCGCACGGCCCCGAGCGGCTTAGAGACGGCATCCACCATCTCACCGTTTTGACTGACAATCAATTCGGCGCTGCCACCGCCAACGTCAATGATGAGAGTGCGTTCATTGGGGCGCGGCCATTGGGCCTCCACCCCGAGATGGATGAGCCGTGCTTCTTCCGGCCCGGAGATAATCTCGACGGCTGAGCCGAGGGCCCGGGTAACGCGGTCAACGAATTCACTTTGATTTCTGGCGTCGCGGACAGCGCTGGTGGCCACGGCACGCACACCGACGACACCCAAACGGCTGTAGGTCGCAGACATCCGCGCTAGGGTGGCACACAGAAAATCGAGAGCGCTTTTACTGATGGCGCCTTCGCGAAATACACTTTCGCCCAAGCGAGTGACTTCTCGATCCTGGGCGAGGACGTTCGTTGTCCCGGGGGTCACTTCCGCGGCCATCATCCGTACCGAATTGCTGCCAATATCTACTGCGGCGTATCGAGGCATACTTAACGATAACTGGCGGGCCGGAGCGACGGTTCTGAAATAACCCATAACTTTGCCGATCGGCAAGGTTATGGGTTATTTTTCACAGTTTCGATGTCGGTTAGGAGTCGTGTTTACCTCGACGCAGCCTCTGCAATAAGGTCCATTATCGTCTTCCAGTCCTTCCGAGTGGCGTGGCTAAGCTTCCCTTTGATGTTATTTATGTTTGGCGTGATCCCGCGCCATTTCAGATTCTCGATAATGCCAAATACCTCGCGGCGAAGCTGGTCGAGTCTAAGGCGACTCTGCTCCGCGGCCCGCTGTTGATAGTCTGTCTTCATTCTTTGATACAAATCCGGGAAAATTCGCCTGACTTTTTTCGGATGGATTTTAGCGTCCTTACAAACTTCCTTGATCTTTCGCCCGGGGAGTCGTCGCATCGATTCCTTTAAGCGCTCTCGATCGACCTGCTTGCGTTGAATGAAATATTCCTTGCGCCGCTCTAGTAATTGCTGACGGATTTCAGGAAAGCATTGTTTTATGTCCACCATCCCTGGACGGCGAATGAAGGCTCCTATCTTGGGTGGGGGCTCTTCGACGAGTGCAGCCAGCGCGGCTTCCCGTGTTGCTGTCTTCCTTGCGTCTAGCCTGTACTGTCGTTTCTGGATGATTTGACGACACAATTGCGGGTATTCCCAGAAGAGATGACCAGAATTGGGATAATGGAGTTCTTTGGCTATGCGCTGAATTGATTTCGGGTTCTCAGCATCGAGCTCGCTATGGAGAATTGCGACAATCTGCTCATCGCTGAACTCGCAAAGGTGGTTAGCGTGATTTCCTTTGGAATACCCCCGAGAGCGCTTTGTAACCTGTCTGCAAAGTGACGGCTCTGCACGATACAGAGCGCTGGTGTCCTTGTGTTGGAGCCTTTCCGCAACGCACAACAGACTTACAGGTGGGTTCTCGCGCAGAGCTTGTTCTAGAGCAGTTCTGACTTGTTCCGGTGTTGCCAGTGACGTGCACCCATTTTCCGCCCACCAACTTGCCTCATTGTGGAACGGCTGAGGCGGTTCCTGCAAGACACGCCTGAGCGAATTCATTGGGCGTGCGGTAATCAAGGCTGCTGTGTGGCCGTTCTTGGTTGAACTCGTTACGCCAAGCGGTGATCTGACGGCGAGCATGCCACAAATTCTTAAACCATTGTGTGTTCAGGCACTCGTCTCTGAATCGACCATGGAAGCTTTCCACGTGGGCATTCTGGACGGGCTTGCCAGGCTGGATATGTATCAACTCAATGCGTTGGTCGATGCCCCAGGATAAGAAGTGGCGAGAAGTAAGTTCGCTGCCGTTGTCCATCCGGATTCGTTCCGGCTTGCCGCGAACGGCGATCACACGATCCAGTGCCCGAGTGACACGCCGACTGGGCAGGCAAGTATCAACTTCAAGGGCAAGGCACTCCCGTGTGAACGTATCGACGATGCTCAACACACGTAAGGTTCGTCCGTTTGCCATCCGGTCGTGCACGAAGTCGATAGCCCATTGTTGGTTCTGTCTGGCAGCAATGAACGAGGGCTGTCCGACACGCACTAGACGCTTTCGCTTCTTGCGTCTGACGCTTAGGCCGGCAGCACGATACACGCGAAACAGCCTTTTATGATTCACGATCTGCCCCTCTCTGCGCAGGAGAATCGCGAGACGGCGATAGCCATAGCGCGGCTTCTCGTGCGCCAACTGTGTCAACTTTGCTTTGAGTCGGTCGTCCTTCTCCGTGTTGGCCCGATAGCGAAAGCTCGATCGGGCGATATTGGCCAGCTCGCAGGCTTTGCGCTGACTGGCGGCGTACTGCTCCATCAGGAACGCCGCGTCGGCGCGTCGGTCTACGAGCTCAGTCCGTAATGAGATGGTCCGCCGCTGTTATCCCTAGAAACAGGAGGATTCTCATTATGAACGTAAAGGTCATCGGCATCGACCTTGGCAAGACGGTTTTTCATCTGATCGGTATGGACGAGCACGGGAGTGTCGTTCTCAAGAAGCGCTTGTCGAGATCGCAGTTGATGAAGTTCCTGGTGAACGTACCGCCATGCCGGATTGGCATGGAAGCAAGTTGCGGGTGTCATCATCTCGGTCGGCACTTGCTGGGGTTTGGTCACGATGTGCGGCTCATCCCAGCACAGTTCGTAAAACCTTATGTGAAGTCTCAGAAGAATGATTACGGAGATGCCGAGGCCATTGCTGAAGCGGTACAACGGCCCACGATGCGATTCGTGCCGATCAAGACCGAAGATCAGCTGGATGTTCAGGCAATGCATCGCGTGCGGGAACGGCTCTTAGAGCAAAGAACAAGTCTGGTCAACCAACTTCGTGCTTTTCTCTTGGAACGCGGACTGATCGTGCGAACCGGGCGAGCATACTTATGGCGGGTTCTTGCGACCGTGATGGCGGAAGCGGAGCAGACCGTATCTCCGCGTATGTTTCGCTTGATGAGCACCATTACGGACCAATGGCGAACACTGGAATCACAGATCGCTGCTATGGATAGTGAGATCGCTGTGATCGCCAAGACCAATGACGCCTGTCAGCGGCTTCAAACGGTACCTGGCGTGGGCCCGCTAGCCGCTACGGCGATGGTGGCGGCAGTAGGAAATGGATCAGCATTTGACAAGGGCCGCCAGTTCTCCGCGTGGTTAGGACTTGTACCGCAGCAGTGCTCGACCGGTGGACGGACGAAGCTTCTGGGAATCAGTAAACGCGGTAACGAATACCTCAGGAGACTATTCATTCACGGCGCTCGCTCGGTTGCTTTGCAGGTAAAACGGGAGCGGCATGCCTGGGGCCCGTGGATGACGGCGCTTCAACACCGAACGCGTGCGAACGTTGCCACTGTGGCCTTGGCCAACAAACTCGCGCGGATTGCCTGGTCAGTTCTGAACCGCAATGAATCCTACCGCCTCCTGACTGCACCGGCGGTCACCGGCTAAGAGAGCGGTGGGAACGTGGAAAACGCTCCGCGTTTCCCGACCTTCCCACCGCACTACTACGACGACGACTCTCACCCTTAGTTTGCGAGCAATAACAAAGATGACAGAACAGTCCACCGGCGTGTCTGAAACCAGGCTAAAAAACCGGCTTTTAAAGCCGCCACCGTTATTAGGACGGACACGCGCGGATTCTCATCAAGGCCAGGGCTCTGCCCACAAACAGGCCGGATAGATTTGCGCAGACTTGTTCCCTCATCAGAGTTTGAGCTTGCAATCGAGCGGCGGACCATAGATTTTTTATTAGAAGGGCTTTCAGCATCTCCCGATCCAAGCTCAAATCCGCCACCAACCGTTTCAGTCGGTTATTCTCGTCTTCCAGATGATGCAGCCGTGCCGCCTCGCTCGGCTCCATACCGCCGTATTTTGCCTTCCAAGAGTAAATCGTGAAGGTGCTGACGCCCACTTCACGGGCCATCTCGACTGCCGTCCGGCCTGCTTCCAGTTGCTTCACCACGCTTAGGATCTGCTCCTCGGTGAACTTCCTCTTTGCCATCCTTCTTTCCCCTTTCTTCGTCCGAATTAGTATTCCACTTCGGGCGGATAGAGGGGTTCACGTCA
>DATIMM010000218.1:0-20727 GCA_035475295.1 Bryobacteraceae bacterium
CAAGCGGTCGGCCAGAGCCGTCTGTACTGCGGTATTAATGTCGAGCTTCCCAGCGGTTTGGGGATTAAAAGCCTCGTTGAGCGCTGAAATCATGTTGGCGCGCACAACTTGAAGCGTTCTTTCGTCTCGCACGTCGGTCGAAATCAGAGCCTCCTGCGAGTTCCCCACTTCCTGAACCTCAATCTCCCCCGATATCTTCTTGTGGAGCGCCGAACGGATGGCTTCCGCGGGTGGCCGCTTGATAAAGTTCACATCCATAAGCGCTCCGCCATTGAAGTCTATTCCATATTTAGGTCCGCCCTTGATCGCCAGGCTGGCCAAACCAGCCGCGGTGAGCGCCAAAGACAAGATGATGAATGGCCATTTCTTACCCAGAAAGTCGAAGTTTGTTTGCTTGAAAATTTCCATCGAGCTCTACAGGCCGGCATTCAAAAAAATAGACACCGGCTTTTCACAAAGTGTTCCCACCTCAAATGATCGTGCGGTAAAAAAGTCGCTTCCCATTTAGATACTCAGAGCTTTTACCGGCTTAGGCCGGGTCAGCTCCCAATCAAAGATGAACCGCGAGACAAACACCGCAGTAAACACGTTCGCAACCAGGCCGATCACCAGCGTCACGGCGAACCCTTTGACGGGTCCTGAACCGAATAAAAACAGGATGGCGCACGAAACCACGGTCGTGATGTGGGTATCGATAATGGTCAAGAACGCCTTCCCGAAACCGGTGTGGACGGCTGGAATCGGGGCCTTTCCCGCTCGCACTTCCTCCCGGATTCGCTCAAAGATCAGCACATTGCTGTCGACCGCCATACCGATCGTGAGGATGATGCCTGCGATACCCGGCAACGTTAGTACCGCGCCAAAGTAACTGAGGCAGGCGATCAGAATGATCGCGTTCAGGATCAGCGCCAAAGTCGCATTGATGCCGCTCTTCTTGTAATAAATCAGCATCGCAACAATCACCGCGATCACGCCCGCTAAACCGGCAAGATAACCCTCATGGATCGAATCGGCCCCCAGCGACGGACCCACGGTGTTCTCCTGCTCGTATTCCACCCGCGCCGGGAGTGACCCGGCCTTCAAATTCAACGCCAGGTCGGCTGCCTCTTCCTGGCTGCCAGCACCTTCAATAACGCCCGAGTCGCTGATCTGGGAGTTAATGCGGGGCGCGCTCAGCACTTTCCCGTCCAGCACGATCGCCAGCCGGTCGCCTACATGCGCTCCGGTGTACGCGGAAAACCGTTTGGCCGCGTCCTGGCTCAGAACAAAGTTGGTGTCCCAACTGTTGGCCATCTGACCCTGTTCCGGACGGGCATCGCGAATGTCCGGACCGCGCACCACGGGAGTCCGGTCCACCAGATACACTCCGCCGCCACGCGCCGAGGCCTGGGCATCTGCCGGCGCACCGATTAACTTCGTTCCCGGCGGTAACACGCCATTGTTTTGCGACAGCGCTTCTTCCCGGCTGGCATACGGGCCACCCCTCACACCGTACAGCTCCAGCACCGCCGCCGTCTGCAGGATCTGCTTGATACGCCCTGGATCATCCACGCCCGGCATCTGCACCAGGAGTTCGGAATCGGACACGTCCCGGCGCTGCTGCACTGTGGCTTCACTTAAACCGAGGGCGTTGATTTTTTTATCGATCGTATTCTTGCTCTCGGCCAGCACACGCTGCCACAGCGCCAGGGCCTCGGTCGGCTTCATGGTCAGCTTGTAGTCGGTCGCGCCTTGTGGAGTAGCAATCCACATCTGGAAATCGCTATTCACCAACCCGCGAAACTTGCCCGCATCGGTCGACGGAACGCCCTTCGCCAGAATCGCCACCTTACCGGCATCCTGGAGCGACTTCGCTTCCGCTACGGAGATGTCGCCGAACGAAATGCCTGCTTTGCGCGCCGCCTCCTTCAGTCGGTCGGCCTCCGTGCCCGCTTCCGCGTTGAAGGCGTCCTGCTGCTGCACCTGCACCACCAGGTATGTGCCGCCGCGCAGGTCCAGGCCCAAATGGATATTCTTTTGCCAATTGGCGACCAACTCCGCCTTGCTCTTCGGAATGCCGATGATCCCGTAAATGCAAACCAGAATCACCGCAACGATGAAAAGGAACTTGTAGCGTAAATTGCGTTTCATTTCTACTGACGACTGTTGGGATTTTTGCTGCCCGGCCTACTTCTTTGCCTGTTCGTCCGGTTGGACGAGGCTGGTTACGGCGCTACGAGCCACCTGAATCTTCAGGTTGTCCGGCTTCACGCGCAGTATTAGCGTATCATCGTTCACGCCAATAATGGTCCCGATGATTCCGCCGCTCGTCAAAACCGTCTGGCCGTTCTCCAGCGCCTTCAACATATCCTTCTGCCGCCTCTGTTGACGCCGCATCGGCATGAACACAAGAAAGTAAAAGATGGCGATCATCAAAATGATCGGCAGAAACCCGCTCAGAAACGAGTTGGCGCTGGGCGTAGCCGCCTGCAGCAGGAGTAAGGAAAACGGCATAGAATTCTTGAGTGTACTGTAACGGGATTCCAGCGGATAAAAGCTGCGAGCGCTCGCCTAGTCGGTCACGAGATTCTGCTGCGACGCCCGCAAAAACTCAGGAAAGTTCCCAAGCAGAATAGCCTGCCGCATCCGGCGCATAATGTCAAGGTAATACTTCACATTGTGCAGCGTTGCCAGGGTTGAAAACAGAATTTCACCTGCTTGAAACAGGTGGCGTAGATAAGCTCGCGTAAAGGTCCGGCAGGTATAACAATCGCACCGGGGGTCCAAGGGGCCCGCATCGTCGGCATACTGCGCCTGCTTGATCACGACTTTCCCCTGCGACGTAAACAGGTAGCCATTCCGCGCGTTGCGTGAGGGCAACACGCAATCCATCATGTCTATGCCTTTTGCCACATACTGCGGCAACTCCGCCGGCATGCCCACGCCCATCACATAGCGCGGCCGGTCCTGCGGCAGGAGCGGGGCCGTTACCCCCACCATCTCCTGGCTCAAATCCCGCGGCTCGCCAACCGACAGTCCGCCAATCGCGTACCCGGGTGCATCCAGTTCCAGCAGCGCCTCCGCGCAGGCACGCCGCAAGCCCGGGTACATCGAGCCCTGCACAATGGGAAACAGCGCGCATTGCATCCCCTTCTCCCGCCGCCGGTAATGCGCAAAGCTGCATTGCGCCCATCGGATGGTCCGGTGCATCGAACGCAACGCCGCTTCCTGCGTCGTGGGATACGGAAGGCACTCGTCGAGCACCATCATGATGTCGCTTCCAAACGCCAACTGCACATCCACGGTGCTTTCCGGCGTAAACAAGTGAGGGTCACCGTTCAGATGCGACCGGAACAACACGCCTTGGTCGCTTACCTTGCGCAGCGTGTCCAGGCTAAACACCTGGAACCCGCCCGAATCGGTCAGCAGGGCCCTCGGCCAGGCCATGAACTGGTGGAGTCCCCCGAGGCGCTCGATGCGCTCATGGCCTGGCCGCAGGAATAGATGATACGTGTTCGCCAGAATGATGCGGGCATCCAGGTCGTCCTGCAAGTCGCGCTGCGTAATGCCCTTCACCGTCGCCTGTGTCCCCACCGGCATAAATACGGGCGTCTCGATCGTGCCGTGCGCCGTATGCAGCAGGCCCGCGCGAGCTCCGGTCTCCGGACACACTGCCGCAATCTCGAATTTCAAAGCAGACATGAACTCCTTATTCTCCGCCAAAAGTCTTCAAGGGCTCCGCATGTTACGCTGAACGCGCACGCTTTCATGCAGGTACTGTTACCCGCTCTTTTGCTCGCCGCAGCCTCTCTCGTTCCGGCGCAAACCCATATAAAAACACCAACCGACACCCGCTTTTCAAAGCGCATCGACGCACTCATTCGAAAGTCTCCGTCGGTCCAACGCGGCTATCTCGGCTATCAGTTTATGGATGTGCTTACCGGCAAAATCCTCGCGGAAGAGAACAGCCGCCGTTTTTTCACGCCTGCATCCAATGCCAAGCTCTACACCACGGCTCTCGCGCTGACGCGCCTTGGCCCCGGCTATACTTTTCAAACCGATCTTCGAACCACCGGCCCCTGGACTCCTGGCCAGCCTACCCTGCGGGACCTGCAACTGGTCGGCGGAGGCGACCCGAATCTTTCTGGCCGCACCATCCCCTACCGCGTTGATGCCCCAACCGGTGATCCCCTCGCAGTACTTCGGAAATTGGCCGGACAACTTTTTGCCAAGGGCGTCCGCGAGATCGATGGCGATGTGACCGGAGTCTCCACTCGCTACCCGGATGACCGCTATCCGGACGGCTGGACTCTTGACGATGACATCTATGGGTACGGCGCTCCGGTCAGCGCCCTGGCCGTCAACGACAACATCGTCTCTTTGAAGGTGAAGCCCGGCGACGAAGGTCAGCTCGCAACCATTGAACTCCAGCCCGCAACCGGCAATTTCATTATTCTCAACGAAGTCGTCACAGACGGCTCCCGCAAATGCGAGATCCAAATCACGCGGCCGCCCGGCAGTAACGAACTGGTTCTCCGGGGAATCATCGGGCGGTTTTCATCCGCCTGGGAGCAGGATGTCGCGGTCGATGATCCCGCTCTGTTTGCAGCCGAGTCGCTCATTCAGGTCTTGCGCGATACGGGCATCATCGTTCGAGGTGTTGCCCGCTCCGAGTATCGGCCCGCGAGCGAACCGTCCGATGCCGCGTGCGCCCTGCCGCCAGCTCCTGAACAGCAACTTGAGGCCGTTATCGCTTCTCACCGTTCCGCTCCGCTCGGGCAAATCATTCAGGTGGTGAACAAGACAAGCCAGAATCTTCATGCAGAGATGCTCCTCCGTGAAGTCGCACGAACCACGGAAGGTGAGGGCTCGCTCGCCTGCGGCCTGAAAGAGCGTGAGAAGTTTCTCTCCGAAATTGCAATCACCAAGGACGGTAGCGGCTTCTTCTTCTCCGATGGTTCGGGCCTGGCGCGCCAGGATCTCACCACGCCCGGTTCCACCGTCTCCCTGCTGCGCTCCTTGTGGGCCAGCCCCAACCGTCTGGTCTGGCTGGATTCGCTGCCCATCGGCGGCGTCGACGGATCGCTGGAGCATCGCTTCCATCACATCCGCAACGCGAATCGCATTCACGCCAAAACCGGCTCTCTTTCCCACGTGAACGCGCTGAGCGGCTATATTGAAACGTCACGCCGCCGTTGGATTGCGTTCTCCATCATGGTCAATGCCACGCCCAATCACACGGAGGATGTTCAAACCTTTCTCGACAAGCTCAGCGCTATTTTCCTCAACGATTAGAAGGAGCACTCAACCACGCCGGCGGCCACTCCATCACAAGGGCACCGGGATATCTTCGTATCTCGGCTGGTCCGCAACCGATTGGTGTACGAAGTTCCACAATATCTGTCCGTGGAACACCATGAAGACGCCAGGCATCTGTAGCAAATCCGGCGTCAACCTTCCGGCGCCATAGTGCACAAGGCTCGTTACGCCGCGCACCCACACCGCCGGTCCTGCCACACTCCACAACGACCCGCGCCTCAGGCCGAATGCCCGGTATAAGTGGAGGTCCGGATCGCTCACCCGCGGCACATCGTCCAAATCGAAGGCTCGCAGAAATTCGTGCATGGCCCGGTCCTCCTCCATGTGCACGAACACAAGCTGCACGTCTTTCCTCTGCAGATAACGCCGGGCCGCGGCTGTACGCGCTAAGGTTTCGCGGCAGAACGGGCAGTCCGTGGTTCGCAGAAAAACAATCAGCAGCGGCTTCTCCGTCGACATCTCCAGCAGCGTCCGCCCCTTGTTCGTTCGCGCACGCAGGGCCAGGCTTTGAATCTCCGGCGACGCATACCTCTGCGAATTCCCATGCTCTTTGTATGCGCACCACAACACAAGGCCCAGGGGAAGCCACCAGACGATGTCACTCGCCGCCAGCAGTCCGCACAATTTCCAGGGCAGCCGGTGCTTGCTTGCGAAGAAGAGTAGGCCCACTACTTCGAAAATTCGGCTTAACAATCCCGCCAGCACGATAGGCCAGTGGCGCACGGGATGTGCGGCCGCCGCCAGATAACCCATGCCCAGAACGCCGATGAAAAGGCCTAGGGTCTGCCAAATCTCCGGATATGTCGGAGCCGGCATTCCAGCCCACTGAAACACCCAGGTCGGCCAGCAGATCGCCTGCACCGCCCAGAAGATGTTGTAAATTCCTGCCGATAGCAAGACATAGGTCATCCACCGCGCTGGAGGCAAGTGACGCGACTCTTCCCCTGGGATTTCGTCTGGCGTGCGTTTCTCCTCAATTCAAGCAGGACCGTACGGCATAATGATGCGTTACCGCCTGCGATCCTAAAACTGTGATGATGGCTAGGCCGGACGCGCTCTATTTTTCCTCAGACGAACGACCGGAGGCGCGTCGACAAACCAGTATCCTGACGTAGCCGCTTATGGAAATACAATTTCGAGAAGAAGGTATCTTTTTGCCCGAAATCGGCCTGTGGCTCGACAACATCACCGGCTGCGCGGCCACGTGGATTTCTCATGGCCATAGTGACCATGCCCGAGGCTGTCACGGGAAAGCCATCGGAACTTCCACCACACTACGTTTTTACCGCATGCGTTTGAGCGTGGGCGATAACGAGGAGGAGCCCGAGATGATCCCGCTCGACTTCGGTCAGTCGATGGATTGGAATGGCGCCCGTCTCACCCCGTTTCCAGCTAGCCACATCCTCGGCGCGGCTCAGCTGTTGGTGGAATGGCAAGGCGAACGGCTCGTCTACACGGGCGACGTCAAACTCCGCCAGCCGCTCTGCGGCGAAACAACGGAGAGCATTCCCTGCGATCGCCTCATCATCGAATCCACTTTCGGCCTGCCGATCTATAAGCTCCTCTCCCGCGACGA
This sequence comes from Bryobacteraceae bacterium, assembly GCA_035475295.1. Lineage (GTDB taxonomy): Bacteria > Acidobacteriota > Terriglobia > Bryobacterales > Bryobacteraceae > Bog-105. The sequence goes on from DATIMM010000218.1 coordinate 6,875, forward strand.
GGCCATCGAGCGTATCGTCCGCTTCGCCCGCGGCTGCCTCGAAGAAAACACTACTCCTGCGTTTATCGGCTACGGCTTGGGTCGAGGTCAGGAAATCGTTCACGTGCTCTGCCAGGCAGGCATTCCGACTGCCGTCCATGGAGCAATCGCAAAGTTCATCCCGGTCTACCAAGATCATGGCTACGCATTTCCCGGCTGGGAGCCCTATCAGGCCAAGTCGATATCAGGCAAGGCGCTTGTTGTGGTTCCCACCCATGGCAGCGCCCTCGAAGCAAGCGGAAAAAATGTCCGGATCGCCTATGTATCCGGTTGGGCCGCGCTCGACAACGCGCGTACCCGCGCCAATGCCGAAGAGCTGATTCCTTACTCCGACCACGCCGATTTCGATGAACTTCTTTCACTCGTCGCACAGTCCGGCGCAAGACACATCGATGTAGTTCACGGCTACACCGTCCCGTTCGCCACAATCTTGCAATCGCAGGGATATTCGGCCGCCGCGCCGCAGCGCACCAGCGCCCGCACAAACATCGAGGCGGAAGGCTGATGGATCGGTTGGCGCTCGTCTGTGAGGACATCGCGAAATACGCAAGCCGGCTGAAAAAGGTATCGTTGCTCGCCGATTACTTTCGCGGCCTGTCCGACGAGGATCTTTTGCTGGCCGTTCAATTCCTCAGCAGTGGCCCGGTCCTCGAAGGTCCGGCAAACCACACCCTGTTTGCAGTGGAAGAAAAAATCAAGCTGTCTATCGGCGGAAGCCTTCTTCGCGATGCCCTGCAAACCGCCACCGGCTGGGACCCCAAAATCCTCGGCATCTGTTATTCGGAAGTAGGGGACAGCGGCGAAACCACCGGTCTGCTGCTAAGGGGAATCAGCGCCGGCGAACCGCTTAGCCTCCAGGAAGCAAATGCTATTTACCAGCAATTGTTTCGCACGCGGCTCACTGCCCGCAAACGTGAACTGCTGGTAGGAGCCTTCCGCCGCTACCGTCCGCTTACCATCAAGTACTTCGTCAAGATCATCACGCGCGGCCTGCGCATCGGTTTGATGGAGAAAATGGTGGAGGAGGCCGTAGCGGCCGCGTGTGGCACCACCCCTGCCGCCATACGCGATGCCAACAATCGCCTCGGCGATCTCGCCTTTGTCGCGCTTGCGGCGCGCCGTGGCGAACTCGAAAGCATTGAGGCGCAGCTCTTTCATCCCATGGAGTTCATGCTCGCCAAGCCACTGGAGCGGGTCGAAGATCTGCCCTCGCCACCCGACTGGATCGTCGAAGATAAATACGACGGCATCCGCTCGCAAGCCCACTTCGATTCGGGCCAGGTCCGTATCTTTTCTCGGGGCATGGAAGAGGTGACCAACGCCTTTCCCGAAGTCGTCGAAGCCTTTACGAAAGTCGGCGGCAGCGGACTCATCGACGGTGAACTGTTGGCCTATCGCGATGGCCGCGCACTTAACTTCAACGTTCTTCAGCAGCGCATCGCCCGCAAGCAGGTCCGCGCTACGTTGATCGCCGAAATTCCGGTCGTCTTCGTGGGATACGACGTGCTCTACCACAACGGGGAATTGTTGCTTCACCGCCCTTTTGAGGAACGCCGGCGCATTCTGGAAGAGACCTTCCGTCCGTTGCCGATGCCCCTGCTTCTTTCGCCGCAGCACACCATCGCAACGCATGATGATTTGGAAGAACTGTTCCTGGCTGCCCGCGCCCGCGGCAATGAAGGACTGCTTCTAAAGCGTCGGGGCAGCATCTACGAGCCCGGAAAGCGCAGCGGAGCCTGGCACAAGCTGAAACGGCCCTACGGAACGCTCGATGTCGTCATCACCGCTGCCGAACAAGGCAACGGCCGCCGCGCTACCGTCTTTTCCGACTACACGTTTGCGGTCCGCTCCGGCCAGGGCTTCGTGAACATCGGCAAAGCGTACTCCGGCCTCACCGATACCGAAATCAAGCAATTGACGAAGCTGCTCCGCAGCGCCTCCACGGACAAATTTGGTCGCGTGATGCTCGTCCGCCCCGAGATTGTTTTGGAGGTAGCCTTCGACGGCGTGCAAAAGAGCAGCCGTCACAAAAGCGGCTACGCACTCCGTTTTCCCCGTATCCTGCGCTGGCGGCCGGACAAGAGGCCGGAGGATTGTGATGATATCGCTCAAGTCGAAGCGCTCTACAAAGCCTCGCTCCAGTAAGAAGGTCTCCGCGCCCAAAGCACGCCAGAAGGAGATCATTGCCGCCCTGCATCCGGCCCTGGCGGATTGGTTTCTTGCGCAATATCCGTCGTTCAGCGATATCCAGCTCCGGGCCTTGCCCCACACGCTCCGGGGCGAAAACACACTGGTCCTTGCGCCCACGGGAAGTGGGAAGACCTTCGCCGCTTTTCTGTCTGTGTTATCTCATCTCGCCGGGCGCGCCGCGCGGAATGCCCTGCCGAATGCCGTTTGCGCCGTCTATGTCTCTCCTCTGAAAGCCCTCGGGAATGACATTCATCGCAACTTGACACCTGCGCTCGATGCCGTGAACGCCACGCTCCCTCTCGCCCAGCAGATTCGCATGGAGATCCGCACCGGCGATACCGCCGTGAACGAACGCACTCGTCAGGGTAGGCGCCGGCCTCATCTCATCATGACCACGCCGGAAAGCCTCAGTTCTATCCTGTCGCAGAGCGCCTGGCGTAAAACGGGCTTCGATCCCGATACCGTCGTCGTGGATGAGATTCATTCGTTCGCCGAAAACAAGCGCGGCTCGCTACTGGCCCTCTGCCTGGAACGCCTCGAACAGCGCGTGGACCGCCCACTGCAGCGCATCGGCGTTTCAGCCACGGCCTGGCCTGTGGATGCCATTCAACGGCTCCTTTGCGGAACTCGTCCTTGCGCCACTGCCCAGAGTAATTTTCGAAAGTCGCATCGCCTCGAAGTAGTCGCACCGGAACCGGACACGTGGCTTCCACCCGCCGGCTACAATCCGTTCCGCATAGCCCACACGGTCGCGGCTCTCGTCGAAAAGGCAAGTTGCAGTCTGATCTTCCTCACCACGCGTTCCGGTGTGGAGCGACTCGGGCTCGCCCTCAAAATTCTTCTGCTCCAGTGGGACGAGCAGATCGCCGTACACCATGGCTCCGTCAATCGTGACGAGCGCCTCGCCATCGAAGACGGCCTCAAAACAGGCTATTGGAAGGCCGTCGTGGCCTCCAGCAGCCTCGAAATGGGCGTCGACTTCTCCAGCGTGGACCAGGTTCTGCTGATCGGAACGCCACGCGGGGTAAGCCGTGCTCTTCAACGCCTCGGACGCAGCGGTCACCGCGTAAATGGAGTCGCCCAGGGGGCGCTGGTTCCGCTCAATCTGCCCGACCTTCTCGAATGCGTTGCGCTGCGCGAAGCGGCTCGGGAAGGCCGCCTTGACGCTCTGCGCATTCCCGGCGCCCCGCTCGATGTGCTCGCGCAGGTCCTTCTCGGAATGAGCATCGAACGTGAATGGACCTTCGATGATGCTTTCGAGCTTGTCACGAGAGCTGGGCCCTACCAGTATCTTTCCCGGAGGGACTTCGATGATGTCATCCAGTACCTCGCCGGTGGCGGAAAGGTGCTGGAGCCCTACGGAACTTTCGGAAAGATCCTCTTGGATGGCGATAAGTTCCGCGTGGCCGACCGAAAGACCGCGCGCAATTACTACATGAACCTGGGCGTCATCAGCACGGATTATCAGGTGAAAGTCGTTTCCGCGAAGAACCGCCCTTTGGGTGACGTGGAGGAGGCATTTATCGCCGGATTACAGCCGAACGAAGCGTTCATCATGGCCGGCAGGCCCGTGCGCGTGAAACGGCTGTATCAAAACATGGCCGTGGTCGAACCTGCCACTGGCGAGCAAGTGAAGACGCCGCGCTGGTTCAGCAACAAAATGGCTCTGACGGCGCAACTCGCACAGGAAGAGCTGAAACTGCGCCGCGAACTGCGCTGTCATTGGGAATCCGGGGGAGCAGAGGCCTGCGCCGCGCACCTGCTGAACACGTACGAAGTCGACAGAAACGTGGCTCATCGAATCAGCGGCTTTTTAGCTCGCCACTGCCGCGCCTTGCCCATCCCGACCGATTCACCCGTGCTGGTCGAGCACATCGTGAACGGCCGCAACATGTTGCTCCTGGTGCACGTCGTGGCCGGGCGCGCCGTTAATCGCTCTCTGGCCTGGGTGGCCGGAACGCGCGTTGGCAAAGGCGCCAGCGTAGTCGCCAATTTCGACGATCACAGCTTTCTTCTCTCCATGGATGCCCGCATCGAGTTCGATGCCGGTATTCTTCATGAGGCTTTCAATCCCGAAAACTGGATGGAGGATCTTCGCCACACACTCTCCACAACGGAAACGCTGGGCACGTCATTTCGCCACATCGCTGAAATCGGGCAATTGCTGCCGCGCCGCACCACACGCGGAGAGGTCACCGCGCGCACATCCACCTGGAACGGTAGTCTGCTCTACAAAACACTGCTGGAGCACGAACCCGATCATCCACTCGTTCGGGAAGCCATCCGGGAAGTATTGGAAGATCAATGCGACGCTCCCCGTGCTCTCGAGGTCGCCAAGCGCATCTACGAAACGCCTCTGGAAATTTACGACCTTCCCCGCCCGTCTCCCTTTGCTCTGCCGCTTTTTGCAGCGTTCAATCGCGAAGTTCTTGTGGCTCCGGATCCCGAGCGCGCCCTTGACGAACTGGTCAAAACGCTCTATGAAGACTGGGCGCCGGATGGAGCTAGCGCTTCCCGGCCCTGACAAAGAACTCCTGTTTATCAACACTGGGGTCCACAGCCACATCGAAGAACCCCACCATCATCTCCGCCCAGGTCTGTTCGCCCCAGGTCACCGCGGAGTCGGGATCAGGATTGTGGGGGTTGTTCTTTGAATTGTCGAAGGTCGCCACCGCCTGCAACACGGTTCCAGCTTTTAACGGAAGCGGATCCTGCAGACGGTAACTTAACTGCCAATAAAAATTGTAATGCGGGATCCGCAACAGCGTTCGCACTCTGCCGCCGGGTTTGAGAATGTTGTACTCGAATGTTTTACCCCGCAGATGCATGTGGGGAAAGAAGCTCAGCAGTAGCGCGTCGTTCGGTATGCTTCCATGCACCTCCACACGATGGTCCGGATCACCTGGCGGAATCAGAAACCGGTCGTTTGTTAACTGCAGGGTCAGCACGCGTTTGCGCGGCGGCTCTTTCGAAAAAACCAGCCCGATACGTGTCTGGTCCTCCGTCTTCATGCCGTGCGTTGTATAGTGCATTTGCAGCACGATGTCGCTGCCTGCTGGCACAAATTTTGCGAAGCCGTCGGGCCATGCATCCGGCAGACTTCCCGGAGCGTACACGAGCAGAATGTCGCTGGTTGTCCACATCGCGTCCCGCCGCTGTGACTCCGTCGGCAAATCGTCCGCGCTAAAAGGAATGCCCACTGGAGCGCCCCGCAGCCACTCCGATTTCGGATCGCGCACATACGCCACCGCGTGATGCACAACCATGCGATTACTGGGCCGTATCTCCGACATCCTTACCCAGCGATCTTGCTTGAAATGCGTTGGAATGATGACGTATTGATACGGCACGTCACCGCTGGCCGGAATCTCCTTCGCCCGCGGCATTTGGAGAACGACGTCGGGCTTATCGATGTTCCAACCAGTCGTCCAATGTACCGGAGGAGGCGCGTTGTGCGGATCGCCCGCGGGTGCATGAGCGTCGGCCCACGCGGCGAGAGTACTGATTTGGTCCGCCGTTAGAGAAGGATCGTTCGCGAACCGCCCAAAATGCGGGTCCGCAAACCACGGCGGCATCTTCTTATCGCGGGTCACCTGCTCGATAGCACGCGCATGAGGCTTCGTCTGCAGATACGTTTCCAACGGCATGGGCGCCATCTCGCCCTGTCGGTGGCACCCCTGACAGCGCTCCTGCAAGATGGGCAGGACATCTTTGTAAAACGTAGGCGAATGGACGGTAGACGCACTACAATGCAAGACCGCCAGCAAACAAAGGAAAACAATCTTCAAAACTACTTCTTCTCTTTGTCCTTCGGCTTCGCGGCAAGACTGGGCCAACGTGCATCGCGCCTCTCTTTGAACGCGCGGTAGCCCTCTTTGAAATCCTGACTCGCCATCACGCGGTCGCGGAGGGCAATCGCAAGTTCGCCTGCTTTGCTCCAGGACCGGCCCCGCGAGGCACGGACATACTGCATTCCGGCCTTGATCGCCCTGGGACTCGCTTTCGCAAGATCCCTGGCGATCGCCGCGCCACGCTCCTGCTCATCCACGGGCGGATAACAGACATGATGCACCAGCCCCCACTGCATAGCCTCCTGCGCCGAAAACGTGCTGCCGGTGAGGCTCAGTTGCATTGCCCGGCGTGAACCTAGCGCTTCCGCAACCGAACGGTAAACCAAAAACGGCCATAGCCCGACGCGAATCTCGGGCAGCCCAAACACTGCGCCCGGTTCCGCGACGACCACGTGGCCTTGCGCCACCAGGCCCAGTCCCCCGCCTAACGCGGGCCCATCCACGCTAATGACAATCGGCTTCAACGAGCGCGCCCCGATAGTGAACAACTGGTCATGCAATTGCCCCAGCGCCTGGTCGGGCGATTCCATCGCTTCATCCAGATCCATTCCCGCACAAAACACCTGGCCGTACGACGTCAGAAAGATTGATCCCACGTTTGCATCCGTCTGCGCCGACGTGATGGCATGAACAATTCCAGAGCACATGCCCGCCGTGAGTGCGTTGCGTTTCGCTGGACGATTCAGGGTAATGCGCAGCACCCGCTCCTCGCGTCTAATCAGCAGGTTCATCGGGAGCTACCTCGATCTCCATCGTTAGCAATGCCGCGCCGTGCGTCTTTCCCTGAGCATCTGTGCGCAGCGAAATGGTTCCGCCACCGTCCAGCGCCTGTTCCATCACGAAATTCAAGGCATGAAGATTCGGCAGTTCGTAGCGCGACACCTTGCCTGCAACCAGCGGCCCGAAGTGGGACTTCACCCGCTCCGCCGTTACCTCCCGCACCAGCAAATCATAATATCGTGGATCTTTTGCGATCAGACCGACGTTCGAGACGTCGCCTTTGTCGCCCGAACGCGCATGAGCGACGCGCGAGAGCCTCACCTTCACTCAATTACCTCCACGCGCGGAGAAACCGCATCCCGAGGCACCAGCGCTGGCCAGTACGCCACCACTTCACGCACCCGCGGCCGTCCTTCTCCATAGCCGGTTGCCGTCGGCGGACCGTTCAGGACCAGCGGGATCAACTCGCGCGTAAACCGTTCGATGCTTTCCTTGTCCGGACTTCGCGCCCCGATGCGCAACTGCACCTCCGCCGGTTCATCCAGCACGGGTGCAAGATGCGCATGGCACGCATTCACGCCCAAAAATTCCGTATGTATCTTTTCAAACCGCAACGAGAGTTCCGATAGCCGTTGGCGTACCATCCTATCGGCGACCTGAGCCTTTTCGAACGCGTCAGGCGCCGAATACACCAGCGTTCCGATCGCTTTCCAGCCGTAATGGTAGGAGACGGATGCCTTCAGCTTCTCGGGACGGGGGCTGCCTTTCACGCCGCTGATGCGCACTCGGTCTGGTCCGTCATCCGAAAGTTGAATGGTCCGGAAATCCGCGATCACATCGGGCGTCATGTACTGCGCTGGGTCGCCAATCTCATACAGCAGTTGTTCTTTCACGGTGCCTTGGGTCACGCGTCCGCCCGTGCCGGTGTGTTTGGTAATAACCATCTCGCCATTTCCGCTCGCTTCGATGACCGGAAACCCGATGTGCGCAAAATCCGGCGTCGATTGCCAGTCGAGTTGACAGTTGCCGCCCGTGGCTTGTGTGCTGCATTCAATCACGTGACCGGCTACAATCCCGCTGGCTAAAAGATCCAGGTCGTCTTGTTTCCAGCCGAATTCGTAAATCATCGGCGCAAGCGACAGTGCCGCATCGGCGCAGCGCCCCGTAATCACCACGTCCGCGCCCGTGCGCAGTGCTTCGGCCAGCGGAAACGCACCCAGGTAAACATTGGCGCTCTCGATTTGCCCACGAATATTGGAGATCGGCTCCCCGGTATCCATATTGCGCAGTTCCTCTCCCGATTCCAGCAGGTCGTCGATGCCGTCCAGAATGTCGTCGCCCAGCACAACCGCTACCTTTAATCCCGGAGCGAGTCGCCGCACTTCCTTCGCACAAGCCACGGGATTCACCCCGCCAGCGTTGGCGATTACGCGGATGCGGGCATCCTCGATGCGTTTGCTGATCCGCGCGATCAGGGGTGGAAAATCTCTCGCATAGCCAAGCTGCGGGTCCTTTTTGCGCTGCTTTTGCAGGATCGACATCGTTACTTCCGCCAGGTAATCGAGCGTCAGGTAATCCAGCCGCCCGCCTTCGACCAGACGCACCGGACCTTCCAGCCAATCGCCCCAGAAACCCTGCCCATTGCCGATGCAGATCACCGGCGCTCTCCGTTCCCCTGATGGCTCAGGAATTGAACCGGCAGATGATCGGTCCCTTCGTGAGCACAGGCGACATCGAGAGCGAAATCCAGCACCCGTCTCGTCTCCAGCGGATCAATGACCGCGTCGCAGTATCCCCGCGCCGCCGCGAACTTCGCGTCGAGCCAGCGATCGTAGTCAGCGCGCGTTTGCGCAATCTTTTCCTCTAAATCCGGGGGGATCGGCTGCCCAGCGGCTTTCAACCGGTCAAGCTCGGCGCCATAGATCGCCTGCACCGCTGAATCTCCTTCCATCACGCCGATGCGGGCCGTGGGCCAGGAGAAAGTGAAATTGGGATCGAAGCCCTGTCCCGCCATCGCATAATAGCCGGCGCCGCTGGCATGATTAACCGTCAGCACGATCTTTGGGACGGTGGCGCAGGCCATTGTCTCCACCATCTCCGCTCCGGCCCGGATGATTCCTTCCGCTTCCGCCTGAACGCCGACCATGAATCCGGAAACGTCCTGTACATAAAGGAGCGGCAGGCCGCGGCGTTCGGCGGTTTCCACGAAGTAGGCAACTTTGCGCGCCGACTCGGTGTAGAGAACGCCGCCGATACGAGGGCCGTTATCGGTCTTCACAAATCCACGCCGGTTAGCGATAACTCCAATAGCGCGCCCATTCAAGCGGGCAGTCGTGCACAGGATCTCCGGCGCAAACTCCGGCTGAAACTCCACCATATCGTCGGAATCGACAAGGGAGCCCAGCAGATCTTCCATGCGATACGGGAGACGGTGGTCGGCGGGCATGGTTTCGTAGAGGTGAGCGGCGGGCAGGCGCGGCTCCGTACCGGCCGGCTTCGGCGCGGGCTCGGGCAGCTGCCGAATCTGCTGGCGTATCCGTTCGAGACAGTCCTTGTCGTCGGCGGCACGGTAGTGGGCGACGCCGCTCACGGCCGTATGCATCTTTGCTCCGCCCAGTGTTTCGTAGTCGGTTACCTGCCCGATCGCACCCTTGACAAGATTCGGACCGCCCAGCCCCATGAAGCTGACCTTGTCCACCATAATGATGACGTCGCTGAGCGCCGGCAGGTAAGCCCCGCCTGCGATGCATGGCCCCATCACGGCCGCGATCTGTGGAATGCGCAGTCTGCGCCGCATCAACGAGTTGTAGTAGAAGATCCGGGCGGCGCCGTACTGGCCGGGAAAGATACGGTCCTGGAGAGGCAGGTTCACGCCCGCCGAATCCACCAGATATACGATGGGTACGCGATTGCGCATGGCAATCTCCTGCGCCCGCAGAATTTTGGTGATCGTTTCGGGCCACCAGGCGCCTGCTTTCACGGTCGCGTCGTTGGCGACAACTACCACGGGACGGCCTTCGATCTTCGCGAGCCCGGTGACGACCGCCGCTCCAGGAGCTTGTCCGTCGTGCTTGTCGTAAGCGACCAGCAGGCCGATTTCAAGAAATTCGCTTCCGCCGTCGACGAGGGCCTGAATACGTTCGCGGGCGGTCCATTTGCCGTCGCGGTGCTGCCGTTCGATCTTCTTGGCGCCGCCGCCCTCCCGGAGTTTTGCCTCCAGTTGACGCAATTCTTCGATGGTTTCGTGAACGCCGCGCCCCGCTATTTGCATATCTTCCGCCGCTCAAACATACCCGATTGCAATTACTTGAGCACCTGCTAGTCTAACTACGAATGCCAAATGCTACAGACAGTATATTTGGACTGGACAATCGAGCTTTACGCGTTGTCTGGACGGTATTCCTGTTCGGGCTGCTGCTGGCCGTTGTTTACTTCATTCGCGGCACTCTGTTGCTGTTTGCCGGCTCGATTTTCTTTGCCTATATGCTTTCGCCCGTCGTCAGCGTGGTCGAACGTTTCTTTGGCAAGCGGCGCAATTTAGCTCTCGCGATTGTTTACGTTCTGCTGATCGGATTACTGATTGGGATCGGTATTAACCTGGTTCCCACCATCGCCGACGAAGCGACCAGTCTGGCGAAGCGGTTACCGGCGTTGGTTACTGGCGGCAGCTGGGCGAAGATTCCCCTTCCGGCTTTTCTGGAACCCGTACGCGAGAAGATAATCGACTTGTTAAGCAAAGAAGCTGTCCAGCTTCAGACGAGTGTCGTCCCTTTTCTGCAGCAGGCAGGTCCACGGATCCTGTCAGGCCTGGGCGCCGTTGTCCCGGCGATACTGGTCCCCATTCTGGCGTTCTTCTTTCTGAAGGACGCACGAAGTATCTCGGCAGCGGTTCTCAACACGATCGACGGCGGGCGAGACCGCACACTGGTGGTTCGCATACTGAACGACGTTCACGTACTTCTCCGGAACTACATTCGAGCGTTGGTGCTTCTGGCCATCGCTTCCTTTGTGGCCTGGGTGCTCTTTCTGGGAATGATGGGCTACTCGTATGAGTTCTTGCTGGCGGGTGTAGCCGCCGTGTGCGAGTTTGTCCCCGTGATCGGACCCGCAGTCGCCGGCGTGGTGGTGCTGATCGTGTGCGGAACTACTGGTTCCGGCGGGCTGTTGTGGATTGTGGTCTTCTGGGCGTGCTTCCGGATTTTCCAGGACTACGTCTTGAACCCGTACCTGATGAGCTCCGGTGTGGAGCTACATCCTTTACTAGTGCTATTCGCCGTCCTGGCGGGCGAAGCTATCGGCGGTATTCCAGGCATGATCTTCTCGGTGCCTGTTTTCGCCATTCTGCGGGTCGTCTTGCATCGCTTAAGGGAGGCAAGAGACAGAAAGATACCGCTGGAAGCTCCGCAACCGCAACAGGAGGCCGTCGTTTAGCTCAATGCGCTTTAGGCGGCGTTCCAAGCCTGGTAGGTAAGAATGCTGATCACCGTTGCGGCATAGATGATTACGGCCGCGATCAGGAAGTTGTTCACCTTATCAATAGCTGCAATGCGCCGGCACTCAGCCGACTGGGCCTCAATGATGCTGCTATCGTGAGCATCGTTGTGAAGGTGAATCGTGTGATCGCAGTAATCCTCCAGCCATTTACGATAGATCATCAATCCAACAATCGCGGCGACTAACGCTCCACAAACGGATATGTGAAGAACGAGGTTCATACGGGGAAATACACTCCTTGGCCTGAATACTACTCCTGTTATGAAACTGATTCAAGAATTTTAATGACTATTTACCAGAAGCGTAAGGTTGGACACGGAAGCGCGGTTCAGGAATAGAAAACCCGCGACCGGCGTCTATGTGAGCGAAGGAGAATGGGAGAGACTCTCAACGAAAAACTGGCAGGAGAATGGTCGCAGCTGCACGCTGTACTGGATCAGGTGCCGGTCGGGATCGTGCTGGCGGAGGCACCATCGGGGCGGATCCTCTTCGGGAACAAGCAAGTGGAGATAATCTGCGGGCACCCGGTGATTTTCTCGCCAAACAAGGAGTATCACGGTAACTGGGTCAGCTATCACGCCGACGGACGGCACGTAGAGAGCGACGAGTACCCATTGGTACGCACGCTCGAAACAGGCGAAAGGGCGGAGCTGGAAGTCCAATACCAGCGCGGAGATGGCACCCGGAGATGGGTATGCATTACGAGCGCGCCCATTTGTAACAGCTCTGGCGAGATGATCGGCGCGATTGTGGCGCTGATCGACATCGATGCCCAGCGTCGCGATACGGACGAGCTCCGAACGGTTCGCGAGCGGCTGCAGGCGGCCATCAATGTTGCCGAGCTTGGGATTTGGACCTGGCAAGTGGGCGGTCCGGTGGTGGGGGACGGCAATCTGGCGGCGCTGTTCGGCCTGACGGAGGAGCAGGCGGCGGGCGGCATACCGCTAGACCTGTTTTTCAGCAGGGTGCATCCTGACGACCTGGAAGCCGTGAAGGCCGCACGGGACAGGGCTCTGGCGACGGGCGAACGTTACACACCGGAGTATCGCGTGCTGGGCCGCGATGGCGAAGTGCGGTGGGTGGCGGCGCGCGGGAAGGCCAAGCTCGATGCGGAGGGCCGACCTTGTTCCCTGAACGGCGCCGTGCTGGACATCACGGAGCGCAAGCGCGCCGAGGAAGCTTTGCGGGAAAGCGAAGAACGGTTCCGAACACTCGCCGATGCGATTCCACAGCTGGTTTGGAGCGCCACGCCAGAGGGACACATCGACTACCTCAGTGAACAGTGGAAGGTGTTTACCGGGCTCAATCCCAATGACCCGCAGGAGTGGCAATGGCAGAACGCGATCCATCCCGACGACATACCGGCGGCGGTTGCTCAATGGACACGCTGCATCCAGACCGGCGAGTTGTACGAAGTTCAGCAGCGGATGCGGCATCATTCGGGTGAATGGCGCTGGGCCTTAACCCGAGCCCTTCCTCTCCGCAACTCCGACGGGCAAATTTACAAATGGGTGGGCACCTCCACCGACATTCATAAGCAGTTTATGACCGAGCGCGAACTGCGGCGGCTGAACAAGGACCTGGAGGGCTTCAGCTTCGCGGCGGCGCACGACCTGCAGGAGCCCCTGCGCATGGTGACCAGTTACACGCAACTGCTGGGCAGGCGATTTCAGGGGAGACTGAACGACGAAGATCAGGAGCTGATGGATTATGTGATCGGCGGGGCGAAGCGGATTTCCTTACTGATCCAGGACTTGCTGTCCTATACATCGATCGCCAAGAATGCGGACTCTCCCAAGGAGGACGTGGCACTGGATCGCGCCCTGGACCACGCCCTCGCGCATCTGGCCGAAGCCATCAGCGAGGCGGGAGCCACGATCATCCGCCAGCCTCTTCCTCATGTTGCCGGATATGAGGCGCAGTACGTACAGCTTTTCCAGAACCTGGTGGGCAACGCGATCAAATACCGGGGCGAGCGGCAGCCGGAGATTACGATCAGCGCCGAACGCAAAGGGCTGGAGTGGATTATTTCCGTGCAGGACAACGGGATGGGCATTGAAGCCGAGTATCACGCGCAGATATTCGGGATTTTCAAGCGCCTGCACAGCCAGCAGATTCCCGGTACGGGGATTGGCCTGGCGATCTGCCAGCAGGTGGTGGAGCGCAATGGCGGGCGGATCTGGGTGGAATCGGCCGGCGAAGGACACGGCTCCACGTTCCGTTTCTCCCTGCCGGTACTCGAACGAAGGCCGCGCCTAATGCTACGGACGGCCCCAAAGCTATAATCGGGGTTCCTTCTTTCGCCCAAACGATGCAGGTCCTCTCGTCTATCGACTGGTTTCCGCTTTGGCTCAGCCTGCGCGTAGCCACCATCACGACATTCCTGGTTTTATCGGTCGGAACGCTGGTCGCGTACCTGCTTTCGCACAAGAACTTCTGGGGAAAGAACCTGCTGGACACCCTGATCACACTGCCGCTGGTGCTGCCGCCGACGGTGCTTGGCTATTACCTGCTGGTACTGGTAGGGCGCGAGTCGCCGGTCGGCCGCGTGTACGAGAA
>DATIMM010000219.1:0-20746 GCA_035475295.1 Bryobacteraceae bacterium
GTGGAGCACGCGGTCGAGGCTGGCAAAATGGCGAATATTCCCGTGATGGTGGACTTTGGGGCGAACAAACCGGAACGCCCGATCAGTGTTCTGTTTTCTGAAAAACTTCGTCCCGGCGACATTTACACTCACGTATTTTCCGGGCTTCGGAATGAATTGCTACCGTCTGGGAAATTGAATCCAGCTCTCGAAGCAGGTAGGAAACGAGGAATCATTTTCGACGTTGGCCACGGCGGCGGGAGCTTTGCCTGGCCTGTTGCGGCGGAAGCGATAAAAGAGCATTTCCTGCCGGATTCGATATCCACCGACCTGCACATCGGCAGCATGAACGCCGGAATGAAAGACATGCTCAATGTGATGGATAAATTCCTTGCGCTCGGTGTTCCGCTGGACGAGGTGATGGCGGAGTCCACCTGGCATCCTGCGCGGGAAATTCATCACGACGAGTTGGGTAATCTGTCTGTTGGCTCTCCCGCGGATGTCGCGGTGCTGCGCCTCGAAAAGGGCAAGTTCGGCTTTACGGACATGTATGGAGCGCGCATGGACGGCACCCAAAAGCTGACCTGCGAAATGACTGTGAAGAACGGCAAGATCGTCTATGATCTGAACGGCATCAGCCGTCCCGATTGGAAGACGTTGCCGAAGAACTACAGAGCTGTTGGCGACCCGCGTTGGGACGGTCTCAACCCGGGCCGATCAGAACATTAGGACAAGTATCAAACTGGTGACCCACAATGCCACAATCTATCGATAAACCTTCTGCCGTCAGGCAAAGTCGCCGCGATTTGCTAAAAGCAGGCAGCCTGGCGACAGCTATGGGCGTGCTTAGTCCTGTATTCGCGAAACCTGGGCCATCTACCGCCCCACCCACCTATCATCCAACGACAAATGCCGAGAGTACGGGTCTCTACGAATCGATCGGCGTGGAGCCGTTGATCAATTGCCGCGGTACATTCACGATCATTACCGGCTCGCAGACGCTCCCGGAAGTTAAGAAGGCGATGGATGAAGCATCCAGAAACTACGTTCAAATGGACGAGTTGATGGATGGCGTCGGGAAGCGTTTAGCGGAGCTAACGGGAGCGGAGTGGGGCGTCGTAAGCAACGGTTGCTGTTCCGGGTTAACCATTTGTACGTGCGCGGCAGTCGCAGGAACGAATCCGGAACGCATGCAGCGCCTTCCAGATCTCACCGGGCTGAAAAATGAAGTGATCATTCCGGAGTACTCGCGTAATGTCTACGACCACGCAGTTCGAATGGTCGGTGTAAAGATCATTGAAGTAAACGATCCGGCGAAGCTGGAGTCCGCGTTTAATGACCACACCGCGATGGTCTATATTCTTGCGGGACCGGGCGACGACGGCCCGCTGGGTACACAAGCAATTTCGGCCGTGGCGAAGCGTCACGGCGTACCGGTCATCGTGGACGCGGCCGCCGAGGGGCTGACATTTCCTAATCTGCACCTGCAACGCGGCGCTACTGTGGTCGCCTACAGTGGCGGCAAATGCATTCGCGGTCCGCAAAGCGCCGGCTTGCTGCTGGGAGACAAGAACTTCCTCCAAGCCGCTTGGGCAAATGCCGCTCCCCATCACGCTTTTGGGCGATCGCTGAAAGTCGGCAAAGAAGAAATGATGGGAATGATGACCGCCGTGGAGATGTGGAAGAAACGGGACCACGATGCGGAGTGGCGTCAATGGGTGTCCTGGCTCAACCAGATCTCCGATTCAGTGAAGCGGGTGAATGGAGTGAGCACGGAGATCATACAGCCAGAAGGCCTTTCAAATCACACTCCGTCGCTGAAGATCCAGTGGGATGGCGAGAAGCTTGGTATCACAGGTACCGAACTGAGTCAGCACCTGCTGGACTCCCGGCCGCGTATCGCTTTTGCCCGCAGCTCCGGGGCAAGGCCTGACAAGATGGTGAGCACCATCGTAGTGACGCCCTACATGATGATGCCCGACAACGTAAAGGTCGTCGCCGATCGTCTGTACCAAACTCTGTCTAATCCTCCCAAAGCAGAGGCTTCTGCACCACTGCCGGAAGGTCAACCGGCAGCCGTCAACGGTCAATGGCAGGTAAAAATTGAATTTGTGCGCGGTTCAGCGGATCACAGTTTGGACTTGGTGCAAAGCGGATCGAGCCTGGTTGGCACGCACTACGGTGAGTACGGACAGGGCGATCTGAAGGGCGAAATTGCCGCAAATCTGATCCGTCTACGCAGTTCGCAAAAAATACAAGGAACCCGCTTGTTCTACGACTTCACGGGCACGGTCGACGGCGACAGAATGTCTGGCGACGTTGGGTTGGGTGAGTATGGGCAAGCCAAGTGGTCTGCGCAACGACATCAGTACGCAAGCCCCGAAGGCGTTATCCGACCGGTCAAAACGCCGACCAAGATCTGACCCCCGGCCTGTGAAGCTGTTGACATTTTTTTACGTGCATGCTTCAATTTCATTTCTAAGCAGTGCAACGACGTTAAACTACTAGGCCAAGTAGTCCGCCGTCCACCTTCGTCGCCCGCGTAGGCGTGTAAGCGAGACCGTGCGCTCGCACAACTTCTTCGTTTCGGGGGTATTCAGTGAAACAGCTCATCTCTACTTGCGTGCTGACAATGGCAGCATGTGGTGCTCTTTGGGCCCAATTGGCAAACACAACGTCTCTGGTAGGTACGGTAGTGGACAGCGCGGGCGCTTCCATGGCTGGCGTCTCGATCGTGGCGACCAACACAGGTACCCAGGAAACGTATAAAGTGACAACCAACGATCAGGGCGATTACACAGTCCAGTTTCTGAAGTCCGGGGACTACAGCATCACAGCCACTCGGCCAGGGTTTCAAACGATCGTGAAGAACGGCATCACGGTGAACTACAACCAGACCGTGCGTACCGACTTCACGCTACAAGTAGGCGCCATGTCGCAGAAGGTTGAAGTTACCGCTAGCGCGCCGCCTCTAGCGACCGACGATGCCAGTGTCAGGGAAGTTATCGGCGAACGTTCCGTGGCAGAGTTGCCTCTCAACGGACGCGATCCACTTCAGCTTGCCACCACGGCTCCCGGCGTCTTGCCTGGGCAAAAGAGTCCGAATGGCATTCCGCCTGGCGAGGATTTTATCGGAGCCGGAACGCGCGAGATTCAAAATAGTGTCTCGCTCGATGGAATCGCCATTATGAACAATCTGATCACGACGGTTCCGTACCACCCGTCACCGGATGCGATTCAGGAGTTCGAAGTTCAGACCGGAACATACTCGGCTCAATATGGCGGATATCTGGGAGCGCACTTAAACCTCGTTACCAAAACTGGCGCCAACGATTTGCATGGTGCTGTATGGGAGTTCTTCCGAAACGACGTGCTCGACGCCCGCAATTTCTTTCAAAAGCCTGATACTCCCAAAGCTCCCCTTCGCCAGAATCAGTTTGGGTTTGAGGTCAATGGCCCTGTTTTCATTCCAAAGCTCTACGACGGCCGAAACAAAACGTTTTTTATGGCCGATTATGAAGGCCTGCGTCTAGTGAAGCAGGTCAGCGCTCTCGATAACGTGCTTACCCCGCTGATGCGGCAAGGAAATTTCTCCGAATCTCCAAAGCAATTGAAACCCGTAAACGGCATGACTTTCCCAGGAAATATCATTCCTGCTTCCGCGCTCTCACCGCAAGCGCTAAAAGCCCTTCAGTACATGCCCACGCCAAACCTACCCGGGACTTCCAGCAACTACTCCGCAACGTTTCCGAATAACGACCATTTCAACCAAACCATCGACCGGATCGACCAAAATATCGGCGAAAAGGCCAAGTTCTTTTTCCGGTATGCATGGAACAACGAAGAGTATGTAACTGGCGCAACCGGTCCGTATAATGGCACTTACCTTCCAGTCGCCACACGTAATTGGGTCGTCGGCTACACCCAGACCATTACACCCAACATGGTGAATGATTTCCGCGTCGGCCGGCAAAACTTGGTGACGGACGCACTGAATTACTGGTATACCAACAATCTGAAAACGGCCGGCGCCGATTTAGGTATTCCCGGTTTTAACGGCGATGTTGTTAACAACAATCCCGGCATACCGCTCTTTACCAATACCGGATTTATGAGTCTGGGCAACGGTGCCTCGAATTGGTTTCAGTTCGACACCACCTGGCAAGGCACCGACTCGTTCACGTACACGCATGGAGCGCACACCCTGATCGTCGGAGCGGAGCTTCGTAAGCTGATCACTTCTCGTTCGGCTGTAAACAGCGCCAACGGCAATTTCAACTTCACTGGCGTCTATACAGGCGATGCCAGAGCAGACTTCATGCTTGGAATCCCCCAAAGCGACTTGACTCCCAGCGCGGAGATTCGAAACCAGGTTGCAGAATGGCGGGATGGCTTCTTTATCGTCGACAACTGGCACGCGACCAAAAAACTGACCGCGAACCTCGGCCTGCGCTACGAGCTGCCAACTGTTCCCTACACAGTCAATGGATATGCCACGATTCTCAACCCGCAGCAAACAGCCTTGATTCCGCCCAATCCGCCGGTCCCCGGCTTTGGGTTCATCAACCCGACCCACAAAGACTTTGCACCCCGTATCGGTCTAGCCTATCGGCTCACAGAGAAAACTGTTCTTCGCGCAGGTTACGGAATCTACTACAATCCCAACCAGACGAATACATTCACGTTTTTGAGTGCCAATCCGCCCTTTGGCGCTACAGTCTCCTGCAACTCATCGTTGACCACCCCTCTCATCGCGCTGAGTAATCCTGCTCCGTCTTCCGCTTGCGGGACCGCCAAAATCTTCAACATCATCACGCCAAATGTGAATCTGCCGACTCCGTATATGAACCAGTGGAGCTTCGATGTGCAGCAGGGCCTCTGGAGCAGCGGCGCTCTGGACATCCAATATCTGGGCTCCCATAGTACGCATCTGGATCGAAGTTTCTATAACAACACTCCTTATCTGCCTGGACCCGGTACAGTTGCTTCCCGGCGGCCCAATCAACTCTTCGCCGATATCCGCACGATTCAAAACGACGAGATGGCGAACTACAACGGACTGAGTGTCTCGCTGCGCCAGCGCTTAAGCCACGGCGTCACGGCTCTCGTCTCCTATACCTGGTCGCATAATCTGGATGTTTCGACAGATTCAAACGGCGGAGGGTTCCCACAGAATCCATATGATTGGCACTCCGATTACGGCAACTCTAATTGGGATGTGCGCCACCGTTTTGTGGCGAGCTTCACCTACGCCCTTCCAATGTTTGCCAAATCCTCGAGCGGCCTGTTGAGGACCACGTTAGGCGGATGGCAGACAAATGGCATTGTCACGCTTCAAACGGGTTTTCCCTTCAATGTAATTGCCAGCGGGGATCCGGCTAATACGGGCCGCAGCAATGAACGCCCGAACCTTGTAGGCATCCCGTCGTCCAACTGCGGAGACGGCCATCTGACCAACTGCATCAGCACCGCTGCATTTGCAACTCCGGTGTATGCGTACGGCAATGCAGGACGCAACCTGCTCTATGGACCTGGACTCTACAATGTGGATTTTTCCCTGTTCAAGAACTTTCGACTGATGGAACGCAGCAGCCTTCAGTTTCGCTCGGAATTCTTCAACTTCTTCAACACTCCTGCTTTCAGTAATCCAAACGCGACGTTCGGTGCTTCCAATTTCGGAACCATTACGTCTACCAAGCACGATAACCGCGAAATCCAGTTTGCTTTGAAGCTGATGTTTTGACAGGTGAATCGGACTTTTATTAAACCGTGGATTGATGGAGCCTTGACTTCATTAAGAACTGAGTGAAAAATAAGCTAATGTCTCAATCGAATCGCAGAAGTTTCATTGGAAAAGGCGCTGCAGTTGCAGGTGCGGCGGCAGTCGCCGGAGCCGGCTCTGCTGGTGCGCAAACTGCAACATCTAAGAAGGTGTGGTGGAAGGACGGAAAGGCTCCCGAGAAGACTCCTCTATTCAGTCCGGCGGTCTCCTATGGAAATCTGCTGTTCCTTTCTGGAATCGGAGCACACTTCGAAGGCGATATCAAAGCTCATACCAAACATGTCCTTGACGAAATTCAGCAGAAGCTGGAGGCCTGCGGATCTTCGATGAACAAGGTTTTGAAGGCGCAAGTGTATTTGGCGGATTTAAAAGATTACGACGGGATGAATTCAGTTTTTCAAGGGCGGTTTGGCTCGGAACCTCCCGTTCGTACAACTGTGTCGGTTGCGGGTGTCCCTGGCAAGTCACTCGTTGAGATTGACGTGATCGCTTATATCTGAGGTGCTTCGGGACACGGACCCTTTTCATGATGGTTGGAGCAAGCCTGCATTAGGCGAAATGGGTTGGCCTCCCCGGTCCGAGTCCTTGAATCCAGTCACGCAACGGATTTGCTGTTTAATTCTAGACTGACCTAGGCCAACCTGCCGCCTTCTGTGCTGAACCTTTGCTGTAGCTCCCGATATAGTTAGCTCGTGACTCAATCAGCCTATTACACGCGGCGGGAAGCTTTGGGTGCTATCGCGGCAGCGGCCGTCGGTTCGAAGCTGTCAGCCAGGCCCGATAAGCCGCCAAACATTGTCTTTATCCTTTGCGACGATCTGGGATTCGGTGATCTGGAGTGCTATGGATCGACCACCAAGACTCCCAATCTGGACCGGATGGCAGCCGAGGGAGTTCGTTTTTCAAACTTCTGCTCAGCCGATCCGGTCTGTTCGCCGTCGCGAGCCGCATTGCTGACGGGCCGTTATCCTACACGCGTGGGCGTTCCGCGCGTCCTATTCCCACAAGACAAGAACGGCCTCAACCTCGACGAGAAAACTCTCGCTGATGTGCTGAAAAATCGCGGCTACCGAACTTGCTGTATCGGGAAATGGCATCTTGGCAGACCGGTCGAATACCTGCCGACCAGCCGCGGCTTTGATGAGTACTTCGGCATCCCGTATAGCAACGACATGACCCCACGCGTTCTGATGCACAACACTGAGGTCGTGGAGGATCCCGCTAACCTGGAAACTCTCACGCAACGCTATACAGAGCACGCCACCCGTTTCATCCAGGAATTCAAGGGCACGCCGTTCCTGCTGTACTTTCCACACACCTTTCCCCATATACCTCTCGCTGCTTCTCCGCGATTTCGCGGGAAGTCGGGGAACGGGCTCTACGGTGATGTCGTCCAAGAGATCGACTGGAGCGTCGGCGAGGTACTGCGCACCTTAAAAGAAATGGGCGTCGACGACAACACGCTGGTCATGTTTTCAAGTGACAACGGTCCGTGGTATCAGGGCAGCCCAGGGAAACTGAGAGGCCGGAAAGACTCCACCTACGAGGGGGGCATTCGAGAGCCGTTCATCGCACGCTGGCCAGGGAAAATCCCTGCTGGTCGAACTTGTGACGCACTCGCCTCGATGATGGATGTGTTCCCTACGGTCACGAACTTGTGTGGCGGTAAGCTGCCGGAAAAGCCGATGGATGGCCTCTCGCTATGGCCGTTGCTGACTGGAGCAGAACACTCCATCACACGTGATCCCCTGCTCTATTTCAATCAGTACAATCTGCAGTGCGCCCGCTGGAACAACTGGAAGCTGCATGTCGCGCGTTACAACACCGCTGCTTATGTTCCGCCGCCCGCAGGTGGCGTTCACAACTACGTCTTACCTAGCCCTGAGCTCTATAATCTGGCGCAAGATCCGGACGAGAGCTACGACGTTGCGCCCCAGCATGCCGATGTAGTACACAAAATGCTGGAGCGAATCGACCAGATGCTCACTACATTTCCCGAACCAGTCAGGCAAGCCTGGGCAGAAGCACGCTCGCGCAAGGCGAATCCGCAGATGCCCATTGGGGCTTGGCCGCGCCCGCAGACGTAAGCAGCCTGTCGCCCCGCCATTCTCGACCTAGATTTGCTGGGCCGCAAGTCCTTGAATCGGGAACTCGGCGTGTGCCAAGGCCGAAGTACAACGACCGAGCGGCGTCCGGCAACAAACTTTCAAGCGCAACGGGATATCCCCATCCCGAGGTCTCTTACCCCTGAGCGCAGTTTCTGCGAGAATCACAAACGTGAACCTTGCGAAACGAATGAGCCAGATTGGGGTAGAATCCGCCTTTGAAGTCCTAGCTCGGGCAAGAGCGCTCGAAGCAGCTGGGCGCAACATCATCCACCTCGAGATTGGCGAGCCCGATTTCCCTACCCCATCGAATGTAATCGAGGCGGCAAAGCAAGCACTCGACGAAGGGTGGACCCACTACGGCCCGACCCAAGGGTACCCAGAACTCCGTTCCGCGATTGCAGACCACGTGTCCAGAACGAGAGGTATCGAAGCACGCTCTGAGCAAGTCTGCGTGGTTCCCGGGGGAAAGCCAATTCTGTTCTTTGCGATGCTAGCCCTGGTCGAGTCCGGTGACGAGGTAATCATTCCAGACCCGGGATTCCCAATTTATCGATCCATGGTCCAATTTCTCGGTGCGGTTCCAGTACCTGTCCCGCTTCTGGAGCATCGTGGGTTTGCATTCGACATTGATGCGCTGCGGCGCGGCCTGACTGACCGGACGAAGCTTCTGATCCTCAATTCACCACAGAATCCTACAGGCGGGATCATTCCTGAGGAGCAAATCCGTGAGATCGCCCGGTTAGTCCGCGAGCGAGACTTGATGGTGATCTCTGACGAGATTTATTCGCGGATTTATTATGACGAGCCTCCCTTCTCCATCGCGAGCGTAGACACCATGCGCGAGAAGACCATCATTCTGGATGGATTCTCGAAGGCGTACGCGATGACCGGTTGGCGTTTAGGCTATGGAGTAATGCCTGAGTGGATGGTCGATGCGGTGAATCGTTTAATGGTCAATTCCAATTCCTGCACAGCCAGTTTCACTCAACGGGCGGGTCTGGCTGCACTCCAGGGTTCACAGGAGCATGTCTCCCGGATGGTGGAAGAGTTCAAACGCCGGCGTGACGTCTTCTGCTCCGCGATCAATGATGTGCCTGGATTTCGCTGCGCTCTCCCCGGCGGAGCTTTCTACGCGTTTCCCAACGTACAAGGGACCGGGATCGAATCAAAGAAGCTGGCTGATGTCCTGATGAATGAAGCAGGCGTGGCCTGCCTCGACGGCGCAGGCTTTGGTGTCCAGGGAAACGGTTATCTTCGCTTCAGCTATGCCAACTCGCTAGAGAACTTGCAAGAAGCAGTTCGGCGTATCGCCTCCCTCTCAGGTAAGTGGACGCGATAGGCTGTTCACAACGGAAAGTTGCACTATGCTGGCACGTGCGGGCCCGGACGGTAAACTGTCGCCACAATCACCAGATCTAAAGATGTTCCTCGAGACTCGTTTCGCAGCTTTACTTCCAGTGAATGCCGTGGCGCTTGAAATTATGGCCGTCTATCTCGGGCGTATGGTTCTCAGTCTTTGTTTGATCACCGGAGACGAATGGTAAACAATCACGAACCTGCCAAATGTCCGTACTTACAGAATATTGCTCAAGGGCAGCCTGCTTTGCTTCATCTGGGCTATCGAATGTTCCTACGGTGACAGTACCGCCAACGTTGTAGAGATTATTTACAATGTCTCGGGGAACCCAACTCAGCGTGACCGGCAAGGAATGGATGATCAACATACCTGATTCGGTAGTCGCCGTGAGATACCTGCCGCCGTCCGTTGCAAAGTTCATATAGAAGTGCGCGATTCAATTGGCAAGCGCTCCAGGGCAGCACGATCCCAACCGGCCAGGTTTGCAGCGGCTTCATAGGAGCTTTGCAGGAATTCCAGTACAGCCTCACCCGGTGATACGGCCTGACGTACATCGTCGTACTTCAGCAAGAACTCATTCAGGTCACGGCTATAGAAAGCCTGAGCAGGAGAAATTTGCTTGTCCTTGAGCCCCGGGGGTTCCGGCGCCGCATAACAGTAGAAAGCAGGAGTTCCGAAGCCACCGTTACCGGGCCAAAAACCGGCGCTAATCACCTCATGTGAGTAGGCTTCTCGTGTGATGGCATCTGCGCCTGGGCGTGGAGGCGCGGGCTTGCCACTAAACCGACTTACGGCCAGATCGAAGCTGCCCCAAAAGAAATGCACCGGGCTGCACTTCCCGAGAAAGCGCGCTCGAAAGAGATTGAAGACCGCTTCAGAGTATTGCAGTATTCGCCAGAAGCGGTTGACCGCATCCTTATCGTAACTGGCGTGCTGCCGGTCTTCCCCGAACGGGATCGGATTGGCGACCTCAACCGGCTTGCTATTAAGCTGCACGTGAACGTTCAGGGCCCGGAGCAGTTCCATGTACTCGTCGTAAAATCCGGCCACGCTCTGCGGCCGAAGCTCTAATGACTTGCTGTTCCCGGAACTTAGCCGAGCATTAAGGCGATTATCAATGAAGTCGAATTCCACCTCGAACAAACCGCCACGATAAGGCATGGCCGAGGTAGACAAGCCACGGGCTGTGACGTACAAAGGCACATTCCACCAGTGATTCACCAGGGGCGTAAGCGCCAATCGTGTCTTGCCTACGATCTGCGTCCACATGTGCAGTGTCGTGGCCGTGTCTTCCCACTCTTTCCACGGCAGATCCGGCCAACGCTCGCCTGCCGGTAATTCCGTCTCCATTGGGGTGCCGTGTCGCCGTTCTTTCATTCTGCCTC
The DNA here is from genome assembly GCA_035475295.1 of Bryobacteraceae bacterium. Lineage (GTDB taxonomy): Bacteria > Acidobacteriota > Terriglobia > Bryobacterales > Bryobacteraceae > Bog-105. The sequence continues at coordinate 10,612 of DATIMM010000219.1, forward strand.
ACTTTAGCGCTATCGATTTCCATCTGCCAAACCAAGGCAACGATGCCGAGCGTCTTAGCACTCCATTACGTTACCGCAATCGCGCGACCCGGAGTTCAACATCCATTTCTATGCTGATTTGCGCCGGGCAACCCGAACCTAAACCCATGGGCGGATACGCTCTTCGGGTACTCGGCCCGACAAATAGCCTCTAAGCCCCAATAACTACTAGGTTCAAGACCCGCCTTTGCGCTCATCTCACAACTGTTGAACACAGCTCGCGTCTAAATGAATTCAGTAATCCAGGAAAAGGTGGATCGTTTTCGGGCCTGGTGCGAACGCCTGCCCTCCAGCCGATGGTCGCTCTATCGTGACATTATGAGCGAAGCGATTCACCGTCAGATTCCGTTTGCCCTTGGAGGAGGACTGACCGCCATGGCTTATGCGGGTCAGATTCGGGACACGAAGGACATTGATCTTTACATCCAGCCTCAGCATCGCGAAGCGATGATCCAAGTCGTTTTGGATATGGGGCTTTTAGATTATTACCAACGCGTTCCCTACGACCGCAACTGGATCTTTCGTGCTTTTCGCCAGGATTTGATCGTCGATATTATGTGGGCCATGGCAAACCAGCGCGCCCAAGTCGACCCCCAGTGGCTCAGCGGGCCGTCCCTATCCGTCCATGGGCTCACGTTCCGGCTCCTGCGGCCAGAAGAAACGTTGTGGAGCAAACTCTATGTTCTGCAACGGGACCGCTGTGATTGGCCCGACGTCCTGAATATGCTCTATAGCATCGGTACGGAACTCGACTGGGCACACCTGTTGAACCGCACGGCCGAAGACACGCCGCTGCTCGCGGCTCTGGTAAGCGCATTCCGGTGGATCTGCCCAGACCGATACAACGAGCTTCCCCCAGCTATTTTGGACCAGCTCAGCCTCGCAGAATCGGTGGCAGGAGAAACAGATTCCAAGAACCGAGCGAGATTGCTGGACGGCCGGCCCTGGTTTACCCCGACGCTCGACGAAGAACACCGCCTATGATACAGGAGTCAAACGCATGCTTATCGGCACCATGAACCATCCCGAACGCAATGTAGTTGAAGAGATTCATTGGATGGCAGATGCAGGAATGGAGTTCCTGGATCTCACCTTGGAACCCCCTGCCGCCGCTTCTTGGAACGTCGATATTCGGGCAATCCGCACGGCGCTGGAGCGCCGTCGGATGAGTGTGGTCGGTCACACCGCGTGGTACCTCCCGATGGCGAGTGCCATCCCGGAAATCCGTGCCGCAGCGGTCGCCGAACTCCGGCGCTGCCTCTATCGCTTCGCCGAGGTCGGTGCGAAGTGGATGAATATTCATCCGGATCGCCACACGCCCTGGCACCCGCGCAGCTTCTACATCGAAGGCAACCTCCATTCACTACACGAGCTTTTGCCCGACGTGGAAAAAACCGGGGTCGGATTGATGATCGAGAATCTACCGGGTGATTACAACTCCGCCGCACAGCTGGGCGAATTGCTGGACCGCATGCCAGAACTGGGTTTACATCTCGATATCGGGCATGCGAATCTGCAGGTGCCGCATAATACGACCCAAGAAATCCTCAGCGCATACGGCACACGCCTAAAACATGTGCACCTGCACGATAACAAGGGAGGCCACGCGGACCTTCACCTGCCACTTGGCGCCGGAACAGTCGAACTCCGTGGCTGTCTTACGGCTCTCCAGACCTGCGGTTACGATGGCACCATCACGCTCGAAGTGTTCTCCCCGGACAAGCGCCACCTGACCTATAGCCGTGACGTCCTGCGCTCCACCTGGAATGAATGCCGCGAGAGCCTCGCCCGTGCGGTACCCGTTACGGAACAGGCATGATGCCAGGGAGTTTCCATACGGCGTAACGTCATTCTGGATTCTGTTGCGTAGGGCTGGTAGCGAAAAACGGTAAGTCGATTGCCCAAGCTGCCTGCATCGAGACCGTTCTGATCGACGGCCCGTCATAGATAGCGAATGGCACCGCTTATGCGTCCACAACTTCATCCGGATCATCTATCAACAGCCATGCGCGGCCCTGTGCTGTCGCAACGCAACCCGAATACTGCTGCAATCCTCCCTCAGTCTCTCGACTGCAATCTGGACGAACCGGGAGTGAGCCGTGTCGCCGTTTTCCACGGCGCTTGTGAGCTCAACCGTTGCGCACCCGAGACTTGCGAGTGTGCCGGCGAGCCGGTCTAATAGGTCCGTGCGGGTTTTGCAGGTCGCATTAATGGGAAATGGCGATCGACCGGTGTACGTTGGATGCAAGGCGATGGACTGTGACATAGTTTGCTCAGCTTCACAGACGATGCGGCTCCATGCCGGGTTACTGGTACGAAGTGGCTATGTCTGGTAGTGACAAGCTGATTCTGGCTTTGTTCCAGGGCTAATGCGTCGCCAGTGTCGCCCGCTTTCGATTTGGGCAAGTCAGGCTATCGTACATCGCAGAGAATTGGCCTGGTTTTCTCGTTCTGCCTAGCCGTTCTGATCCACGGCTGTGTGAAGCTGGAATACGAGTTTAACCGTGGCGCCCGCTAACTGGGATACTGAAATCTTTGCCTGTCTGCGAGGCCCGCTGATAGCGTTGAATGAAGAGTTATTGAAGAGACATATGACGAAACTAGTGAGCCTGGCGGCACTGTGCGCGTTGCTGTTGAGCGCCGGGGAACCCCAACGCCCAAAGATCCTGGGCATTGCGCATATTGGTATTTTTGCCAAAGACTTCGAACAGTCCCGTGCTTTCTATCGCGACTTTCTGGGCTTTCAGGAACCCTACGTGCTCAAAAATCCGGATGGCTCGTTGGCCATGACGTTTTTCAAAATCAATGACCGGCAGTACATTGAGCTGTTTCCCGAGAAAGAACCTAATTCTGACAGGCTCAATCATATATCCATCGAAACGGATGACGCCGAAGCGATGCGGGCCTATTTGGGAGCGAAGGGAGTTAAAGTTCCCCCAAAAGTTTCTAAAGGGCGTATCGGGAATTCCAACTTCACGGTAAAAGATCCGGAGGGGCATGGTGTTGAAATCGTGCAATACGAACCGGACGGGTGGACAATGCGGGAGAAGGGCAAGTTCCTGCCGGATACGCGCATCTCCAAGCGTCTGATGCACGTCGGGGTCATCGTCACCAATCTTGAACCGGAAATGAAGTTCTACACCGGGCTCCTGGGGTTTCGCGAAACGTGGCGGGGCAGCAAGTCCGGAAAAACTCTATCGTGGATCAACCTAAGGGTTCCCGATGGCGACGACTATGTGGAGTTTATGCTCTACAAGGAGCAGCCACCGGCTACTGACCGCGGCAGCGCACATCACTTAGCGCTTGAAGTTCCGTCTGCAAGCGCTGCGGTCGCGACCCTCAATGCCCGGCCATATCGCAAGCGGTACTCGAAGCCTATCGAAATTCGAGTCGGAGTGAACCGCAAGCGACAAGTGAATCTATTCGATCCGGATGGAACCAGGACTGAGCTGATGGAACCGGCTACGGTGGACGGCAAGCCGGCACCGTCGTCCACAGCGCCCGTCAGATAGCTCCACCGGCCGGCCGTGCTCCTGGGTGGAAACTTGGCGGAGTGTAATTGGCCATCGTTCACAGACCTACCGTATTCACGCTCGCCTGTCAGCCTCAAAGCTTGCAGGAGATGTTTTACGCCAGCACCGGTTTCGGCTTGCTCCGCTCCATGCGGGAAACGCTCTTTGTAAATTCCATCAAGGTTTCGGGAACTCCTTTGTAGAAGATGAACTGCCCTTGCCGGCGTGCCTCAATCAGATTGGCTTCCGTAAGCACTCGTAAATGGTGAGATACAGTCGCATGTCCCACTACTTGGTTGCCGCAGATGTCCCCGCAGTTCAGTTCCTCTTGCGACAAAATCTGCTGAAAAATCTTCAGGCGCGTTTCATCTGACAGCGCTTTGGCTACTTTTGCAATCTGCTTGGGTTGCATGGCTAGGCACTATTATCCCGTTTCGAGCGGCTGCTCCCATCATGGCCGGTTTGAGACTCCGCCTAGAGCGTCGGAGAGTGAAACATTATTTGCCGTAAGAATCGTTCCAAGCGCACGCTGCAGCGCGGTTTGCGCCTTCATGAAACTGCTTCGCGCAGAAATCTCGGCGGAACGGGCTTCGGCGAGTTCACCTTGGTATTCCATTACCGTATAGGTGGTCGAGGCACCGACGTTTAGCTTCTCTCGTTCCGCGGCCACCGCCTCCTGTTGAAGCGCTCGTTCACGGCTTGCAGCCTCAAAGCTGGCCTTTGCTTGTTGGATAGCAAGAACGGCATTTGTGATCTCTAGTTTGGCGCGTTTCTCCAATTGGCGAAGCCGGATTTCCTGCTGTCTCGCTTGTAATAAATCCCGCGCGGCGTCAGCGCGAGCCGCGCGATTCGCGAGCGGCAGATTCAGCTGAAGGCCGGCTTCATAGCGTGGGAAATCATGATGAAAAAGCTGGCCCAGGCCGTCAGTGTATCCACCCATAAGGGCAGGATTCGGCGGAACGCTTGCCAAAGCCGCAGTGCTGGTGAGGACAGGACCGTTAGCAATGGGATTTTCGGAACCAGCGAGCGAACTGTTCTGCACACGCGCAAACACGTTGAGGTCCGGGAGCAGAGCATTCTTGCTGCCTTTCAGACTGATCTGTGAGTTTTGGAGTTGCAGACGAGCCTGAGCCAGGTCGGGCCGGCTGTTGAGTGCTTGGGTCATCAGTTCCACGGCCGGCGGAATCACCTGCGTGTCCGGCGCTTCCACGCGGTCAGTGACTTCTATTTCCAGGTCTGCTAGCGTGTCGTCCAGAGCGGTTCGCGTCAGATAGTCTTTCAGCACTTCGGCCTGTTGACGAACCAGAGTCTGAGAGACGCTAAGATCCCGCTCACGATGAGCTACTTCCGCGCGAGCCCGAGTAACATCGATAGAAGCAAGCGTTCCCTCCGAAGCCGCTGCTACGTTGTCCCTGTACAACTGCTGAGCGGCTTGCAGCGCCTCGCGACGAACCTCCACGTCTTCCTTTAAGCTCGCCAGGTCCCAATATAGTTGGACGACGGACGAGACGGTCGCCATCACTTGCTGTTCGAAGACCAGATCAGAAATCTTTTGGTTGTTCTTCGTAATCCGAATGTAGCGGTTGTTGACCCCCGTTCCAAATCCCCGGAGCAGTGGCTGATTCACGCTGACAAAGAGGCTTGAGGCGGTCGACGGATTGTAAACCAGAAGGGGGCTGTTGACGTCCTGCCTGAAATTGGTCCAGCCGATGGAAGCTGTTGCCCCTGTCGTGAAACCCTTCTGCAGTGCTACGTCCATTTCCTCGGAATCGCCGTTGAGCGATCGAAATCCCGTCAGAAAGACGTTGTTTTGAGGATCGGATGTACGGTTCCAATCAAAGAGCCCCGTAATCGTGGGATCAAGATCGGGGACTGAGGGGCCGGTGGACAAAGGCAAAGAGCCGAGAATGGATAGGTCGGTCTGCGTTCCCGTGCCGACGAGGCCATTGAGCGCGGGAATATCGCCCCCGCCGAGCGTGCCGGCCCCGGTTGTACTGCTCCCGGTAGCGCTCGGTCCCCCGACCCCTGCCGGCCCCTCGTGAATACTGAGCGCCACACCGCGAGGGAAGGCGCCAGATTTTGCTCTCAGAACATCCGTTGCCGCAATCCGAACGTCATATCGCTCGAGTTCGAGATCCAGGTTGTTTTCAAGCGCCAGCGCGATGGCATCTTGCAACGAGAGATAAAGTTTGTGATCGCGAACCAGCTTTTCGATGCGAGCCGAATTCGATAGGCGCGGAGACGCTACCGGCGGAACGCCATACCCGCGGCCCAGGTCATGCTGGCCAATCGCGGGCATGACTTGGGTCGAAGCAGGGCCAGTAGCAGTCTGCCCACGCGCGGCCCCTAACACAACCAGAGCTGCGGACAAAAGATAAATCGGAGGTTTCATTACTTACCTTGTGTCGGTGCACTCGCGCGCACCTGCACTTGCCTTCCATCCGTGATGGCATCAGTGGGATTGGAAATTAGCTGTTCGTTGCCGTCCAGACCACTGAGGATCTCGATTTCGGAGCCGAGATCCCGGCCAACCTCAACCGGGATAAACCGAGCCTTGCTGTCCGCGCCGACAGCAATGACATGCGTTCCCGAACCATTCACCACCAGCGCGTCGGCAGGAATGACAACCAGATTCTTTGCGCGCGGCAGAATAAATTTCACGTCGGCATACATTCCCGGCAATAGCGCACCGCTTCGATTGTCGATCTGTACTTCGACGAGCAATGTTCGGGTCTGGGCGTTTAGGGCGTTGGCTGAGCGAACAACCTTCCCCGTGACCACCTGCTGTCCGCCGCCTCTCACAGTAATCTCGGCCTGCTCTCCATCCTGGATGCCCGACGCGTAGGCCTGCGGCACCTGGGTTTGAATGCGCAAGATGTTGCTCTGCGCAATGCTGAACAGACGGGACTGTCCGCCAGCACCGCCAGCTCCCACAAAGTCTCCGCGCTCTACCCGCCGTTCGGTAATTACGCCGTCGAATGGGGCTAGAACGCGTTCAAAGGACACCATTTCTTCAAGTCGTCCGACTTCCGCCCGAGCAGCGGCAATGTTTGCTTGGGCCGATTCAACACTGGCACGGCGAGATCTGACAGTCGCCTCGGCCGTCTGAATGTTGGCTTCTGCGGCAGAGACTTCCGCGACGCGGGCGTGATAAGCCGATCTCCGTTCGTCCCCTTGTTGCTTCGGCAGGACACCGCGATCGACCAGACGGGACCAGCGGCTGTCCGTGGTCTTGGCGATCTCTTCATTGGCCTGGGCTTGGTCGAAGTTCGCCTTGGCTTGGCTAACCGCCGCCTCGGATTCTTTGAGGTTGGCTCTCGCTTCTTCGTAGGCGGCGCGAGTCTGGCCAAGCGCGGCCCGGGCCTGGGCCAACTGCTGATTAACCTCGGGTGCATCTATTTCCGCCAGCAGATCGCCTGCATGAACGCGCTGGCCGATATCTACCAGCCTCCGTTTCACATACCCGTTGGCTCGGGCATAGATCGACGCCACGTAAACAGCTTCAATATTTCCGGGGAGGCTGAGCTCTGCGGTTGCACCCGCCGGGCGCACCGGCACGGTTATGACGGTCGGAATCTGGGTCTTGTGTTCGTTGGCGAGTTCCTGGGCTTGTGATTGCCGCGTAAGACGGGGTACGAATCCGATCGCGAAGAGTATCAGGAACACGACTAAGACGCCGGCCAGAACACCGACCCGTTTGCTCCTCCCCTGGTTTCGGGGAGGTTCGATCTCGGGCCGAACCATTACTGCGCTAGAAATTTGCATTAAAGAATCTCCTGATCTGAAACCGATCTGTTTCGAAGAACACTGAACATCAACGGAACAAAAAACAATGTCGCAACGGTCGCGACGGCCAGGCCACCGATCACGGCACGAGCCAGCGGAGCGTTCTGCTCGCCACCCTCTCCCATACCGAGCGCCATCGGAACCATCCCGATAATCATGGCGAACGCCGTCATGATTATCGGGCGCAGTCGAGTCGAACCGGCATCGATCGCTGCTTCAAACGCTGTTCGTCCGGCGTCGAAACGTTCGTTAGCAAACGTGACGAGCAGGATGCTGTTCGCGGTCGCAACACCGATGCTCATAATGGCGCCCATCAGACTCGGCACATTAAACGTGGTCTGTGTGAGGAAGAGTGCCCAGACGATGCCGCAAAATGCTCCCGGAAGTGCCGTGATGATAATGAATGGCTCAAGCCAACTTTGGAAGTTGACGACCATCAGCAAGTACACAATCATGGCCGCAAAGACTAAACCAAAGCTCAGGCTCTTGAACGCCTCCTGCATACTGGCAACCTCGCCGCGCATCTCGACGAAGTTACCCGGCGCAAGCTTGGGCTGAAATTCGTTGATGACCTTTTGAATCTTGGCCGCAACAGAACCGAGATCACTGTCCTGGACGTTTGAATACACGTCGTACACGGGCTGAACATTTCTGTGATTAACGTTCACCGGCTGAACGCCATGGGAGATCGAAGCCATGTTACTCAGCAATTGGCTCTGGCCATTTCGCGTGGGTATCGGGGTGTTTTCGACAGCATTTAGGGAGTCGACCTTATATTGCGGAGTTTGTGCAGCCACCATGTAAGTCATCCCCATCTTGGGATCCAGCCAGAAGTTTGGCTGCACCTGTGAGCTCGAAGCCAGCGATACGTTCACGCTGTTTGCCACATCGAGCTGAGACAGGCCGAATTCGGCCGAGCGGTCTCGATCGACGTTCAGGTACAGACTCGGACCGTCGACAACCTGCTGCAGGTGAACGTCTACTGCGCCGGGAATGGCGCTGATGCGATTCTGCAACTGGCGTGCGATATCGAGATTCGCGCGGCCGCCGTAGCCGATCACTTGAACATCAATCGGAGCCGGCAAGCCGAAGTCCAGAATCTGACTCACAATATCGGCAGGCTGGAAATAGAAAGTCAGATTTGGGAATCGTTGCGGAAGCTCATCTCGAAGCCGGCGAACATATTGCTGCGTTGGCGCGTGCCCTTCCTTCTTGAGGGCAATCAGAATCTCGCCATCAAATGGGCCAATAGTGGCGCCATCACCGAAAGCGAGATTGAAGGTTTCAGCCGAACGGCCAACATTATCGAGAACAAGATCAAGTTCACTGGACGGAATAGCCTCCCGGATTTTTTGCTCAACGCTCGAAAAGATCACTCGCGTTGCTTCGAGACGCGTGCCTGGAGCAGCACGTACGTGAAGCCGTATCTGCCCTGCATCCACTTCCGGGAAAAAGTCGCGGCCGATAAATGGCAGGAGCAGGAAAGGTGTCGCCATCACCGCAACGGAGAGCATAAGCGCACGCTTAGGGTCGGCAATGAAGCTGTGGAGCTGTCGGACATAGAATCCCTGGACCCACTCGTAACCCTGATTGAAGCGAGTGTGGATCTGGCCAAACCAATTTCTGGGCGTATGCGACCGGTCAAATTCGTGGTTGCCTCCGCGATGTTCTGTAGCAAGAACCAGCTTCACCAGGACGGGCACAAGCGTCCTCGACAGAATGTAGGAGGCGAGCATGGCGAACACTACCGCCATGGCCATGGGAGTAAAGAGGTATTTGGCTGGCCCCGTCAGGAAAATGACCGAAACGAAGACGATACAAATCGTTAGAGTCGAGACAAAGGTTGGCGCGGCAATTTCAGCGGCGCCCATCAGGATAGCCTCGCGGAATGGTTGCCCGGCCATGTGGCGATGTATGTTCTCGATCGTAACCGTTGCATCGTCCACCAGAATGCCGATCGCCAGCGCCAGACCGCCAAGCGTCATTACATTTAGCGTGTTGCCGAGCGCACTGAGCGTCACGATGGAGCACAAGATCGAAAGTGGTATGGAGACGGCGATGATCAGCGTGCTTCTCCAGCTACCGAGGAACAGCAAGATCATCGCGGCCGTGAGACAGGCCGCAATCAGGCCTTCACGAATGACACCCTGTATGGAGGCTCGAACAAAAATCGATTGATCGAACAATTCCGATATCTTCATTCCAGGAGGCGCCGCGGCACGTGAGGTCGGCAGGATTTTGTTCTTGACCTGGTCGACAATATCGAGCGTGGATACGCTGCCTGTCTTCATGATGGAAAGCAGTACGGCTGGCTGACCGTCGCGGCGAACGGCATTCTGCTGAACCGCGTAGCCGTCGTGAACGTGCGCTACGTCACGAATGTGAATGAGCGTGCCGTCCACCGACTTAACTGGCGCCTTATTTAGGTCAATCGGGTCGAGCGGACTGCTGTTGGTCGTAATAGCGTAATCTCGATTCCCGATCTTCACGGTGCCAGTGGGCAAAGTTACATTCTGCGCATTAATCGTGTTGCTGATGTCAATGGGAGTAATACCCTTTGCGCTTAGAGATGTTGGATCGAGGTCGACCATAATCTGCCGTACCTTGCCGCCATAAGGCGCCGGGAGCAGCGTGCCGGGAACCGTGGACAATTGCTGCCGTACACGGAACAGGCCATAGTCGTAAAGAGAAGCTTCTGATAATGAATCGCTGCTCAAAGCGAGTTGAATGATCGGGACGGTATCCGCGCCGAAGCGCAAAATCCACGGCGGATTGATCCCAGGCGGCATGCGAAAACG
>DATIMM010000220.1:0-4983 GCA_035475295.1 Bryobacteraceae bacterium
CAACTTCCTGCGGATAACCAGCTCCTACGGAGAGCGCAACATACGTTTTGCTCTTCGTCTGCAATGGTAAATATGCAGTAGTGATGGAAGTTCCACAGTACGGGAGGCGGCTTGCTTGGCAGGCCGCCTTTTTCTTTTTAGCGGCCTGCAATTTGCTCCCTTTTCAAGCGGACGACATGGGGCTCCAATCCCGCCAGGGCAAGGAATTGATGGCCGAAGGCCGCTTCGAAGACGCAATCGGCGTTTATCAGAAGCTTGTCCAGGCACTGCCCGGGAATCCCGGCCTTCTGCTGAATCTCGCGCTCGCCGAGCAGATGGCTGGACATCCTGCCCGGGCGATTCCCCATTTCCAAGCCGTGCTCAAATCGCAGCCGGACAACATTCCCGCGCTTACGTCTTTATCGATGGCGCGCCTCCAGTTGAACCAGCCAGCCGAAGCCATACCGCTTCTCAAAAAACTCGTCTCGCTCGACTCTAAGGACGCCAACGCGCGCGGAATGCTGGCCGGAGCGGAGATGAGCGTGGACCATTTCGGCGATGCAGCGGAACAGTATCGCCAGCTGACTGCTTTGAACCCGTCGGACCCAAAGGGTTGGTACGGTTTGGGCAAAGCTTACGAATCGCTCGCGGCGCGGAGCTTTGGTCGCCTCACCAAAATCGCTCCGGAATCCGGCTATGTAGCGGCACTGCTGGCGGATGCTCGCGTCCAACAGCACCAGTACCAGAGCGCCTTCTTCTTTTATCGCGAAGCCGAAAAAAGGGCGCCCGAGCTTCCCGGTGTCCATCAGGGCCTGGCCAGTGTCTACAGGAAAACAGGACATGAAGACTGGGCTGCCTCGGAAGAAAAGCAGGGCGAACCTGTAGCTTCCGGCTGCGCCGCGCAAACCCCGCGATGCCGGTTCGTTCACGGCGACTTCTTAGGGACGGTAAAGCTCACTGCGCCAGGGACAACCGCAGATGCCTCATTCTGGGCCACGAAGGCCTACAACGAACTGGCGCTGCAGGCGTTCGAGCGACTGGGACAATTGCCGGAATCGGTCGAACTCCACGCCGTGAAAGCTCAAATTCTCCATGATCACGGGCAGGACCGCGAAGCCGCAAACGAGTGGCGCGCCGCTCTTGCGCTTGCTCCCGGCGACGAACACTTGAAAACCGAACTCGCCACCTCGCTCTTTTTGGCGCACGATTATCAAGCGGCCATGCCCATGATTGAAGCCCTGCTTGCGGCGGACCCCAAGTCTCCAGACCTGAACTTTATGCTCGGCGAAAGCCTCTGGCGTACGCAGCAGTCGGCGAAAGCCATTCCTTATCTCGAAACGGCGTTGCGGATCAATCCAGGCATGCTGCCTGCCCATGCGGCACTAGGACTGGCACTGGTGTCCTTGGACCGGAACGCTGAGGCCATTCCGCACCTGGAGAAAGCCATCACTCTCGACGATGACGGCAGCCTCCATTACAGCCTTGCGCGCGCCTACCGGGCCGCCGGCAATGCGGATCGGGCACGCGAGAACATGGAAGCGTACCAGAAGATTCAACGCCAGAACAATCAGGTGAACGAGGAACTCGCCAAACAGGCCGAGATTACTGCGCCTGCTTCGAAGTAAAGCGTCAGGCTTTGCCTTCCAGAATCAATTCCAGACGATGGTTCACTTCCCGCAGGTAGGCGGCGTCTCCCCCCGGAAGTTCCACAGTCGCGGTCCCATGATAGCCGATGTCCGAAAGCGCATTGTAGATTGCCTTCCAGTCGATATCGCCTTCGCGCAATGGCGTCCAGGCCGCCACTTTATTCTTCGTGGCCGGATCGGTCCGAAACGAGAAATCCTTGATGTGCAGCTTAACGATTCGCTTGCCTAAAATTCGAATCCAGTCCTGGGGGTAACCGTACAAGACCACGTTCCCGACATCGAAGTACGCCCGAACCCAAGGGCTCTTGAACTCATCCACGTAGCGCGCGAACTCCAGCGGGCTCAGCAGAAACTTGTTCCACACTTCCTCGATCGCAATGATGACGCGCAGCTCCTCCGCCAAGGGTAGGAGCTTGCGGATGTTTGCCTGCGATCTTGTGTAGGCGTCCGCATACGATGTCTTCGCGTCCACCACTCCGGGCACGATGAGAACCGTGCTTGCACCCCAGAAATGAGCATTCCGTAGCGAGGTGCGCGCTCCCTCCAGGCTCCTTTGAACCACCGCCGGGTCCGCCGACGAAAGCGGATATTTCCAGTGATCCATATTCATTACCCCATGGATCTTGATCCCGGCGCTCGCCGCCCCGTCCTTCATCTCCGCCGCTTCTTTCTGGTCTGGAGTGGTAGGGCATTCCACCTGCTCGAATCCGCAATCCCGTGCAAGTTTCAGTCTGTCCCGGATGCTCATCTGCGTGGGGAGCATGCTGAACTCAACACCCCGATAGATGGGAAGTTTTCCCGGCATGGTGGAAGCGCTCGCCGCAAACGCTGCTGCGGCCTGAAGAAAAGTACGCCGATACATCTGAACCCCTTTCAGAGTCTAATTGAATTGAACGACGCTAACGTCGCCTGTGAACCGCGAGGCGGTTCTTCTGTTTTAGCACCTTGATGCTATTTTCTTTCGTCTGGAATCTGACAATCGTATAAAATCTAAAGCCATGGCAGAGCAAACGACAAATCCATCCCCCTTAGCCGACCGCCGGGGCTTTCTGAAGACCGCTACCGGGGCGCTGAGTGGAGCACTAGTTACAGGATTTCCCGCAATCATCTCCGCGCAGACGGTCACCAACGCTATCAAAGTTGGTCTCGTCGGTTGTGGAGGGCGGGGCACGGGCGCTGCCTCCCAGGCCCTGCACGCCGACAACAACGCGGAGCTTACCGCGGTGGGCGATGTCGATCAGGCGCAGATCGACAAGTCGCTGGGAACGCTGAAGGAAATATCGAAGATTTCTGAACGCGTGAAAGCTGACAAGCCCAGCCAATTTGTGGGATTGGACGCGTATCAGAAAGTAATCGGAAGCGGCGTGGATGTTGTGCTGCTAGCCACACCCCCTGGATTTCGCCCCGTCCATTTGGCGGCATGCGTTGGTGCCAACAAGCACGTCTTCTGTGAAAAGCCGGCTGGCACGGACGCTCCTGGCATCCGTTCGGTTCTACAAACCACGGAAGACGCCAGACAGAAAAACCTTTCGCTCGTGGCGGGCTTCTGCTGGCGCTACAACCAGATGATCGAGGAAACGTTCCAGAAGATGTTTGACGGAGCAATCGGCAGGCCCGTAGCCTACTATGCGACGTACTACACCAGCCCCGTGAAGCCGATGCCGCCCGATAGTGAACGCCCTGCCGGTATGAGCGACGTCGAGTGGCAGATCAAGAACTGGTATAACTTCGTCTGGTTATGCGGCGATAGCCTCGTGGAGCAGGCCGTTCATAGCGTCGACAAGATAGCCTGGTCCATGCACGACCAGCCGCCTGTCAGTTGTGTTGCCGTCGGTGGCCGCATTATCCCGTCGCCCGGCGGCAATATCTACGACCACTTCGACGTCAATTATCTTTATCCCAATGGTTTTCGCGCATTCTTAGTGAACAGGCAGATCGAAGGCTGTTACAACGAAAACGCGGACTACATTCTGGGTACCGACGGAAGCATCACTATCGGCCGTTCGCCGGTTCCACGTATCGAAGGAAAAACAAACTGGACCTGGAGCGGGGAGAAATACGACATGTATCAGCGTGAGCATGACGAGCTGTTTGCCTCCATTCGCAACCACAAGCCCATCAACGACGGCAAAAGGCTGGCCACCAGCACGCTACTCGCGATCATGGGTCGCATGGCCGCCTACACCGGTCAGGAAGTGACGTGGGATCAGGCGCTCAATTCTCAGGAGAAGCTGTATCCGGAACACTTGGAGTGGAACGCTAGCTTGCCTGTTCCTCCGCGCGCCGAGCCCGGCATCACGAAGCTGGTTTAAGGCCGATGATGTACTCCTACGGGCCTCGGCTCAAGCTCGCGCTGGGGTTACTGCTCTCTGCCGGATACCTCGGCGCGCAGTCGGCTTCCAAGATCGATTTCCAACACGATATCGAGCCTATTTTCGAGAAGTATTGTCTGCAGTGTCATTCTCCTGGCGCGGGCAATCACCACCTGGCGATTGCTTCGCGCCAAACTCTGATAGACCGGAAAGCCCTCGTGCCGGGACAGCCCGGCGCGAGCCCCTTGTACACAACGGTGCGTGATGGATCAATGCCGCCCGGCGGTCAACACCTCACGCAACCGGAGATCGCTGTGCTCGGCCGCTGGATTGAAGAAGGAGCGCCGTGGCCCGATAATGTCACTCTGACTGCCGCGCCCAAACAGGCCGCGAGCACGCCGACGGCTCCTGCCAAACCGGCGAGTCCCGCAAAAGCCGCCGAGATGGACAACGTTCGCCAGATTCGCGAGCGAATCCTCTCCCATCAGCGCGAAAGCAGCAATCAAACCGCCAAGACCTACAGCCTCAAAATCCCGAATACCACTGTCGGCTACGACATGGCTCTGGTTCCGGCGGGCGAGTTCACGATGGGGTCTCCCGACTCCGATCCACAGCACAAAAAAGACGAGCAGCCCCCGCACAAAGTCCAGGTCGGCTCCTTCTGGATGCAGACTCACGAGGTCACCTGGGATGAGTACCGCCTCTTCATGTTTGCGAATCAGGCCGGCGAAAATACGCATAAGGACCAGGTGGTGGATGGCGTCAGCAGGCCGACTCACCCCTATGTCGAAATGAGCTTCGGCATGGGCATCAACGGATTCCCCGCCATCAGCATGACCCAGCACGCGGCCAACAAATATGCGGAATGGCTGAGCGCAAAAACGGGCGAGTTTTATCGCTTGCCGACCGAGGCCGAATGGGAATACGCTTGCCTCGCGGGCTCCACGACGCCGTTCTACTTTGGAAGCGATGCTTCCAACTTGGCGGATTATGCCTGGTTCAAGACCAACAGTGGCGGCAAGTACCAGAAAGTGGGCACCAAGAAG
>DATIMM010000221.1:0-15377 GCA_035475295.1 Bryobacteraceae bacterium
ACGCTCTGTCGGGTGGAGAAGCAGCGCGACTGATGTTCTGTAAGTTGATGTTACAGAAGCCCAACTTTCTTGTGTTCGACGAGCCGACAAATCACCTGGACCTTGAGTCAATCAATGCGTTGAATACGGCCCTTCAGAAGTTCGAAGGCACGGTGCTGCTAGTGACGCACGACGAGGATTTGGTGTCGGAGGTGGCGACCCGTATCTGGCACTTCGGCGCGGAGATTGAAGACTTCCTCGGCATCTACGAGGAGTACACAGCGGGCGTTCCTTCGCGCTAAGTTGTCGACAGTCTCAGGGAATTCAGTCATGTTCCCCTGACGGCCGTTTTCTTGGCCCAAGCCTGAGTCAGGGAAGGGATCTACAGTCGAATTGCTAAACCGAACACCGAAACGCTCTTCTAGCCCAGGCGTACCAAGGAAGGCGACTCGACGTTTTCCAGGAACCACTGGTAAGTGGACCGGATGCCTTGCGGCACGGATATAGAATGACGCCAGCCGAGTGCATGAAGCCGGCTGACGTCCAGCAACTTGCGCGGCGTTCCGTCCGGCTTCGACGTGTCGAAAGTCAGTCGTCCTTTGAAGCCGACGCAGTCGGCCACAATATGCGCCAGTTCGGCGATGGTGACGTCTTCACCCGTGCCGACGTTTACTATTCCGGGCTCATCGTAGTGCTGCATCAGGTACACGGCTGCGGCGGCCAGGTCATCCACATACAGGAACTCCCGACGAGGTGTGCCTGTCCCCCAAATGGTTACCTCCAGCCGGTTCTCCTGCTTCGCTTCATGGAATTTGCGAATAAGCGCCGGCAGAACGTGGGACTTATTCAGATCGAAATTATCACCCGGGCCGTAAAGATTCGTCGGCATCAGGCTGATCGCCGGAAACCCATACTGAGCATGGTAGGCCTGACAGAGCTTAACGCCTGCTATCTTGGCGATCGCATACCACTCGTTGGTGGGCTCCAGTTCGCCTGTAAGCAGATAATCCTCACGCATGGGTTGAGGCGCAAACTTCGGATAAATGCAGGAGGAGCCCAGAAATTCGAGTTTTTTGACTCCATAGCGCCAGGCGGCATCAACAACGTTGAGCTCAATGGCCAGATTGTCCCGAATGAACTCTGCCGGGTAGGTGGAGTTCGCAAGGATACCACCGACCTTGGCCGCCGCCAGAAATACATATTCCGGTCGCTCCGTTGAGAAGAAGGAATCAACCGCCGTCTTCGAAGTCAGGTCAAGTTCCTTGCGCCCCCGAAGAATCAGGTTTTGGAAGCCCTGGGCCTGGAGACGTCTCACAATCGCCGACCCAACCAGCCCATTGTGCCCCGCTACAAAGATGCGGTCTTTCCTTTGCATGAGTGCCACTAGGTTAAAGAAGAAGCGTACTTTTTATCGTAAACAAGACGTTCCTCCTCAGCGAGCACAACGTCGCTGTCCACCATCATTCGCACTAGTTGCTGAAAGCTGGTGCGAGGCTCCCAGTTTAGGGCTCTTCTAGCCTTGGTGGAGTCGCCGAGCAGGTAATCGACTTCGGTGGGGCGGAAATAGGCGGGATCGACTTCGACGTACTTGGTCCAGTCCAGTCCGGCGCAGGAAAACGCCTCGTCCAGAAACTCCCGAACCGAGTACGCGTTTCCGGTCGCGATGACAAAATCGTTGGGCTCGGAATGCTGCAGCATTCTCCACATCGCTTCTACGTAGTCGCCAGCAAAGCCCCAGTCTCGTTTTGCATCCAGGTTGCCCAGGTAGAGTTTCGCCTGCAGCCCGGCTTTGATGCGGCCCAGGGCGCGAGTAATTTTACGAGTGACAAACGTCTCACCACGGCGTGGAGATTCGTGATTGAAGAGAATTCCATTGGTAATGAATAGGTTGTAAGCTTCGCGATAATTCACAGCGTACCAGTGAGCAGCTACTTTGGATACTGCGTACGGGCTTCGTGGGTAGAAGGCGGTGCTTTCGCTCTGGGGAGGGTTTGCGGCTCCGAACATTTCGGAAGATCCTGCCTGGTAAACCCGTACCTCACGGCCGGTATGTTGCACGTGGTCCCGCACGCAGTCCAGGAGACGCAGCATTCCCAGGCCCACAGCATCCGCCGTGTATTCGGGATTTTCGAACGACACCTTGACGTGGGATTGTGCACCCAGATTGTAAATTTCGTCCGGCCTGGCGGACTCTATGACCCGGCGCAATCCACTGGAATCAGTAAGGTCACCATAGTGGAGGATGAGGCGTCGCCCCGCCTCGTGCGGGTCGGCGTAGATGTGATCGATGCGAAGAGTGTTGAAGCTGGAGCTTCGACGTAGGAGGCCATGAACGATGTACCCCTTCAAAAGCAAGAGCTCGCTAAGATACGATCCATCTTGCCCTGTTATTCCAGTAATTAAAGCTGATTTCGACAAAAGAATTCCTGCGCTTTACTGGAGATTAGCAGAAATACCAGGGAACCAAAAGCTAAGAATTCGCGACCTAAAAGCCTAAGTGGCTTGCAGCAGGACCACCGCTTGCGCTTCGCAGGACCGGCCTTCGCCGACGGGGCCGACCCTTTCGGCCGTCTTGAACTTTACGCCCACGAAATTGGCCGGGAGATTTACGGCGGCTCCTAAGCTCCCCCGAATTTCAGACCTATAATCCTTTAATTTGGGGCGTTCGAGAATAATTGTGGAGTCAATATTGACCAATTCATAGCCTTGTGCTGCCGCGAGAGTGAGAGCGTGCTGCAGAAACTGGAGGCTATTCGCATCTTTCCACTCGACAGCGGTGTCCGGGAAGTGCATTCCAATGTCGCCGAGGGCCAAGGCGCCCAGAACGGCATCGGTGACGGCATGAAACAGTACATCGCCGTCAGAGTGGCCCGCCAGGCCAAACTCACAGGGAATTTGCACCCCGCCGAGTATTAGCGGGCGGCCAGCCTCGATCCGGTGCGTGTCCCAACCTTGGCCGACGCGAAAGGGCGGAAGATTCTGCTGGTGCATCTAAAGGCTCAACCCGCCCCTTTCAAGGGCCAGATACAGACGCGCGAGTTCCATGTCGGTGGGCTTCGTGATTTTAATGTTCCGGTCAGTTCCTGGAACAACCGACACTTCCACACGCTCTAAGCGCTCGACGAGCGAGGATTCATCAGTCCCTATGAACAGATCCTGCCGGGCCCGTTCGAATGCTTGCCGGAGGAGGTCGAGTTTAAAAACCTGAGGAGTCTGTGTCAAAATCAGGCGCTCTCTCGGCAGCGTCGCCCGGACCTTATTGCGGTGAACCTGCTTCACCGTATCGACAGGCACGATTCCTACGATCGCGGCACCCGATTCACTAGCCTCCCGGATGACCCTCTCGATCACCTCGATTTCGATAAAAGGGCGCACAGCATCGTGCACGGCGACCAGATCCGTATTATCGCTGATACTTTCCAGGGCATTTTCTACGGATTGCTGCCGCGATTCGCCGCCCTCCACGGTCCTTACGGTCTTCGCGAATCCCTGGCTTTGGAAAAGATCGTTGGCCCAGGATAGGTTGTCCCCCCGAAGGGCGACCACGATCTCGGATACCAGCGGTGAGCTGACGAATTTTCGGATCGTGTGAATGAGAATCGGCGAGCCGTTCAATAGCATGAACTGTTTTCGGCTTATGCCTTCTTTCTCCGGCGCACCCCGGCCCATGCGTGTTCCCAATCCAGCAGCAGGTATGATGACAGAAACTTTCATGATGTGAAGGACACAGCAGTGCCTACCGGCTAACGACCGCGCACCTTGAACTTACATCATACGAGGAGCACCCCGGAATAACCGGCCCGGGGGGTTAGCTGGCGCCGGCCGCAGCCGACAGATTGCCGCCTCCTGTGCCGGTGCGTTGAGTCTCAACCGTGCCCTGGAGCCGCTCGTCGTATTTGCCGAAGATCATTTTGCCGGCGGTCGTCTGCAGAACACTGGTCACCGTAATATCGATGTTCTTCGAGATCAGGCGGCGCGCATTGTCCACAACGACCATTGTGCCGTCGTCCAGGTAAGCAACTCCCTGGTTGTGCTCTTTTCCTTCTTTAATAATGAACACGCGCATGGCTTCTCCCGGTAAAACAACCGGTCTCAGGGCGTTTGCCAGCTCATTGATATTCAGGACTTCCACGCCTTGCACTTGCGCAAGTTTATTCAGGTTGAAATCGTTAGTAACAATCTTCGAAGGCCGTGCTTTCGCCAATTCAATCAGTTTCAGGTCCACTTCCCTCACCGACGGAAAGTCCTGATTGACCAGGTGTACGTCGACCTGCGGCATCTTTTGCAGTCGTTGCACTACATCGAGACCGCGGCGACCCCGGTTTCTTTTGGCCGAATCCGCCGCATCGGCTACCGCTTGCAGTTCATGCAGAACGAATTGAGGGACTAAGAGGATGCCATCGAGGAACCCGGCTTCGGCGATGTCCGCTATACGGCCATCAATGAGAACACTGGTGTCTAAAATCTTTTCGAGAAGCACATCCTGGCTCTCACGCCCGACGAAGCCTAAGGCATGGAGATCGAGGACATCGGATTTGGAGACTCCGGTGATCAGACCGATGTAGGCGCCGATCAGAGGCAGGCCGATCTTCAAAAATTGCGACGACCGGCCAGCAAGGAAAATACTATCGTTCAACACGAAGACGGGGAGTAGCGCCAAGAGGACTCCGACAGCCGCACCGAGCGTTCCGGCAATGACCGGACGAAGGGCGGCGCGCTTGATTCTCGCCTCAATGAGACAGGCAAAGGCACCCACGCCCAAGCCAAACCCGGCTGCAGCTAAGGACGGAAGGCCAAAAGGGGAAATCGCAGCAGAAATCCCGCCGATCAAAGCAACGAAAAGGATGCGGACGATCCGCATATCCCAACTGGAGCGATCCAAGTATTTGCCTGCTTTTAGTAAGGATTGAAAATACCGCCATATAGACCAAGCCATGAAGGGCTCGTGCCTACGGTGTTGCGAAGTATATCATTCCACACGCGCCAGGGGAAGAGAAGAGAACTATAGAGAAGAGTAGAAGGTGAAGAGAGGACTGTCAGTCCTTCTACAGCGGGCGAGAAGGGCAGGACACAACAAGCGAGAGTAGAAGAGTCGCACCTGCTGCGGCGGCGAACTTAGGGGAGCTCGCCGAGACTATAAAGCCTTAGCGAGCTCTTCAGCAAAGGCGCTCTGCCTGGCAGGCGAGTTATTGGGCCTGCGGGCGTTGGCTCCTCTTCGGGGTTGAGCGGCAACGCCGGAAGCGGCGGGACGCTTGGTCCGGTCGAAGGCCGGAGCGGTCTTGCCGGGTCCTTTGCCAGATTTCGGCGGTTGCGCGGGGTTAGCCCGTAGAAGACGATCCTCAAGAGGCGCGCGGTCAAAGCGTCGAATAATGGAGTTCATTTCCTCCTGATTCGGCGATTCGATGAAGGCGAAGCCTTTGGACTCTTGGGTTTCGGGGTTGCGAATTACCTTGACTGCGTCTGCGACAAGGTTTTCTGAGGAAAGCCACGATTTGATATCGTCGGCCGTCACCCAGACAGGGAGATTTCCGAGAAAAACGGTAAAGCTCATTGATTAGTGTTTTATGCTCCGTGAGGGAAGTACGAGGCGGACCTCGAAGGAACTGCTTTCACTGAGGCTAGTTAGCATGCTAGCACAGATCGTGCGGGCGGTAAACAGCGAAAACTCACTTAATTCGTTGAGTAGAAACCACTAGCACATATTTGAGATGCTTGTGACTGATCTTTTGTTCAACCAAATTTCAGCTGCCCGAGTTTCTGCCTTCAACGTACTCAGGGCTGTGTCGGAAGGAGCCTACGCCTCTGATGAACTGCTCCTGAGTACCCGGGCCATGGAGAGTCGCGACGCGGGGCTCGCCGCTCAGATTGTATTCGGATGCCTTCGGTTCCAGGCACAGTTGGATCACCTCGTCAAAATCTACTCCGGAAGGCGCCCGGAACAGATCGAGCCTCCCGTGTTGGTAGCCCTCCGGATGGCCATTTTCCAATTGCGCTACCTGGACCGGATACCCCCGCATGCCGCTGTGAACGAGACGGTCGAACTGGTAAAACGTCATCGAAAAGCGGCAGGTGCTTTCGCAAATGCAGTGCTACGCAAGGTGAACCGTAAGCCCGTACGGTGGCCCGATCTACCGACCGAGCTCTCGTGCCCCGATTGGCTCCTGAAACGCTGGGTCCAGCACTTCGGTTCCGAGCGGGCTGCTGCAATCGCAAAGGCCGCGCTGGAGGAGCCACAGCGATTTGTGCGGGTCCCCCCTGGTTCGGTCTTACCTGGGAACGCGGAACTGGAGCCTACGGAGGTAGAGGGCTGCTTTTTGTTGGGGTCTCCGCTTCCCACGGCGATGCGGCTCCACGACATCGGCTCTCAAGCGGTTCTCCCGTTGCTGGATCTTCGGCCAGGGCAGTCCTACCTGGATGTTTGCGCGGCTCCGGGCAACAAAACCGTCCAGGCACTCGAAACACCTCTGGGATTCGCGCTGGCCTGCGACATCAGCCCGCAGCGGGCGAGCCAGATCCCTCCTGTTTGCCACCGCTTAGTACTGGACGCAACGCGCCCGCTGCCCTTTGCGCGCAAGTTCGATCGAATTTTTGTGGACGCGCCTTGCTCCGGAACAGGAACACTGGCCCGGAACCCGGAAATCAAGTGGCGCGTCCAAGAGGGCGACCTTTTCCGGTTCCAAGAGAAGCAGGTACAAATTGTTTCCGAGGCAATTCGACATCTCGCTCCGGGGGGTCGGCTCCTGTATGCGACGTGTTCGCTGGAACGAGAGGAGAACGAGGCGGTGATCGAAAGGATATTGCGTGCATACCCGCAGTTGCGGCCCGCTGACGAGTTGTGGCGGCTGCCCGGCCGTGATCCGGGAGACGGTTTTTATGCGATCACATTGCGCTGAGGCATGTTAATATCGTATTTTCCAAGACTTCGGCGGTAGGGGACAGGCGAGCCTCTTAGGGGGCTTGACGAATTGGTTTAGTTACGTGGCAGAAATTGTTCCATCGATTTTCGCGGCAGACTTCGCGCGGTTGGGCGAAGAGATCAAAAAAGTCGAGCAGGCGCCGGTGCGCATGATTCACGTGGACATTATGGACGGACATTTTGTCCCGAACTTCACAATGGGTACTCCGATCACCGAGTCCATCCGCAAGATCACAAATCTGAAACTCGATCATCATCTGATGATCGAGGATCCGGATACTTACGCGCCTATCTTTATTAAAGCGGGGGCAGATTGCGTCAGCGTGCACTATGAGGTCTGCCGGAATCTAAACCGCACGCTGCACATGATTCAGGACCATGGGGCCCAAGCGGGCGTGGTGATCAATCCCGCTACACGGGTGGATGTGCTTGAAGAAGTGCTCGACTTTGTGGACTATGTGCTGATCATGAGCGTGAATCCCGGGTACGGGGGCCAGAAGTTTATTCCACGCTCTCTCGACAAAGTTCGTCAACTTCATCGGCGGCGTTCCGAGCTCGGCTTGAACTTCGCGATCGAAATCGACGGAGGCGCGGGTCCGGACAACATCGCCGATATCGCGGCGGCGGGAGTGGATTGGGTGGTGGCCGGCTCTTCGGTATTTGGCGCCCCGGATCCGCGGGAAGCGGCCCGGCAGATGCGGCGCACGGCGAACGAAGCAGTGTCAATCAAGGTTTAATTCAATATGGTTTTTTGCAGTTTTGTATCGAAACGGGCGTTGTTGGCCGTTTGCTCGTTAGGGCTTCTTGCCTCCTGCATGCACAAGAAGTATGAGACGCCCATTACGAAAAACACGCAGCAGCCCGACAAGATACTGTTCGACCAGGCGATGCACGATATCGAGCATGGGCGATACGAAGTTGCGCGTATTTCGCTAAATACGTTGATGAATACCTATGAGTCGAGCGAGTATTTAGCCAAGGCAAAACTGGCCATCGCCGACAGCTGGTACCGGGAGGGCGGCCCGAGCGGCATGGCCCAAGCAGAAGCCGAGTACAAAGACTTCATTCTTTTTTATCCCAACATGGAAGAGGCAGCGGAAGCACAGAACCGCGTGTGCCAAATTCACTACCGGCAGATGGAGAAAAGTGACCGCGACTGGACCCAGACACTTCGCGCCGAGGATGAATGCCGCCAGCTACTGGTTCAGTTTCCGAACAGCAAGTTTGCCCCGCAAGCGACGCAGCGGCTGCGGAACATCCAGGAAAGCCTGGCCGAGCACGAGTTTGTCGTAGGTGACTTCTACTTTCAGCGCGGGGCGAACCCAGCGGCCGCCAACCGGCTGAACGCTCTTGTGGATCAATATCCGCTTTACAGCAAGGCGGACGAAGCCCTATACGAAGCCGGCGAATCCTACTCCAGGATGGGGCCGCGGTTCCGCCAGAAAGCGGCGGACATGTACGACCGCATTGTGAGTGAGTACCCCCTAAGTGCCCGGGTACCTGATGCCAAACGGGACCTGACCGATATGGAAATGCCGATTCCCAAGGTGGACGAAGCCGCCCTCCGGCGGGCAAAGTTTGAGGAAGAAAACTACCACCGGCCGGGGCTACTCTTTCGGTCCACGGAATGGATGAAAGGAGCGCCGGATGTTACACATGCGGCCCAAGAAGGCAGCCCCACGATGACCGATCCAAAACGGACGCTTCCTGCCAGCATTCCGGTCGTCAACAATAACCCGGAAACGGAAGTTGCCGGTAACGGCACAGGCACGGGAACAACGGACGTCACGGCATCGCAAGTAGGGAGTGGCAGCGCGCTCGATTCCAATCCCGATGCACGAAGCAGTAAGCCAAGTACAGACTCCCAAGCGAGCCCGTCCAGCCAAACAGCCCAGCAGCAGCCATTGCCCACGAATCGCGACGAAGAGCTGAAGAAGATGCGGGCGAAGCAGGCAAAGAAGCAAGCCCAACTGGCCAAGAAGAAGAACAAGAAGAAACACGGGGCGACCCCGACGGAACCGGTGTCGACCGCATCCCAGGGCACAACAGGTGCTGGCGCCGCGGCGCCGGATACCGCGGCTTCGGGCCCTGCCCCCGCGAACCCAGCCCATACGGCTCCACAAAGCTGATGAGCCGCATTCTGCTTGCGGACGACAGCCCTCAAGCCTTGCGTATGGCGGAACAGATTCTCGCCGGCCAAGGCAGCGAGGTGGTAAGCGTGACGGACGGCGCAATCGCTATGCGCCGCTTGCCGGATGTCAAACCCGATCTGTTGATTTGCGACGTGTATCTTCCGGTGAAGAACGCCTTCGATTTGGCGCGGTTCATCAAATCGCAGGCCGAGCACCGGCACGTTTCCATAATTTTCGCCGCTGCACCTGCGGATGAGTTCAATGAGCAGGATGCGAAAAACGCCGGTGCGGACGTCATCTTGCGCAAACCTTTCGAGGCCTCGGCGTTGCTGGGCGCTGTCCAGCAACTACTTGAAAAAAGTACGGCTGCCAAAGGCACAGGGGAACCGGGTGAGTCCGGCATCCTGGACCGGCACACGATTCGGGCCGCCGTAACGCTCGCCCTGGATAGCGCAATGCCTGCCATGATCGACGAATTGACAGAACGGGTTTTGCTAGCGCTATCGCAAGGAAAATAGGATTGTTGGCGTCCTACTATGGGAAGAGCCAAATCCTATGCCCGACAACAGTTTCGATATCACGTCCAAGATCGACCTCAACGAAGTTCTGAATGCCGTCCAACAGGCCTCGAAAGAAATCCAGACCCGATACGACCTAAAAGACAGCAAATCGTCCGTGGAATTGAACGAGAAGGACCACAAGATTCTTCTAGCTAGCTCGGATGAATACAAGTTGAAGGCGGTCACCGAAATCCTCGGACAAAAACTGGTGAAGCGGAATGTGCCTTTGAAGGGGCTGGAATACGGTCCACTGATTCAAGCCTCCGGCGGAAGTGTGAAGCAGGAAATCACCTTACAGCAGGGGATCGCTACCGAGAAGGCAAAAGAAATCGTCAAGCTCATCAAAGACAGCAAGTTAAAGGTCCAGACGACGATCCAGGGTGACTTAGTGCGCGTCAGCGGCAAGGACCGCGACACTTTGCAGCAGGTCATCGCACTGCTGCGCGGCAAGGACTTTGGTATCGACATGCAGTTTACGAATTACAGGACCAACTGATGGCAAGACGGATGGAGACGTTCTTCCTGCCGGGTGCCGCAGGCCGGCTGGAGGCGCTGCTGGAAGAGCCCGAGAACGTGGCTCCGTTGGAGGCGGCACTGGTGTGTCATCCCCACCCATTACATGGCGGCACAATGCACAACAAGGTCGTTTACCGGCTGGCACGAGGGTTGCGAGAGTCCGGCTGTGTGGTCCTGCGATTCAACTATCGCGGCGTGAATCTGAGTGAGGGCGAATACGGCCACGGGATCGGCGAGACCGAAGATGGACGGACCGCATTACTTGAGTTGCGGAGCCGCTATCCCGGCCTCCCGATTGTTGCGGCCGGATTTTCTTTTGGGTCGCGGATTGCCCTCCAGTTGACCCGCACCGACCCAGTCATACAGCGCGTGATCGCAGCGGGATTTCCAACGAAGTATCCCAACCGCGAGTATGTATACGAAGTACACGTTCCCAAGCACTTCGTACAAAGCACCCAGGATGCCTTCGGCCCGCGCGCGGAATTTACAGAGTTCTACGATTCGTTGCCCGATCCGAAAACGCTGGACTGGGTGGAGGCGGAAGACCACTTCTTTAAAAACAACCTGGATGGGTACGAAGCCGTGATCGAGCGAATTGGGCGCGAACGCCCAGTCCAGTTAGTCTAGATCCGGGTGTCCTGCTGAAAGACTCGAGCGAAGATCTGGTCGACATGCCGGAGTTGTCGGTCGAGGGAGAATATCTCGCCCAGTTGCTCTGGCGTCAGATACTCTTGCACCGCGGGATTGCCTTCGATGGCGGCGCGGAAATCCCCCTCGGATTCCCAGGATTCCATTGCTTGCCCTTGCACCAGGCGATACGCATCTTCCCGCAACATACCCGCAGCGGCGAGGTCAAGTAGGAGCTGACCCGAGAAGATCAAACCTTTGGTCTGATCGACGTTACGGCGCATCCGGTCCGCGTTTACCCACAGCCCGGAGATGAGCCAGGTCGTTTTCGCGAGTAAATAGTCAATCAAGATGGTGGAATCGGGGAAGATGACCCGCTCGACCGAGGAATGGGAGATGTCGCGCTCATGCCACAGGGCGACATTCTCAAACGCGGCCTGCGCATTGGAACGGACCACGCGAGCCAAGCCGCAGATCTGTTCACAAACGATTGGATTACGTTTGTGCGGCATGGCGGAGGAACCCTTTTGTCCGACGGCAAACGGTTCTTCAGCCTCGCGCACTTCGGTTCGCTGAAGATGGCGGATTTCAAGCGCGATTTTGTCCAGACTGGAAGCGATACCGGCCAGAGTCGCGATGTAATGAGCATGCAGATCGCGCGAAAGGACCTGGGAGGTGACCGGGGCCGCACCTAAGCCCAGCCTGGCGCAGATGCGCTCTTCGGCCTCGGGACCGATATGCGCGAAGGTTCCGACCGCACCCGAAATCTTCCCCACACGGATCTCATCGGCGGCAGCGGCAAAACGCTTCCGATGCCGCTGCAACTCATCCCACCAGATCGCCGCCTTCAGGCCAAACGTGATAGGCTCTGCATGAACCCCGTGGGTACGACCCATCTGAACGGTGTGTTTGTGCTCAAACGCCAGTCTCTGCAGAGCTTGAGATAGGCCGTCGAGCCCCGCTTGGATCAGTTGTGACGCATCTCTGATCTGTAAAGCCTGCGCGGTATCGACCACATCGTTCGACGTAAGGCCGTAGTGTAGCCAGCGGGAGGACTCCCCTGCCCCTTTGGCCTTCATCGTTTCCGCGACGGCCGTAGTAAAGGCGATCACATCATGGCGAACCTCACGTTCGATCTCTGCAACCCGTGATAAATCAAAGCCGGCATGTTGCCGGAGAGCTGCTGCAGCGTCCTGGGGAACTTCCCCGAGTTCCGCAAGGGCCTCCGAAGCGGCGAGTTCCACTTCCAGCCAGCACTCGTACTTATGTTGGTCACTCCAGATAGCGCCCATCTCCGGGCGCGTGTATCGCGCAATCATTTCAAACCTATTGTCCTAGACCACGGACGGAGAATGCTTCAGTAGCAGAAGACTTCGGATTGCAGGCCCGGTTCGGCCACCACCAGCCTGGTGAACAGGGCACGTCCGTCCAAAGCTTTGTGGGCCATATTACGAACCAGTTCGGGATGATTGTTGTGTTCGCTGATGTGTCCAAGGATGAGGGTGGATACACTTCCATCCAGATCACGTTGAATAAAGTCGGCCGCGATTTCATTGGAAAGGTGGCCCCGGCGGCTCATGACGCGCTGTTTCACAGACCAGGGATAGGGGCCTACGCGCAACATCTCCAGGTCGTGATTCGATTCCAGTATTAAAAGGTCCGTACCCCGCAGATGGATGCGCAGGGAATCGGGGACATAGCCCAGATCGGTAGCGATCCCGATCTTCACACCTTCGGCTGTCAACGTATAACCTACTGGATCGGCGGCGTCATGGGGAATCGTGAAACTGGCCACATCGAAGTCGCCAATGCGCAGTGCACAACCGGCCTGGAACTGTTCCACGGCGGGATCCGATTCGCCCCAATCGATGCAGTCAGCAGTCCCATGCGTAACGTACACGGGGATCTTTCGTCCTGGACCTTTTTTGAGAGAGGCTCGCGAGCCCTTTGCCAGTGCAGCCAATCCACAGGTATGATCGCTGTGCTCATGGGTCACCAACACGGCATCCAGCGTATCCACATCTTCGCCGATCGCAGCCAGCCGCTTGGCGATCTCGCGGCGACTTAAACCTGCGTCCACTAAAATACGTGTCCGTTCCGTGGCGATGAACGCCGAGTTTCCGGCGCTGCTGCTCGCTAAAATGCAGATCTTGACGATAGGATTGTCCGCCCTTCCCCTGTCCTTATCCGGTTATACCAAAGGATTGGGACAATTTTCTTCATTATCGTGCGGCCTCTGCGCCCTACAATGAAGATTCATGAAAGCGCGTGTTTATGTTTCGATCAAGCCCACTGTTTTGGACCCGCAGGGACAAACCATCCGCTCCGCCCTAGCCGGATTGGGCCACTCAGAAATCGCCACGGTACGCCAGGGTAAATTTTTTGAGATTGGCTTGGATAATGGCGTGTCCCGCGACCAAGCGCAGAAGTCTCTAGATGAGATTGCACGAGATATACTTTCCAATCCCGTGATTGAAGATTACCGCGTCGAAATCATAGACTAAGTTAACGGACTAGCCACTACCTTCTATATGTGCGGAATTGTTGGTTATATCGGCAGCCAGGAAGCCGTACCGGTGATTGTGGATGGCCTGCGCCGGCTGGAATATCGCGGATACGATTCAGCGGGCGTGGCCGTACTCTCCAACGGACACGGCCTGGAGGTTCGCCGCGCATCGGGTAAACTGCGGAATCTGGAAGAGGTGATTCGCGCAAGACCGCTTTCAGGCCTTTATGGAATCGGCCATACCCGCTGGGCGACGCATGGCCGTCCCACGGAGGAAAACGCGCATCCCCATCGCGACTGTAAAGGTGAGATCGTCGTCGTCCACAACGGGATTGTGGAGAACTATCTTGCCCTGCGAAAGCAGCTCACGGCGGAAGGCCACACGTTTATAACCGAAACCGATACGGAAATCGTGGCGCATCTGGTGGAGAAATACTTCACTGGCAAGCTGGAAGAGGCAGTCCGTGCGGCGGTCAAACAAATCACGGGCGTATTTGCTATCAGTGTTATCTCCAGCAAAGATCCTCAGAAGATCGTGGCGGCGCGTTCCGGTCCGCCTGTGGTGATCGGGCTAGGAAAAAACGAGTTCTTCGTTGCATCCGATGTTCCCGCCATCCTGAGCCACACCCGGGACATGTTTTTTCTGAATGACGGTGATGTGGCAATCCTCACGCCGGAAGGTGTGCAGCTTACTGACTTTGACGGCCGCACGGTACGGCGTCCGGTATCACACATCATGTGGGACCCGATCATGGCCGAGAAGGGCGGATACAAGCACTTCATGCTCAAAGAGATCTTTGAGCAACCGCGCGCCATCAAAGACACCATGTTGGGGCGATTGGGCCTGGAGAGCGGACGAGTATTTCTGGATGAAGTCAGCATCGCCGAAACCGATTTTCGCCAATTTCAGCAGGTGAAGATCATTGCCTGCGGGACGAGTTGGCATGCCGGTCTGGCGGGTAAGTTTATCATCGAGCGTTTGGCCCGCATCCCTGTCGAGGTCGATTATGGCAGTGAATTTCGCTACCGCGATCCCATCATTCAGCCCGACACGCTGACGATTGTGATTTCGCAATCCGGTGAAACAGCCGACACCCTGGCGGCGCTCCGCGAGGCAACCCGGAAGGGCTCGAAAACGCTCGCTATTTGCAACGTTGTGGGTTCCATGATCACACGCGAAGCCACCGGCACACTGATGACCCACGCCGGGCCAGAGATCGGAGTGGCTTCCACCAAGGCGTTCACCTCCCAACTTACGGCGCTTCTGATCCTGGGGATGCACTTGGGACAGGTTCGCGGCACGTTGTCGGCTCAAGCTTCGTGCACCCTGGTGCAAGAACTAGCTCGGCTTCCGGGCAAGCTGGAGCAGATTTTGTCGGACACGGCCATCTACGAAGGACTAGCTCACGTGCTGGCAAAGGCCACCGATTTCCTCTATCTTGGCCGCGGCATTCACTTCCCTATCGCGCTGGAAGGGGCGTTGAAGTTGAAGGAAATTTCCTACATTCACGCCGAAGGCTATCCCGCAGGCGAAATGAAACACGGCCCCAACGCGCTGATCGATGAGAATCTACCCGTGGTGGTCTTGGCTAGCCGGGATCCCCAATCAGAGGAGAGCCAGGTTCACTATGAAAAGACTCTATCCAATATCCAGGAAGTGAAGGCCCGCAGCGGGATCGTAGTCGCGGTTGCCTGCGAAGGCGACGAGGAGGTTGCGAAAATGGCGGATCACGTCATCACAATCCCAGTGACTCGCGAGCTGCTCCTTCCGCTGCTCGAAATGGTTCCATTGCAGCTTCTGGCCTATCATATTGCGGTGCGCCGCGGGTGCGATGTCGACCAGCCGCGCAACCTGGCCAAGAGCGTCACTGTCGAGTAACGATGAGCCTATATGGGCTTCTTTGCTGTCGACAGACAATTCAGTTGTCCCAGATTCGCCAGCGGGCGTAAGATCGGGGCAACGTGCCGCTTCGGCAGTATCGACTCAATCGCAAACCTGGACTTAGAGCAAAATTCAAGTTGGTGTCCGGGTGAGATAGGCTGACGGAAGGAGACGGAAGTGGTATGCAGTATTCCGACGATCTACGGCAGAAACTAGTCGAGGCATGGAAAGCCGGTTACGGGACCCAAGCCGAGTTGGC
>DATIMM010000222.1:0-4568 GCA_035475295.1 Bryobacteraceae bacterium
CCTCTGCCCTATCAGCTGCCAGAGTCGCTTTACCTGCTGTTCGCTCACCATACAAGTCGTCTCCGACTTGTACCGCGCTCGCCTTCCCAGCCGTCGGGAGTTTTAATTGTCCCCGGCTGAATTCTAATTGTCCGTGATCAAGCCAACAAGAAAACGCCGCGAAAACAGCGCCATACGGCGCGCCGGATTTGGAACGGATACGGTGCGAACAGTCAGCGTGCCAGGTATGCGAGCGAACGATTCGGCAATACGTCCATGACCGGGAGCTTGCGATCGGTCTCATCGTCCAAGAGACGTTCATTCCTTAGAGCTATGACTGAGGCGGAAGCGCAAGTGGATTGCTCTGAAGCGTACGCCGATCTGAGCGGAGAGAGAATCAAACTGCAGATATTCGCTATGCGCAGCATGGCGAGTGGTGCCGCTTTTTACTGCACTTCTTTACATGCGACCCAGGCCGGGGCATTTTCAACCGGAGTTGACAGCTGCGCGCGAGTCCGGGTCAGAGGAGCCATTTGCTGATTTCCCACAGTTTGAATGCCAGCGTGGTCGTGCTCACGAAATTCGCGGAAGGCCCATAAACATTGACTCCAAAGGAAGGCCGTCGACACGATTAATGCGTTAAGGAGGGCGTGTGCCGAGAGCAAATCAAGCTAACTTATTCAAAACATGGAGCGGGAGACGGGGATCGAACCCGCGACGTCCAGCTTGGGAAAACGATCCTCGATTGTAAATAAACGACTATGGCGTTCATGGAGATCAACCCAGTGCATAGAGATCCATGGAGTTTCCTCAGGTTTAGTCGAAACCCGGCTTAACGCATTAATCGCATTCCTGAAGCCGGGGCTGCTTTAGCTCTCGAAAACCAGCAAGCTTATCGTTTCGAAATCGTTCGCCCAACGCGCGCCGAACCCGGTTCGGCGCTGACGCGAGGTGAGGGTTGCAAAATCTAAATGCCCGACGTGTGTTCGGGCACAACACAGGTGGAACCGGCGCGATGGAATCCGCCGGCACCAGCCTGAAACGAATGTTGCCGCAGCTGGAGGTTTCAAGACAGAAACTGCGGCAAGCCGAAGGCAGTTGCATAGTCCGCTTGAAGCGTGAGGGAGGAAAGCAAAACGTGGGGTTCAGTTCGAGACCATTTGTGCTATGTGGGTTACCGGTCCGCAAGTCGCCCGCTGGCGAGTTGCTCTACGAGCGCCGAAACGGAGATTTCGTTCTGCAGATTACCGGCCATCCCAATTACGGTCTGCCGTTTGGCCAAGACCGGATTGTCCCGATTTATTTGGCTACGCTGGCGGTCCGTCAACAGAGCCAAACCATTCGCTTTCGCACCGCCTCGGAGATGTTGGAAACGTTCGGAATGCACAAAGGCGGCAAAGAATACCGGCGACTGGTCGCCGCCTTCGAACGCATTTTCGGCGCCACCATCTTCTTTGGAACCGATACGCTCAGAGGAACGGCAAAGGTAGTCCAGCGCTCGCGATTCAGTTTTTTCCGCGAGGCGCAGATCTGGTATAGCCGCGATCCTGAGCAGTACCCGGTCTCCGATCAATTCGAGAATGTGATCGTGCTCAGCGATGAGTTTTACCGGGAGATCGTGGCGCATCCGATTCCAGCGGACCTCGAAGCTGTGAAGGTACTGGCGGGAGCACCGGCCGTGCTGGACTTATTCATGTGGCTTTCCTACCGGTGTTTTGTTGCGAAGTGCAAAGAGATCATTCCGCTGTTCGGATCCCGGGGTCTAGCCAGCCAGATCGGGTCGATTGAATACGCCCGGCCACGCCGTTTTCGCGAAAAGCTTGACGGCTGGTTGGAATCGATTCGCGTACTTTGGCCGGAGTGTCCGGCGAAAATCAGCAACGATGGCACAGGTTTAGAAGTGAATCGAGCAACGGCTGTATTGGTTGAGCAGAAGGCATGCGGGTAAAAGGAGACGAGCGAGTGGCGCAGAAAGAACCAAATCAGATCACGAAGAGACACGCACTGCCGGATAGCTATCCTGTTTTCCTGCAGGAATTGAAGCAGCGTATCCGCGAATCGCAGGTGCGAGCGGCAATTTCAGTAAACCGCGAGTTGGTGCTGCTGTATTGGCGGATCGGACGCGACATCCTGGTTCGGCAACAACGCGAAAATTGGGGCGCCAAGGTGATCGACCGCCTCGCGGCGGACCTGAAGAAAGCCTTTCCGGAGATGAAGGGATTCTCGCCCAGAAACCCAAAGTACATGCGGGCTTTCGCGGAGGCATGGCCCGAGGAACAATTTGTGCAGCAGGTTGCTGCACAAATCCCGTGGTTCCACAATTGCGTGTTGCTGGACAAACTGCAGCGCCAGGAAGACCGTATTTGGTACGCCAGAGCAGCTGTGCAACACGGCTGGAGCCGCAACATCCTGGTCCACCAGATCGAGACAGCGTTGCACAAACGCGCCCGGGCGGCGGTTACGAACTTTGAGCGAACGCTCCCACCGCCCCAGTCCGACTTGGCGCAGCAGATCACGAAAGACCCGTACACATTCGATTTCCTGATGCTCGCCGAAAATGCTCACGAGCGATCGCTCGAACAGGGTCTGTTGCGACATCTCAGGGATTTCCTGCTGGAATTGGGTGTCGGCTTCGCTTTCGTGGCGAGCCAATATCGGCTGGACGTTGGCGGAAGTGATTTCTTTATCGATCTGCTCTTTTATCACCTGAAGCTTCGTTGTTTCGTGGTCATCGATCTGAAGACAAAGGCATTCGAGCCCGAGTTCGTGGGCAAGATGAATTCTATCTTGCTGCGGTCGACGACCTACTACGGCATCCGGACGATCGGTCGAGCATTGGCCTGATCATCTGCAAAACGAAGGATCAGATCGTTGCGGAATATGCTCTCAGAAATACAAGGACGCCCATCGGCGTTTCGGAATACAAACTGTCCGAACCATTGCCCGCTGACTTAAAAGGCAGTCTGCCGACCATTGAAGAACTGGAAAGCGAGCTCCGGACGGCCGGCGATGGAGAGTGATCACGGGCTTCAACCGGGGCTCAAACTGCCGGTACGGCGGGACTTTGTCACAGATGACACGAGGCGGCCCGTCTGGTTGGAGGCGACCCAGTCGTTCTACCGAAAACTAAATCGAATTGCGAAGCAATGTGAGCTGTCGCGCTACGAAGCCCTCAGTCGCGGCCTCGATGCTTTGCGGCGAGAGTCGGAGATCCGCAATTCAGCGCTAAACCGAAATATAAAGAGCCCGGCACAGTCTGAAGTGTTCCGCCGGACTATGGGGCAAGTCTCCCGTAACTATTGGGCGACCGTCAGCGAAGAAGAAAAGCGAGCGCGTGCAAGAAAGAGCGCTCAGGCACGCTGGGGCTTTCGACGCAGTTGAAGAGATAATCCCCTCAGTGGGGGTGTGGGCCGCAAAAATTAGATGAGCCCGCGAAATCAATCAGGTCGCCGTGAGACCATTTCGGAGTGCTCAGCGATTCGAGCGGCTCGCGAAGCTGACAATTGCCATACAGATCGTCTTTGCTGACTCTCTCGATTTCGTTGCTACTCTGTCTCGGAGCCGTGCGGCGTTGGCCGCCGAAAATCTATTCCTGCGTAAGCAATTGGCCCTGTTTCAAGAACGCGAGAAGAAAACAACAAGGACCACAGCCGCGGATCGCTTCGTCCTGGCTAAGTTGGCTCATTTCTTCGACTGGCGTAGCGCGTTAGTAATCGTCAAGCCGGCCACTCTGGTCGGCTGGCATCGGGCTGCCTTCCGCCACTTCTGGCGTTGGAAGTCGAGAGCGGTTGGGCGTCCACAAATCTCAGTCGAGATCAGACGCTTAATCCGCCGCATGGCGGCCGAAAACCCGACCTGGGGCGAAGAGCGAATTGCAGATGAACTGTTGCTGAAACTGCATGTTCGGCTCTCATCGCGCACGGTCGGCAAGTACATCCAGCAACAGCCGCGCCCACGCGGATCGAGGGACCAACGATGGTCGACCTTCCTCCGGAATCATGCGCACGGGGGTGTAGCTTGCGACTTCTTTGTATCGGTGACGGCCAGCTTCCGTATCCTTTATGTATTCGTTGCTCTCGAGGTCGGATCCAGACGTCTCGTACATTTCAATGCCACCGAATATCCGACGGCGGAATGGACGCTGCACCGATTGCGCGAAGCACTTCCTGGCGATAGCGATTGCAAGTTCTCCTGCATGATCGGCATAAGACCTTCTCGGCCAGTCTGCACGAAGAGGTGGAGAGTTGGGGCATCCACATATTGAGATCGCCTGTTCGTATGCCAACGGCCAATGCACAGTGCGAACGACTGATCGGAACGATACGTCGCGATGTCTGGACTATGTCATCCCACTCAATTCCGGTCACTTGCGTCGAATCCTCCGTGAGTGGGTCAGCCATTACAATGCCGGCCGCCCACACAGGTCCTTAGGTCCAGGCATTCCCGACCGTCCTCAACCTAAAATACCGACTGACAGCCGCCCTTCCCGGTTCCGTTCTGCATCACGCATCATTGCCGAACCGATTCTCGGCGGCTTGCATCACGAGTACCGATGGGCAGATGCCGCATTGACGTGACCCCCTGAATCC
>DATIMM010000223.1:0-9233 GCA_035475295.1 Bryobacteraceae bacterium
CAATGGTGCTCGATCTGCGCAGCATGGCCTTTCCGGGAACCCAGTTCCGCTCGTCGTTTGCTCAGATCATGCCGAAGAATGGCCTCAATCTCTGCGGTCCACGGAATGGCGCGCCGCCGCACACCCGGGTCGCTTATATCAGGGCTGTTCGCGTGCCGAATACACCTACGCCCACCATCGAAATCGGTGACGCCGACAACATCCCCGTGACCCAAAAGACGCCTGTGCCCGGTGCGGTGCCTGCCGTCGATTGGAAGTACCTGGAACGCGCCAGAGGTTGGGCGCTCCAGAACAGAAACGGGACAAAGGTTCCGGTCAAAGTCCTGAAACTGACAAACCAGAAGGCTTTGGAGATTGACCTGACGAAAGCGAAGGTCGACCCGGGCGATTACTACCTCAGCGGGTATTGGGACTGGGCTCCGTTCACGGCCGTTGGATCGGTTCATGTTCGCAGCCTTAGCGATTTCTCCGATACCAGGCTGCAGCCCGAATCGCAGGACAGGCTTGTCGCCGGGACAGGAAAGATTCCGGTAACGTTGTCGGGCGACGATTTTGAATTCGCTACGAAGATGGCGATTAAGAGGGCGGGTGATGAGTTCGCCACGGCGGAGCCTGTCCGTTTTATTCTTCCGAAGGGGGCACGGCTCGGACCGCAAGACCGCGTCGATGTGCAAATCGATACAACCCATCTCGACCCGGGCAAGTATAATCTTCTAGTTCAGCAACCGGACGGCAAAGACCATCCCGTGCCGATCACCGTGCTGCCAAAGGCATCGAAGATTGAAAACCTTCCCATCCTGGCAAACCGGGGAGGAGCGGACCAGCATTACACATTGAAAGGCGAGCACCTTGATCTGCTCACAAAGCTCGAAGTACAAGGTGCGGTTTTGGATCTGGCCAAAGGTGGCCCGGATGCAACAGAGCGCAACGTAACCGTGCAACTTCAATCCGACTTCCCTGCCGGAACCACGCTGCCGGTGAAAGTCTATCTGAAAGATCGCTACGAGCCGCTCGTTTTGTCCGGAGCCCTTCGCATTACCGGCCCGTTGCCCGTTATCGCCAGTTCAAAACTCTCGCTCCCCGCTACGCTGGCCATTCCAGTACACGAGGGAGAGTTTCCTGCCGGGTACACATTAAGCGGAATGCTCGACGTGAAGAACGTCGAGCGCAAAAGCGCTTTGAAGCTGGCTTGCGCCGACGACGGGTCAGCCCGCGCTACGTTGCATTTGGGCGAACAGACAAACAGTTCCAGCCTCTCGCAGTTATCGCCCGATCAACTTTTTGTTTCCTTCGACACGAGTTCGTGGCCGGCCGGCTGCTCTATTCAGGCGATGCTGGACAACGGAAGCGGCGGCCGGTCCGCGCCCTACGCTCTGGCCCGCATCGTTCGGCTTCCGCAGATCGACAGCTTGACCATTTCGCATGACGTGAACAGCAACGATACGTACCAGAGCACACTGACCGGGCGCAATCTGGAAATGATCGGGCAGGTCGGCTGGGATCCTGGCCTAGGTGCCGAAGTAACCGCTCTGCCCACGCCCATTCCCGGGCAAGGCCAGGAGCAATCGTTGCAGGTGAATCTTCCCGTGCCGCCAAGCCCGCAAGCCGTGCTGCATGTCTGGTTGCGCGGCGAAAAGATGGGACGGCCCACAGCGATGCTGGCGAGCAATGGCGGATGGCAACCACCAAAACCCAGGCCCGCGCCGGTAGTGCCCAACTCGCCCGCACCCCTGCCATCTCCACCGGCCGCTAAGCCGGATGCGCCGGGTACGGCCGCGCCGGACGCGCCTACCAGCAGTCCGGACGCGCCGGCGCAGCTAACTGTTCCGGTTCACCCGTAGGAGTTCACCCCTCCGTGGAATTGCGCGCCGTCCGGGAACACTCGAATGTTTTATCCTTAACTTGCGGAATGAACCTGCCCAATCTGCTGACCTTGGTTCGTATTTTCCTGGTGCCGCTGCTGGTAGCGGCGCTGGTGCAACAGACCTGGCATGTTCAATGGAACGGTAAGCTGCTGATCTCCAACGATTTTCTGGCGCTTCTGTTTTTTCTGGCTGCCGCTGTGACCGATTTGCTGGATGGCTATCTGGCGCGGCGGTGGAAACAGGTGACCACGGTGGGGACGCTGCTCGATCCGGTAGCGGACAAGCTGCTGGTTTCGGCGGCGCTGGTATCTCTAGTCCAGATTCGCCTGCTGCCCGGATGGATGGCGATTCTGATTATCAGCCGCGAGTTTGCGGTTTCGGGTCTTCGGAGCATCGCGGCAGCGGAAGGTTACACCATTAAAGCCGGAGAACTTGGGAAATCGAAGATGGTGCTGCAGGTGCTAGGTATTTCGCTTATCCTGCTGGCAGTTCGATGGCCACCGCTGCGGCCTTATGCACTCGCTACGATGTGGGCTGTCGTGGCTTTCGGCCTCGTTTCCGCGTTCGACTACTTCCAGAAGTTTTGGAAGAAGGTAGACAGCAGCATCAAGCTACGCCGCAGGAACGAGATTATTGAGATGGAGCGGCAAAAACGGCGCATTCAGCGGGCGGCCGCGAAGCTGGAAAGAACTGCCGCCGAACAGAAGGCGGATTCAGTTCGCCGATCGGTGTAAGTCGATAGCCTGGGAGGAACTCACAGAAGGGCTGTTGCCCTTGGAATCCTGCCACATGGCATACAGACCGGAACAGGCGAACAGAACGCCGAATAATGCCACCATTGAAAAGAGCCACCGGAACCGTTTGGGCCGCAGCGGCTCAAGTGGTGCAATCTTTGGCAGCATGGGATCGGCAATCGTGTGATGAATTGCCGGCTCGGCTATATCGGCTACGATGTTTTCGACAGCGGGCACGAGGTCGCTGTAATTGAGCCCCAGTTTGCCAGCGAACTGGCGAACAAAGCTTTTGTAGAAGAACGCCGAATTCACCTGCGAGGGATCATCTTTCTCGATCGCTACCAGGCTTTTCAGCGGAATGCGGGTCTTGGCGCTAAGAGCATCCAGCGAGAGGCCTTGGCGTAGACGCTCGGTGCGGAGTATTTCTCCTACTGACTCCATAAATCTCCCAGAGCGGTGTTCGAATGTCCAACGAAATCACCGCTATGATACAACAGTCGTTTGCCTTCGCAACTCTTCTCCAAGTTTTTATTTTTTTTGTTTGTAGGGTCGGCGTTGGCAGCCCAGACACATACCTTCAGCGGCGCGGCGGCACTCAGGGACACAAGCAAGGCAGTGTCGTTCGGAGAGCGGCCAGCGGGGTCGCAGGAGCTGACAAAGTTACGCGCGTGGATCGTTTCGCAGTTGAAGCCGCTCGGTGGTCAGCTGACGCTTGACTCGTTTACCGGCGCGACGCCCACCGGGCCGGTGCCGATGACAAACATTATCCTGAAGTTTCCAGGGACGTCGGGAAAGGCGGTCGTCATCACCGGCCACTACGATACGGCGCACCTTCCCATGGTGCATTTTGTGGGAGCAAATGACGCGGGGTCCTCAACGGGTTTTCTCGTCGAGTTTGCGCGAGTGGTTTCGAAGCTGAAACATACCGACGACATCTACATCGTTTTCTTCGATGGCGAAGAAGCGATGGTGCAATGGAGCGATACGGACAGTCTGTACGGCAGCCGGCATCTCGTCGCGAAGTGGGGCGCAGATGGTACGCTGGCGAAGATCAAAGCCCTGATCAACATCGACATGATCGGCGATAAGCAG
The DNA here is from genome assembly GCA_035475295.1 of Bryobacteraceae bacterium. Lineage (GTDB taxonomy): Bacteria > Acidobacteriota > Terriglobia > Bryobacterales > Bryobacteraceae > Bog-105. The sequence goes on from DATIMM010000223.1 coordinate 3,692, forward strand.
CTCGACATCATGAATGACGGGAACTCATCGCAGAGCTTGCGGGACACCATCTGGAAGGTCGCGGGACAACTGGGCGACGCGCAATACTTCCGGAAAGACCAAAGCGGAGTCGATGACGATCATATGCCATTCGCAAACTCCGGAGTCAACGCGGTAGACATTATCGACCTTGATTACGGGCCGAACAACTCGTACTGGCATACGGCACAGGACACGATGGATAAGTTGAGCGCCCACAGTTTGCAAGTGGTCGGGGATGTGATGACCGCCACTGTCGAGCAACTGGAGCAGCAGTAATCACCTGGTCGCGGTGCCCTCCGCAGCTTTTCTGGCAGCTTCAGCCTGCCGGTACTTCTCCGTTTGAGGGTTATCCGCGTGCCAGCGCGGTGAATTCCTGTCGTTGGCCACCTTTGCAATGACGCGGGTCACCAGACGGTCGGCACGGACCAGATCGGCAAAGTCGATTTTCGTCCACTCATCCTTAAGGCCGTGGTAATCGGGAAAGTTGAATGAAGTAGCGAAGGTGAGATCCGGGATTCCGGCACGAGCAAAGCTGTAGTTATCACTATCCTCGAAGTAGGCGTCGCTAGATTTTGTCCTCACCATCGTAAAGCCCGAGTTTTTGGCCTCACCCTCGAAGAGCGGCGCTAGCGTAGTGTAGCCATAGCCGGTGAGAGAGGCGTGCCCTTTGCCGAAATCCGAGTCACTGCGGCCGAGTTGTTCGAGATTGATGTCGGCGACCGTTCGGCTGAGCGGATAAATGGGATGTTTCGTGTAGTATTCCGAGCCGAGTTCGCCGAGTTCCTCGCCACAGAAAAGCAGGAACACGACGGTCCGTCTCGGTTGATAGCCAGCCTTTTTAAACGCGCTCGCGATCTCGATGACCGAAACGGTTCCGCTGCCATCGTCGTTTGCGCCGTTGAAGATGGAATCGCCGTTTATGGGTGTTTTATCTCTCGTCAGGCGCTTGCCGGTGGCGAGAGTTCCGATGTGATCGTAGTGCGCGGAGACGATGACGTAGGTGTCGCGCAGTTTGGGATCGGATCCAGGCAGGATCGCAACTACGTTACGCGCGGCAACGGGCGGGTTGGTGCGCAAGGTAGCATTCTGGAAATAGCTTTCTCCGTTGCCGGGTTTGATATTGGCGGCACGAAGGCGCGACGCGATGAAGTCGGCTGCGACCTCCAGGCCAGGCGACGGCGTCCAACGGCCCTCAAGCACGTCCGAGGAGAGAAAAGACAGGTTGCCGCGAAGCGAGTCCTCCGAGATGTTGCGAAGAACGCGGGCAAGGGGTGGGCTGAGAGGGCACACGTACGCGCCCATCGCAAGGCAGCCAATCAGCAGGCCTGCCAGGAGAGACAACCGGCGGTGCAGCATGGATTCTGCTGCTTACCGGGGAGTGGCCGAAGCGGTCTGGGCTGGCGGAGCGCCGGTTTTCAGCTGGGCATCGAGCAGCGGCTTCAAGGTATTCAGCTCGATGGGTCCGTTGTAGCGCTGGCCGTTGATAAACAACGTGGGAGTTCCCTGGACGCCGGCCGCATCGCCGTCCTGCATGTCGCGAATGACGGTTTCGCGAACCTCCGTGGATGCCATGTCGGATTCAAAGCGTTTGGTGTCGAGACCGATCTGCTGAGCGTAGCCGAGGATGGCCGCCCGGGACAGACTATCGTGATGAGCGAACATCGTGTCGTGCATCTGCCAGAACTTGCCCTGCTTTTGGGCGGCGAGGGCAGCGGTGGCGGCAAGAGCAGCCTGGGGGTGAGTTTCGAGCGGATACTGCTTGAAGATCAGCTTTACCTGTTTCGGATAGGCCTTCAACAGAGATTCTATCTGAGGCACCGCCGCCGCGCAGTAAGGACATTGGAAGTCGGAGAATTCGACAAGCGTAATGGGTGCATCCTGCGGACCCGTTACTGGAGCGCCGGCGGTGGGGATGGAGACGGGAGCATCGAGGATGCTCGGCTGTTGAACCTGCGCCCACCGGGAGGCAGAGGCGGCCTTTAGCGCATCGGCCTCACTCTTCCCTTCCTTGACCGCCTGGATAATCGCGGCTGCCATTCCGTGGCTATAGGAACAAGATGGGTCCTTTACCCGGCATTCGGCCATTTTCATGCCGCACTTACAGGTGCAGTCCTGCTCGCGGAGAATTTTGAGGACGGTACCTTTCTGGGCTGCCGATAAGCCGGAGAGGTCAATCCCCGGCAACGACGCGGCGGTCTGCCAATCCTGAGCACCTGCCAAACACGCGGCGAGGGCGATCAGAACCACACTGCGCGAAGCGCGCCGGAGCAAATACGTCATTACTCCATTGTAGTGAGGGAAATGGTGGATCTGACAATCCGGGTGGACCGTACCGGCCCTTCGATAGCGCTTACAAGTTATTTCTATTAGCCCCCATGGGAATATCACTGTTACAATCCAGCCAATAACACGAGTTCTATTGGAGCTCGAGGGAGGGCTTTTTTATGCTTCACGGGCGATTTGCCGCCGGTTGGCAGGGGCTGATATTTCTTCTGGTCTTTGTGACCGGAATCTGGGCGCAGTCTACCGGAACGATACAGGGGACGGTCACGGACGCGACGGGGGCGGCGATTCCTAACGTGAACATCGCGATCACGAACCAGGGAACGAACGAGACACGGACGGTCAAGACAGACAACGCCGGGCTTTATGCCGCGCCTTCCCTGCCCGCGGGCACCTATCGCGTGGAGGCGCAGGCAACTGGATTTCAGAGAACGGCCGCACCGGATCTTGTTCTTTCGGTTAGCAGCACGGTTCGGCAAGATTTTAAGCTTTCGGTAGCCTCTTCCACCCAGACGCTGGAGGTGACCAGCGCGGCCCCGGTTATCAACACCGCGTCGACTTCGGTGGGCCAAGTGATCGATAAACAAACCGTTCAACAAATTCCTCTGAACGGGCGGCACTTTACCGACCTGGGCCTTCTGGTAGCTGGAACCGTGACGCCTCCAGCGAACGGATTTCTTTCGGCTCCCTTGCGAGGGCAAGGCTCTTTTGCCATCAACACAGCCGGGAACCGGGAAGACACCGTGAACTTCATGATCAATGGGATCAACCTGAACGACATCATCCAGAACCAGATCACATTCCAGCCTTCGATCAATACGGTGGACGAGTTCAAGATGGACAACTCGACCTATCCGGCGGAGTACGGGCGCAACTCCGGGGCGATTGTGAACATTGCCACGCGGGCCGGAACGAATGACTTCCATGGCGAAGCTTTTGAGTACTTGCGAAACGACGCGATGGATGCGCGCAATTACTTTAACCCGACTCCGATTAAGCAATCGCCTTTCAAGCGGAGCAACTTCGGCGGGGCGGTCGGCGGACCATTCTGGAAGAATCATACATTCTTCTTCTTCAGCTATGAAGGTCTGCGGCAGAGACAGGGATTGACGATCAATCAACCCGTTCCGACAGTAGCGCAACGAAATGCGGCGGCGGCAGCAGGCAATCCCGTGGTGAACAAGCTACTGTCCTACGTACCGCTGCCCAACCTGGGCGGAAGTTTTGTCGGGTCCGCGACCGCGCCGGTGAACATCGACCAGGGCACGGCCAACATCAGCCATCAATTTTCAGAGAACGACCGGATTAACGTCTATTACGCGCTGCAGTACGACTTCCGGCAGGAGCCGACGTTGCAGCTCAACAATATTCCGGGCTTCGGCGACGTCCGCCAGTCGCACCGGCAAATCTTCACGTTCACGGACTCGCATGTCTTCAGCCCCACCACGGTGAACGAGTTCCGAGTGGGTTACAACCGGATTTACATCAATTTCTCCCCCTTCCTGCAGGTTAATCCGCAATCGATTGGAATCGGCAACGGCATAACGACGGCGATCGGCCTGCCGCAGATTACGTTGAAAGACTCCGGCCTAAATTTTGGCGGACCGACTTTATTCCCGCAGGGCCGCGGGGATTATACGGCGGTGGTTTCGAACACGTTGACCCATACGGCAGGCCGCCACAGCATCAAGTTCGGCGGCGAGTACCGGCGTTCGAACGTGAACAGCTTCGCGGGCGATACAGGCACATTCAGTTTTAACTCGTTTACGGACTTCATCAACGACCGCGCCTCCGCCTTCACGGTGAATCCATCGACACAGCCGAGCCGGATCTTTATCAACGCGCTGGGCTTCTTCGTTCAGGACAACTTTAAAGTCAATCAGCGGCTCACGCTGGATTTCGGCATGCGCTATGACTGGAACGGGACGCCGACGGAGGCGCGGGACCGCTTTGTGGAGTTTGACTCCGCGACCTCGCAACTGATCCGTGTCCACCAGCCTTACGGGCAGAACGCCAAGAATTTTGAGCCACGGGTGGGCTTGGCATTCGATCCGTTCGGGTCGGGTAAAACCGTACTTCGGGCTGCGTATGCGCTGCAGGCAGATCAACCGATTGCAAACCTGGTGACCCCGCTGGCGTCGAATCCTCCTTTCACCAATCCGATTAACTTCTCGGGAACCGGAATCGGCAGCAGCTTTGTCACGCTGGAGAATGCGTTCCAGCAAGCGAACACGGGCGGTGGAAGCCTGTCACCCACAACAGTGAACCCGAACTTCCGCAACGCTTACGTGCAGCAGTGGAACTTCAATCTTCAACAGCAGCTTGGCCACTCACTCGGGTTGATGATTGGTTACTTCGGGAATAAGGGAACTCACCTCCGAATGTCGCGCAACATCAACCAGCGTATAAACGGGACGACACGGCCGTACCCGAGCGTTTCGGCCAGCAGCGCGATTGACCCCGGAATGGGCTTGGGCAACATCACCGAGTACGATAGCTTTGGCAATTCCGATTACGACGCGCTCTGGGTTACGGCGACCAAGAGCATGACGAACGGGTTGCAGTTTAACGCCTCCTATACATGGTCGAAATCCATCGACACGAACTCCCTGAACTCGCAGGTTGTGGTTCTGCAGAACAGTTACAACGTCAGGGGCGACCGCGGTTTGTCCGATTTCGATGCGCGGCAGCGGTTTACTTTGAGCGGCATTTACGCATTACCGTTCAAAGCCAATCGCTGGGTCTCCGGTTACGAGTTTTCGGCGGTCGTGCAGTTGCAAACGGGTAATCCCATCAATCTGATTACGACGAACAATTCCTATACCGGTGTCCAGTCGATTCGCCCGAGCATTTTGACGGGCGATATACCGACTTCCTACACACCGGTCGGAAATGGATTTATTCAATACCTTCCCCAGGCTACTTGCACGACGGTCCGGCCCGGATGTATTTTCCTGGGCGGCACCAATGTGAATACATTCGGCAATCTGGGGCGCAACGTTCTGATCGGCCCTGGATTTGAGGACATCGATCTTGCGTTTCAGAAGACGACGCATATAACGGAGCGCTATAACATTCAGTTCCGCGCCGATGCGTTTAATTTGTTCAACCATCCGAACTTCGGCCAGCCGGTGCGAACCGTGGGCAGCAGCACGTTCGGACAGATACAGAGCACGCGGTTCCCGGTGGGGGATGCGGGCTCGTCGCGACAGTTGCAGGTGTCGCTGAAGTTTCTGTT
>DATIMM010000224.1:0-13687 GCA_035475295.1 Bryobacteraceae bacterium
GTGTTAGCAAAAGTAGATCGCGCACGACGGGAAGCCGAGACCCAGGCGATCGTTGCCGCCTTAAATGCCACACTTTGGAATCGGAAACGAGCGGCCTCGCTATTGAACATCGATTACAAGGCGCTGTTGTACAAGATGAAAAAACTTGGGATCGGGGAAAAATGGACCGGCGCGATAGGCGAGGAAAATCAAGCTGGGTAGTTTGATTTCGCTTCAGTCCCGGAAGCAAACAGCCGACTCGTAAATCTATCTTCCCGATTCATTCTCCGCTAGGCGATCGTGGCTCCAGCGCTAGAGGCGAATGATCGGGTTCGGGTTGCCGACGTTCCTGCTGATCCAATCAACTCTGCGGTACACCGGCTCGGCTAGCCCTTACGCGCAGGTGCTATAGACGGCTTCATAACGGCTTCGTGCATTTCATTGAGCGTACGGGTGTCCGGCACAAAGCGACCAAGTTATATTGCAGCGGACATCATCATCGAGGCTTATCCCCGGACGAGCAACTATGAAGACCTTAGGGTCTTCAAGAGGGGTATGACGCTCACGTTGTATCGGACGCAAGCCACACGAACGATTCGGACCAGGATGTACAGACTCCCAAAGCCGTCGGGGAGTTGGAACCATTCGCGGTCCCGAGCGTTGGGCTTCAGCCTCAATCGAATGAATTGTAGAATCAGCTGCAGTCTATCCCAGAGCCGCTCTCGGCTCCGGATGTGAGCCAGAGATCTCTCAACGCAACGCGGCGGGAGTGCTCCCGCAGAGAAGCGGCGAAGCACGTCTCGTCTAATCCTCCCGATTGTTCTGTCAACTCTCGCTTCGCGCTCAAGTGCTTCGGGAAGGGGAACTCCGATTGCATCTCTCGCCAGTGCTGCTCCGGTGAGTAGTATTCGGCAGCATCCCCATCGCCGTGCACGTGTCAACACCTGCTGCCAGTTGAGATTGGGATACAGCCTGAGAAATTCGGCTATATCGCAGATCCATTTCAAGCTTCCCCAACAATGCTCGGCAGCGTGATAGCAGAGGACCAGAAGCATGTCTTCTTTGGTGGGGATTGGAATGGAACGGCCAAGAACGGAAACCTGCTCCCGGCGGCTCCATAGGTCTTTGAAGCGCACAGGAAAACGGGATCCAGGCAATGCCAGCGACCAATGAATCTCCACCTTGAATCCGCCTGTTCCTGCGACTAACAGAACATGTTTGTCAGTCTGAAAGATGCCAGGGCTGTTTTCGCCTTGTGGCCAGACGGCCCTGTATCCGGCCGATTCGAGGGCAGCGACAGCTTCTTTGAACTGGCTCTTTCCAATGAAGATGTCCAGGTCGCGGCACTGCCGGAGGGACAATTTCTGCTGAAGCTGTTGCGCTAGAGCTGGCCCTTTGAATGCCAGCGCAGGCACTCCGTGCTGCTGGAGACACGCGAATACACGACTCAGTTCCCGTGCATAACCCAGGCTTTCCGCTGCGCAGCGGTGGAATTCTTGCTGAAGCTGGGCCCTGATCGAACCAGGGACTTTGCCAGGGCAGTATCGAAGAATATTCTCCCGAAAGCTTGGAAGAACGCCGTGCCAGCGAACTATCTCGAGCACTCTCGGCCAACTCACACCAGCCGAGATCGCCCGTTCTAGTTGGTATTGAGTGCCGGGGTCACCATTCATCCGCAGGCAATATAGAACGAGCGCGGCCTCTTTGGGCATCGGTTCCGTGTCGCCGATCAGGTGTTGCCAGAGACGTTCATTCCCTTCAGGAATTTTGATGTCCGTGGCCGTTGTCGCCCTGCTCACCTTGGCCGTTTCCGTTTCCGTTACCCTGGCCGTTGCCGTTGCCATTCCCATTCCCGGGTTGCGTATGGCCGTCGCCAGATGCAGCCATGGCAGGAGTCGGGGCAACGATGGACGTGACCACTGGAAGCAGAGCGGTTGCTGTCGCTCCCAAAGCGGCGAACCTCTGGACCAATTCTCGCCGCGACGGCAGTTCCGTTGAATCAAGACCGGACAGTTCGCCACCAAGCAGGTGAATCCTGTTCAGCTTCCGAAGCGCGACCAGAACGATGTCCGGATCCGAAGGCAGATTTAGTGCGCCAGGCAAGCGATCCGCTATTTCCTGTATGGTCGTGTGCCCATCACATTGCTCGAATATGAAAGCTACCGTATGGTTCAGGCAATGAACACGATGCCGACGATGATCATAGATGACGGTTTCCGAAGAAAGCTGCTCTACGGTCAGTTTGGTATCACGAGCGAGCGGCCCGGTAAAAGGTCGCGTGGATTTTACCATTGGATATCTCCTTCTTTTTGCGTTTGGTAAATTCGTCGACGGTTCTCAATATCAAAGTAGCTGTGGCTTCGGCTTCACTGCGAGTTGACTGGATCGCAATGCCTGAGCAGACCAAATGCTTCACACACTCGATAGAGCGGACAGGATTCGAACGCACCGCCACCGTATGGCGTAGCAGTTCCAGAAACGCGCGGCCGCGCGAGAGCAGCACCGGCCGCCAAACTCCATTCGGAGCGTAGCGGGTTACGATGACGGCACCTGCGGGAAGCGGGCGTGTACCGACCTTGGCACCAATCTGCTCTGGGTATAGGGCCGCTCTGCCGGAAGCTAAACGCAGAGACAGCGGCCGGGCAAATGGATGAACAAGCCCTCTCGAGTCAATGACAGCAAACTCATCAGAAAAGTACACAGCGCCTTGACGGAGAAGCGCGCGAACCAATGTCGATTTCCCCGCCCAACTCCGGCCTGGAAACAGGACCGCTCGTCCCCGCCATCCGATGACTCCGGCATGGATAAAGGTAGACTCCCGCGAGTGTTCGGCGATAGTGTGTTCGATGTGTGAGGCAGTCACGGATAGAACTCTGTCCATACTGCGCGCGCGAATCACCTCTTGCGGGCCGAGATATGCCTTTGAGAGCTGCCCCCTATCACCGAGCATGAACGAGTAGCGAAAATCTAAATCCGTTGCGTCAATGCGCCGCCAGCCGGGCGGAAGAATGGCATTAAGCTTCTCAAAGATCGATTCGTGATTGGACTCAAAGCCAATTCGTAATCCATGACACAGGAATGTGGGGCCTTCGATTATGTCGTCTTGTGTCGTGTGTCTCACTCTTCGGGAAATTGCCGGGCAATTGGGTCGCCAGACCGGCCCTCGCAATCGTTTACTGTGTGTAATTACGAGTACTCTCGTTCACAAAGTTCAGGAACTCGGTTTCTCGAATTTGTGGGATTATATCCGAACTTATAACAGGTTAGGTGGCGCAGACGACGCGAGCCTTCTGTCCTGGCATTTGTGTTTCGCCTCCCGTCTCGGGCAAGTATGCCGCCTGAAATTGTTACGGCAGAACTCATTTGCCACCACCGAACTAGGTGGGGCCCATTCGCGAGATCTAACGTGCAGACTAGTTCGATGATCAGAGTCGGACCAGGTTCTCAGCCAAGGATGCGTCCCAAACCGCAGGCCCGATAGTTTTTACTTTGCGCGAATTTTCGGCGTGAGACGCCTCACAAGTCCGAATTTTTGCCTCGATTCCTACATTTTGGGAAATCCGCCCCAGGCCGTCATGTCACACGCTTCCCACGTTTGGCCCACAAACTGCAATATCTGGGTATCGATTTTATCTTTCCGCTGAGGACGTTGAACTGACTATGATTGCCCCGAACGTCTGGCTAGGGGATGGTGTCCTTATCCATCTGCCTGAGCTTGTAAATCTATATGGCTGCCGGATTGGGAGTGGGACGCGCATTGGGCCCTTCGTTGAGATTCAGAAGAATGTTGAAGTTGGGGCGAACTGCAAAATCTCAAGTCACTCGTTTCTCTGCTCGGGAGTACACATCGAGGACGGAGTCTTTGTGGGGCACGGAGTCATGTTTACTAACGATATTTACCCCCGTGCAGTAGCCGAGGACGGAGGCCTTCAGGATGAAAGCGATTGGGTTTGCCTGAAAACGAGAATACGCCGGAACTCCTCGATTGGTAGCAACGCCACGATCCTGGGCGGAATATGTGTTGGGGAGTGTGCTTTAGTAGGCGCCGGCGCGGTTGTGACGCATGATGTTCCAGATTACGCCATCGTGGCCGGGGTGCCGGCAAGAATCATCGGAGATGTCCGCTCAGCTCCGGCCGGCTCTGGTGGTGCACGTGATGGGGTGGTCGCCCTGGATTGACCGTACTGAACTAGTTCGTGATAAGGACGTATTCATTATTTCTGCCTTGGGGTGCTAAATGATTCGACTTGGAGTGATTGGGTATGGGTATTGGGGGCCAAATCTGGTCCGGAACTTCTCCGAATGCCCTGCAACACAGGTGGTCGCCGTTGCGGACCTGAACGACGACCGGTTGAGCCTCGTAAATTGCCGGTATCCCGGAATCGAGATCACGAAAGACTACAACGATCTTCTTCGGAATCCGGATGTCGATGCTGTCGCAATTTCCACACCCGTTGCCTCGCATTTTAAGCTGGCGCTCGAGGCGCTTCACGCGGGAAAGCATGTTCTGGTGGAAAAGCCAATGACGGTCACCTCCGAGCAGGCCCTTCGGCTTATTGACGAAGCAGATCGCCGGAATCTGGTTCTCATGGTCGACCACACTTTTGTATATACCGGCGCCGTGCGGAAGATTCGCGATCTGATTGGACGTGGGACGTTAGGCGAAGTCTATTATTACGACTCAACTCGCGTCAATCTCGGGCTCTTCCAGCATGATATTGACGTGATCTGGGATCTGGCTGTCCATGATCTTTCGATTATGGAGTTCGTGCTGCCGGAATTCCCGGTTGCCGTTTCTGCTACAGGATTGGGGCATGTGAAGGGCATTGCGGAAAACGTTGCCTACGTAACGGCATTCTATGACAGCCCCTTGATTGCGCACTTGAACGTAAACTGGCTCTCTCCGGTTAAGGTTCGGAAGACGCTGATCGGTGGTAGCCGTCAAATGATCGTGTACGACGACACGGTGAATAGTGAGAAAGTAAAAGTCTACGATCGGGGAATCACGGTCAAGAACGGACCGGAATCCTTGTATAAGTCACTTGTGAGCTACCGATCGGGCGATATGTATTGCCCACAGATTGAGATGACGGAAGCTCTCCGGGTCGAAGCGGAACATTTCGCCGAGTGCATAGAAGAAGGCAAGACGCCTGTAACGGACGGATTTGCCGGACTGCGCGTCGTCAGCGTGCTCGAAGCGGCAACGCAATCGATGAAGGACCGGGGCCGGTCGGTACTCTTGAACAGCCATGCAGTTCCCCGGCCTGTGTGCGTAGCCTAGAATCGATATGCCCGTTCCTTTCATAGATCTCAAGCAGCAATATCTCGGGATTAGAGACGAAGTTCTTTCCGCCGTCGACCGGGTCTTTGAGTCGACGCAGTTCGTTCTGGGAAAAGAAGTGGCCGCATTTGAGGACGAGTTTGCTGCGTATTGCGGTGTTCGTCACGGCGTTGCCGTAAATTCCGGGACGAGTGCGCTGCACCTCGCCTTGCTTGCCGGTGGAGTCGGTCCAGGCGACGAGGTGATCACAGTCCCTCTTACGTTCGTGGCCACCACGGCGGCTGTTGTCTACACCGGTGCCCGGCCCGTTTTCGTCGACGTAGATCCCGCAACATACACGATGGATCCTGCGCGGATCGAAGCGGCGATTACGCCCCGAACTAAAGCCATTCTGCCGGTACATCTCTACGGACGTGCCGCTAATATGGACGCCATCTGCAGTATCGGGCGCCGCCATAACCTTTTGGTGGTCGAAGATGCAGCACAGGCTCATGGAGCAGAGTATAAGGGCCGACGTTGTGGTTCCATCGGCGACCTCGGGTGCTTCAGTTTCTATCCGGGAAAGAACCTGGGCGCCTATGGGGAAGGCGGTATCGTGACGACAAACAGTTCCGAGTTTGCCCGAGCCATTCGAATGTTGCGTGACTGGGGAGCGGAAAAAAAATACCACCACGTACTGAAAGGCTTCAACTATCGAATGGAAGGGGTTCAGGGTGCAATTCTCCGGATCAAGCTGCGCTATTTGGAAGGATGGACGGAAGCCCGACGGCGAAATGCTCTGACCTATAACAAATCGCTAGCAGAGTCGGGGTTGTGTTTACCGGCCGAGCCAGAAGATAGTCGCCATGTCTATCACGTTTATCCCGTCCTGACATCCAGGAGAAAAGAACTCATAGACGCTCTCGATGCGCGGGGCGTGCAAACTGGAATTCATTATCCGGTTCCGGTGCATCTGCTGCCCGCCTATTCAGACCTGAACTACAAGCCAGGTGACTTTTCTCGGGCGGAACGCATTGCCTCGCAAGAGGTCTCGCTACCGATGTTTCCAGAAATGACACCGGCGCAGATCAACGAAGTCAGCGAGGCGGTTTTGGAATTCCAGAATGTCTATCAGTACTGATACAGGCAATCGAGTTGTAGCCGCTGTCCATGGAAGTAAACGAGTAGACCCTGATCCGGCATTTGAGCTGGGCCTGTCTCAAATGCTGGCTGAACGCTACACGCCAGCGGCACTCATCGAACAATACGGTCGGTTTGCGAATGGTGAGGGTGACTTGGACGGTGTGATGCGCCGAGGCATCTGGAGGGCTGTCGCGCGTAAATTTGGAGATGGTGTTCACATAGCAACAGGTGTGGGATTTAAACATCTGGAGACTTTTGAAATCGGCGATGGAGTCTACGTCGGTGCGCAGTGCTATATTCAGGGCCGCTTCGATGGAACGACAAAGATCGGCAATCACGTGTGGATCGGACCCCAAGCGTACTTCGATGCACGAGATCTGATTCTCGAGGATTATGTCGGATGGGGACCCGGAGCGAAAGTGCTTGGATCCAGTCATACAGCGTTGCCGGTTGACGTACCGATCATACGTACTGATCTCGAAATCCGTCCCGTGCGTGTGCGTGAGGGCGCAGACATCGGCACAGGTTCGATCTTATTGCCCGGTGTGACGATAGGCAAAGGCAGCATCGTAGGTGCGGGGGCGGTGGTCACCAGAGATGTTCCTGCCTTTGCCATTGTTGCTGGCGTGCCTGCACGCTTCGTGCGTTGGCGCGATCGGTCTAAATTATCTCAGGAGAACCAATGAATTACCAACGAGCCTTGATCACAGGCGGTGCCGGCCTAGTCGGTTCCCATATCGCCGACCTGCTTGTCGACGAAAAGTTGTCCGAAATTGTGGTGCTGGACAATTTTACTCGCGGGCGGCATCAGAATATCGCTGGGGCGGCGGCTCGCGGCCACGTCACAGTGGTCGATGGGGACATTCGCGATAAGGCGCTCGTCCGAGAGCTGATGCAGGGGATTGATGTTGTCTTTCACCAGGCAGCAATACGCATTACACAATGCGCGGAAACGCCCAGGCTTGCAATGGAGGTTTTGGCAGATGGCACGTTCAACGTGCTGGAAGCGGCCGTTGAGTCTGGGGTCAAAAAGGTGATCGCGGCTTCATCGGCCTCTGTCTACGGCCTTGCGGAGGAGTTCCCGACTCCGGAGAAGCACCATGGCTATAACAACCGGACACTTTATGGCGCAGCGAAGTTGTTCAATGAGGGATTGCTGCGCAGCTTCCACCAGATGTACGGATTGGACTACGTGGCCCTTCGCTACTTCAATGTTTTTGGCCCGCGGATGGACCGATGTGGTGCGTACACGGAGGTGCTGATTCGATGGATGGAATCGTTAGCAGATGGTAAGCCCTGCTCCATTCTTGGGGATGGAACTCAAACCATGGATTTCCTGTTCATCGAAGATACCGCGAGGGCAAACATTCTAGCCGCGAGATCAGACGTAACCGACGAAGTCTTTAATATCGCAAGTGGAGTTGAGACCAGTCTGAACGAGCTGGCAGCTATGCTTGGCCGGGTGATGGGTAAAAGCCTGCCTCCGGCCTATGGCCCTGCACGTAAGGTGAATCCGGTTCCGCGGCGTTTGGCAGATACTCGAAAAGCGGAACGCCTTCTTGGTTTCCGCGCTGAGGTCCCGCTCGAAGAGGGTCTGGGGCGACTGGTGCGTTGGTGGGAAGCAGAGCGAATGCTCGAACTCTCCACGTGCGCGTGAATGGACGTCCCAATGATACCCATTGCGAAACCTTGGATCGGCGAGAGCGAAGCAGAAGCAGCCCGGCGGGTCATCTTGTCCGGCTGGATCACGCAGGGTCCCGAAGTCGCTGCCTTTGAGCGCGAGTTTGCCGAGTCTGTCAAAGCTCCACACGCCTGCGCCGTCGCGAATTGTACGACGGCGCTCCATTTGGCGTTGCTGGCTGCCGGGGTAGGACCCGGCGATGAAGTGATCACGGTTAGCCATTCGTTCATTGCAACCGCAAACAGTATCCGGTATTGTGGTGCCGTCCCGGTCTTCGTTGATATCTGTCCGGAAACGTTCAACATCAATGTAGACCAGGTGGAAGCTGCGATTAACGCCTCCACTCGGGCGATCCTTTGCGTGCACCAGATGGGCATGCCCTGCGATCTCGCCCGGCTTCTCGCCATTGCCGATAAACATTCACTGCCCGTCATCGAGGACGCCGCCTGTGCAATCGGGAGCGAGGTGTTTTGGCAAGGCGAATGGCAGAGAGTCGGGAAGCCCCACGGAGATGCCGCCTGCTTCTCCTTTCACCCGAGGAAAATAGTATCAACTGGCGATGGGGGCATGATCACGACGAAGCATAAGTCTTGGGATGATAAGTTTCGGCTTTGGCGGCAGCATGGCATGTCAGCTTCCGACTCCGTTCGTCACGCATCGGCCCGGGTTATTTTTGAACGCTATCCGGAGTTCGGGTTTAATTACAGAATGACGGACATTCAGGCCGCCGTTGGTCGCGAACAACTCAGGCGACTGCCCGAAGTTGTGGTCCGACGCCGGGAACTCGCGGCAACATACCACTCCTTGCTTCAAGACATTTCGGGTCTGAAGCTTCCCATTGAACCGGACTGGGCGCGCACTAACTGGCAAAGCTACTGTGTCGGCCTGCCCGAGGACTGCGATCAGAGAGAAACCATGCAGGTCCTTCTCGACGCTGGCATCGCGACACGGCGGGGAATCATGTGTGTGCATCGAGAGGCTGCGTACCAGAGCCAAGCTTGGAAATCGATACAGACACTGCGCTGCAGTGAGCAGGCCCAGGATAGGGGGCTTATCCTCCCGCTATATCCGCAGATGGAACGAGGCGAGCAGGAGACTGTCGCGACTGGTCTGAGACATGCTTTGCTTCGCGAACACGTTTCCTGAGCCTTTGTATTTGATCCCAAAGTTTGGGAGCATACCGCAGTGTCCCTTGCGCTATACTGCCGCCCATTGTATGACGGTATTTGTAACGGCCAAGGGTATTGGCTCCGAAAGTGCTTGCTTTGCCAGCAAGCTCTTCGAGAGTGGAGAGAAGTGGCCGGAAGATCGGGGATCGAAGCCACCCCGGTACGGAGGGATGCCAATGGCTGCCGAACACCGAGTTTATGCCCGCACGAACCTCCGTGTTCCTGTCTTTATTCTTCCAACAGGCTCGGTGCTTCCGATCCGAGCGGAGACAGAAGACGTTGGCATCGACGGTTTCTCGTGCTATACCGAGCATCTCTTCTCGGTTGGCGATCACCTGCAGTTTATGTTGTTCTTACCTCCGGTCGGAACCGGAGCCGATGCCACTTCGGGCGTGTGCGTTCACGGCGAAGCGGAAATAGATCGTGTCACTCTCGGGCCGGTGCTCACGAGTTACGGTGTGGGATGCCGGCTGACTTCTTACCGGGTGCTCTCAGATTTCGACATCCTTACTGAGAAAGTAAGGGCATCTATACTCCAGTCGACCGATTGATACGCCACGAACGAGCCGGAGCCCGCCCTGTAAGCTTCTGCCGATCCTCAAGAATTCGCAGGCGCTGGAGCTAGGCGGCCGTTGATGTTGTCCCCCAAGGCAGTCAGTATAGGCAATCGGACATTTGGCCCCTATTTTGCTCTGTAATCGGTTGTCAACAAGATGTTGTTCACGTCCGGTAATGTGAATGGTCACTAACATTGAAACTGAACCGCAGATGCTTTCCCCAGAGGAACCGCAGCGGTTTCCCATATTGTCGATTTTGCGAATGCTCTGGAAGCGCAAGTGGCTTGTTTTCGCTGTCTGGAGTGTGACGGCCGGTCTTTCCATCGCACTTGTCCACAGTCTTCCTGCTGTCTATAAAGCGGAGGCTGTCATACTCGTCGACTCTCAGAAAATTCCAGAAAGTTTCGTGAGCTCCACTGTGACGGGCGATATCGCGGATCGTCTGGCTCTGATTACGCAGAACGTTATGACGAGCGCACGTCTGCTCGGGATCATCAATAGTTTCGATTTGTATCGACAGGAGCGATCGCACTTGACGCAAGAAGAACTCTTACGCAAGATGCGCGATGACATCTCGATCAGTTACGACAAGAGTGACACAAGCGACCGAACACAGGCGTTTCGACTGGGATACCAGGGCGGGAATGCCAGGACCGTTGCTGCTGTTACGAACCGGTTGGCGAGCCTGTATGTCGAGGAGAACGTTCGGACCCGCGAAGCCCAGGCGCAAGGAACGGTGGCCTTTTTGCGGCGGCAGTTACAAGAGGCGAAGAGAAGCCTCGACGGTCAGGAACGGAAAGTTGCGCAGTTTAAACAAGAACACAACGGCACTCTCCCCGAACAGCAAAGCTCGTTGTTAGGGATGCTTAACAGCTTGAGTATGCAACTGGAAGGAATTCAGGCGTCTATTGCGCGGGTTCAGGAAAACAAACTGTCGCTTCAGGCCGCCTTGTCTGCGGCTGAGTCATCGGAGGTGACGTTGAGGGCTGGCCTTCGTCAAGCTCAGGCGTCGGGCCAGTCAGGGACAGACACCGGCGCCGTTTTAAAGCCCAGATCCGAGATTTTGGAAGCGCAGCTTCGGCAGCTTCGGACCAGATATTCACCAGAGTATCCAGACGTGCTGGCGCTTGAGAGGCAAATTGCCGAGGCCAAGAATGAAGAAACGGAGGCGAGCGCCAGTATACAAGCTGGACAGTCCAATCCAGCCGATCATCTCAAGAGTACTCCGCCGTCTAAACAGCATTCTATGGCTGTTTCGCCAGAGCTCTTGCAGATCACCGAGCGGATTGCGACGCTTCGAGCACAGATCGAAGTGACCAATCATCAAGCAGATTCCCTCGAAAAGGAGCGGCAGCAGGCGACGGCAGCAATCTCGGATTGCCAGGCCAGAATCAACAAGCTTCCACTCGTAGAGCAGGAAATGGCATCCCTCAAACGGAACTATGAGGAATCTGCAAACAACTACAACTCTCTACTCCAGAAGCAGCTGGCGGCCGGAATGGCCACTGATATGGAGCGCTCGCAAAACTCCCAACGGTTTACGATTAGTGACCCCGCCCGTGTTCCGGAAAAGCCAATCAAGCCCAAGCGCCCGCTGCTGGGTGCCATCGGTTGTATTGCGAGTCTGGTTGTGAGTCTCCTGGTGGGGTTCGCGCTGGAATTCCGCAAGCAAACATTTCTGGGCGAATGGGAACTTCCACCAGGTACGGTCGTTTTGGGGCGTGTGCCGCGAATTGAGATGACGGCTCCGGCTGGTTTAACGAAGGACTGACATGTACCTACAGCACTTCGGGCTTGAGAAAGCCCCCTTCTCGTTAACTCCCGATCCGCGATTTCTGTTCCTGACCAGCAAGCATCGGGAGGCTCTTGCCGCTCTACTCTTTGCTGTCACGGAGCGCAAGGGGTTTATGGTGATGACGGGGGACGCGGGAACAGGAAAGACTACCCTGGTGAGGAAGCTCCTGCTGTCCATTCCCCTGACGTGCGCCCAATTTAGCGTTATCGTAAATCCAGCCCTGACACGCTCCGAACTGCTGGAGTCTGTGCTCATGGACTTCGGTGAGCCCGACGTTCCCGCCAGCAAGGCTGTGCGGCTCTCGCTTTTCAAGAAGCTCCTTGTGCGCGCGCACGAACAGGGGAAGACGTCAGTGCTCGTCATCGACGAAGCGCATCTGCTTACGGGAGAGTTGATCGATGAGGTTCGCCTGCTTTCGAATTTCGAAACGTCGGAGCACAAGCTTCTACAGATCATCCTTGCCGGTCAAAACGAACTGGATGCGGTCCTGGCCCTCGAATCTCTCCGGCAAGTAAGACAGCGCGTCGCAATACGTGTGCATATCGACCCGCTCGCAGAATCTGATGTAAAACGATACCTGCAGACGCGCTGGGCTCGCGCCTGCTCGCAACAAGTGCTTCCATTTTCGGAGAGCGCCATTCAGCTAGTTGCGCGTTCTTCTGGAGGAATCCCTCGAATTATCAATGTTGTTTGTGATGCCGCACTCGTAAACGCGTACGGAACCGGTACAGCGATGATCGGGGTCACACAAATCGAAGAGGTGCTGCAGGATTTCGGTATGGGGGCTGGTAATCAACCATCGCCTCCGTCGCCTGCACCCGCCCCAGGCTTATCACGGGCCACGGTTGACCCTCCTGCTCAGATTGTAGATCGCTCTGCTTCTCAAGCGTCCCTTGACCGTTATATTCCGGTCAAGCGGAAAAGTCCCAAAATTTGGAAAATTACGAACTGGTTTGGAATCACGGGTAACGAAGCCAAATGAGCAAAATTTTCGATGCAGTCCGAAAGCACAGCGTTGTCGACTTCGGTGAGATAAGTCCGGTAGATGCCGACAACGAGAGTGAGCTTGAGCAGACCTCGGAAGAGTCAGTCCCCACAGCTTGCCCCGTCGCAGCATTCCCGCAGCCTACTCGTGTGACTCGGCTGCGGGCATCCGCCCTATCCCCGATTTTTCCGTCTGATAAAGCCGGACATCCTGCTGCTGAGCAATACCGGATGATACGGACAAAGCTTTTGCACCATCCTAAGAAGCCAAAGCTGGTTGTCGTTTCAAGTGCATCCAGCGGCGATGGAAAAACTACCACTTCGATTAATATTGCCGGGTCTCTTTCTCTCAAGAGTGACTTCCGTGTCCTCCTGGTGGATGGCGACTTGCGTCATCCTCGTATTGCTGACGAACTTGACCTGCCGATAACGCCCGGTCTATCGGACGTCCTGTCGGGAACTGTCGAACTCGATGCGGCTATCGTCCGTGCTGAGCAATTTCCCAATCTTTTCATTCTGCCTGCCGGCACTCCGGCCGGAGATGCTGCCGAGCTCCTGGACTCGCCAAGGTGGCACGAATTCCTGGTAAAGGTGCGCGCCCAGTTTGCTGTCGTAGTTTTTGATGCACCTCCGGTGGCGACGGTCACAGATTACGAACTCTTACAAATTGGCTGCGATGGCGTTATCTTCGTGGCGCGACCTGATCATAGCGACCGTGCTGCTTGTATGCGGGCGTTGAAAGGCGTTCCTGAACAGAAGTTTCTCGGTGTAGTCCTGAACTGTGTCGAGGATTGGTGGCTTTCGAAGACACCGGCCTACGGCTATTATCGGAGCCAACCTTCAGAGCGGACTACCTAAATATCGGCCAGATTTTCAACAGGAAAGAATTAAAGAAAGATTGCCATTAATTGGATGCCAGAAAGGTCAGAGCAAGTCAATGTATCCAAATCTTAAGCTGCAAATGTGGCGTTCCGGGATTCGTCAGAATCGTTTGGCCCGGATCCTGGATCTGGACGAGACAATACTAAGTCGCATCATAAATGGATTTCGCAAGCCGGCTCCTGAGCTTAAGGCCAAAATTGCGGGTTTGCTTAACAGTGATGAAAGCTGGCTGTTCGA
>DATIMM010000225.1:0-2892 GCA_035475295.1 Bryobacteraceae bacterium
CCGCCCTGACAGTCCGGAAGCACTCACATACTTGCGCTTCCAAACCGTTCCGGTCGAGAACCTGATGTGGCCTCTCACATAGTTTCATTTTTTTTTGCCCCTATGCGCGGCAACGCACAGACCTGTGTAGACTCAGGCGCTAGGGTCGAGGCAGTAGTGGGGCAAGAGAATGATCGGAGAACGTCATCCTTCTCGCCTCACCGCAAGACCGTAAGGAGGTCTCACATGAAGTTCAAAGTCTCTACAGCCGCAACTCTGTTCGGTTTCTTATTATTACTGCCGCTTGCACACGGCCAAACGAGCCAGTCTATTCAGGGCAACGTTCCATTCAGCTTCCATATCGGCAATACCGTGCTCCCGGCGGGCGAATACGTCGTTCGCCCAGTAAGCTCCGGGTCAAAGGCTCTTCAAATCCAGAACTCGGAACCAAAGGGAAAGTCAGTTATGTGTCTCACAAGTTCGGTGCAAGCTAATTCAGCACAGAACACCCAGCTGGTCTTTCATCGCTATGGCAGCACCTACTTTCTTTCGCAGATATGGGCAGGCAACGGCCTGCGTAGCGGCACTGAATTGGTGCCATCAAAAGCCGAGCGCACAGTAGCACATCAAATGGCAGCAATAAGGGGGCCCCACAACGTGGAGCTTGCGTCAGTTGCTTTCACTCTCAGATGAATAAGCACCGTAGAGGCGATGGAACAAGCGTGAGCGCTCAACCAATCGTTAACCGTTGCGCGCTCACACTTAGAGTGTGCGATTCCGTTCGGGTGCAAAAGTATCAATGGAAGCTGTTCACAATCGAAAGCCTGTCGGCCTAGTCATCGCAGTAAGCAGAGAAGCTCAGGAGGTTGTTTCAAGCGTCCTTGCAATTCAGAAGCTATGGATTTAATCACCGAAGGAGGTACATCTATGGCAACATATTCCCCATTGATTGGCCGGTCCTTGCCGGCCTCACGTGTAGCCAGGTTGGTAAGTGCACGAAGTCGTCCCGCGTACCGGGGTCTATTTGTCTGCCTGGTTTTTTGTTTCTCTCTGATTGCCGTGCCTCAGAGTCCAGAGCAAGCTTCGAATCCGTCTCCCGCCTCAGCGCGCCCCCCGATAGAAGTTTCAACGGAAGTCATGAATGTTCATGCAGTAGTGGTCAATGTCTATGCCGTGGTGGAGGATCGAAAGGGCCGCTTAATTTCGGATCTCAACAAAGAGGATTTCGTAGTCACCGAAGATAACGTCCGTCAACAGATCGAATACTTCTCGCGCGAGACGGATGGGGCCATAACGCTCGGGATTGTCATTGACACCAGCGCCAGTCAGGGCAGTGTGCTGGCCGTCGAGCAACAAGAAGCCAAGAGGCTCCTCCGGGAGGTTCTGCGGCCTCAGGACTCGGCTTTCGTTGTCCATTTTGATCAGCGAGTGGGCCTGCTTCAGGGTCTTACGGGCGACCAGGAGTTAGTGGCGAGCGCGATTGATAGAACTGTGATTAATGAACGACCGCCCCTTCTCGTGCCAACGGCTTTGACGCAGACCGGGCCGAACGCCGGAGGCACCCATTTCTACGATGCTGTTTGCTTCGCTTCGAAGTTGATGGAAGGCCAGGTGGGTAGAAGGGTGCTGGTCCTGCTGACGGACGGCGAAGATCTAGGCAGCGAGGTGAAGCTGGCGATGGCTCTCGACGCAGCCGAAAGAGCCGATGTGATCGTCTATTCTGTGGACATCAGCAACCGTGCATTTTACCTGGACCGGAATATGGGGTTCCATGGTGATTCCGTGCTCAAGAAGTTCTCCGCCGCGACCGGTGGAAGAACGAGCCGGGTGAGCGACCCGCGCAGCACCAGTGCGGCCTTTAGCCATATTGGCAAAGAACTGCGCGGCCAATATCTCCTGGGTTACACGCCGAGTAAACGCGCCGAAGGATCTTTCCGCGCGATTAATGTCCAGGTGCCTCACCGCAGTTGCAAGGTCCGCGCCCGCCGCACCTATTTCGCCAAGGCTGAGTAGGCGTTAACTACGGCGAGTGTTCAACAATTTCGATGACTCGCCTAAGCAGCGGCTTTTACATTACAACCGTACAATTTTGTCGGATTTAAACCGCTTCAACGCATTTCGTGTATCGACGATCAGCTTGCTACGCTCGATTACCGCAGCATAGTCGACACGCGAGTGATCGGTAACGATGACAACACAATCAGCACGCTCTACGCCCGTCATCATGTCTTCGGATTTGAGGGTGGCTCCCTCAACCTTGATCGATTCGATGAAGGGATCAGAGTACGATACGATGGCACCACGGCGCTGCAGCAGCATGATGATGTCCAGCGCTGGCGATTCGCGAACGTCGTCAATGTCCCGCTTATAAGCCGTGCCGAGAATGTGAATGCGCGACCCGCGAACCGGTTTTGCAGCATCGTTCAGCGCGTCCTGTACCTTCTCGATGACGTACTCGGGCATGCGGCCGTTAATGTAGCCTGCAAGCTCGATAAAGCGCGCCTCGATGCCCGCTTCCTTGCTCTTCCATGAAAGATAGAAGGGGTCGATGGGAATGCAATGGCCGCCGAGACCCGGTCCGGGATAAAAGGGCATGAAGCCGAACGGCTTTGTCGCCGCGGCATCGATCACTTCCCAAACATCGATATTCATGCGGTTACACATGAGGGCAAGCTCGTTTACCAGACCGATATTGATCATGCGGAACGTGTTCTCCAGCAGCTTCACCATCTCGGCGACACGCGTGGAACTGACCGGCACAACGGTCTCCAGAGCCTGCTTGTAAAACAAAGCACCTGTTTCCGTGCACTCCGGGGTGATGCCTCCAACAACCTTGGGAATGTTCGCAGTCTGAAACTTCGGGTTGCCGGGATCGACTCGTTCCGGCGAAAAACAGAGGAAAAAGTCGCGTCC
>DATIMM010000226.1:0-4930 GCA_035475295.1 Bryobacteraceae bacterium
CAGGTTTTCATCGAATCCGATCACCATGGTTGCCGTCGTTTTCAATCCGGCATCGATAATCGCCCGCTGTGCCTCAAAGTATTCGGCCACCGTGTACTTGAATTTGCTATGCCGCGCCCGGAAATCCTCCGTGAGAATCTCCGACCCTCCGCCCGTGATCCATCGGACGCCCGCCTCTTGAAAACGCTGCGCCGCCTCCGCGTAGCTCAACTTGGCATGATCCGCCAGGTACATGAATTCCGCGATTGTCAAAGCATAAAACTCAAGGGCATCGCCGTACCGTTCCCGAATCGCCGCGAACAGATCGCAGTAATAGCTCAGCGGCAGATGCGGATTGAAACCGCCGTTGAACGCCGCCAGGTCGCCGCCCAACTCCAGCAGTTCATCCAGTTTCGCGAACACCGCTTCCCGGTTCAGCACGTAACCTTCGCGATGTCCCGGTAGCCGGTAAAACGCGCAATAGTCACACTGCGCGACGCAAACGTTCGTGTAATTGATGATGCGCATCACCATGTACGTGCAGGTCTGCGCTTTGTGAAACCGGCTCCGTGCCTCGGTGGCCATCTGGCGCATCTCCGCGTCGCTGGCATGCAGCCACAGGACCCGCGCCTCCTCGGTGGAAATCCGCTCGCCGCGAGTGACCTTCGCTCCAATCTCCGAAACAGCCGTCGTAGCAGTGCTCACTCCTTCATTCTAGGTGCGCACTCCCGGTCACGCTTCAAAACAGCGGATTCTGCGCCCCGCTCATTTTCATTCGTCTCGGGATCTCGAAATACTCGAACGCCCGGTCCGTGGCAATGCGCCCTCGTGGCGTCCGGTCCAGAAACCCCAACTGAATCAAATACGGCTCATAGACTTCTTCAATCGTGTCGGCCTGCTCGTCAATCGATGCCGCGATCGTGCTCAATCCCACCGGCCCCCCGCCATACTTCGCCGCAATCGTCGTCATGATCTTCTGGTCGATCTCATCCAGCCCGTAGCGATCCACATTCAGCATGTCCAGAGCCTTCCGAGCTACCTCCATATCGATCCGCCCATCCGCTCGCACTTGGGCATAATCCCTCACCCGCCGCAGCAGTCTGTTCGCAATACGCGGGGTCCCCCGGCCTCGCCTCGCCACCTCCTGGGCCGCCTCCGGTGAAATCTCTACTTCCAACAATCCCGCCGACCGCTCTACAATATGACCCAGCGTCACCTCGTCGTACGGGTCCAGCCGGAGCACAATACCGAATCGCCCTCGCAGCGGCGCACTCAGCAGCCCCTGCCTCGTCGTCGCGCCCACGGCCGTAAACGGCGGCAGCGTAATCGAATGTGTCCGCGCCCCTGGCCCCGTGCCGATCAAAATATCCAGCCGGAAGTCCTCCAGCGCCGAGTACAGGATCTCCTCAATATCGGGCATCAGCCTGTGTATCTCATCGACGAAAAACACCTGCTGCGCCTTCACATTGCTCAAAATTCCTGTCAAATCGAGCTTTTTCTGCAGAACCGGACCTGCCGTCTGGTCCATCGCGACTCCCAGCTCATGTGCGATGATTCCCGCCAGCGTAGTCTTCCCTAGTCCGGGCGGACCGCAGAGAAGCACATGGTCCATCGCCTCTCCACGCCGTTTTGCCGCCTCGATGGCGATCGAAAGCTGCTCTCGCACCTGCGGTTGGCCCGCAAAATCCTCGAGCCGCGTGGGACGAAGCGCCACCTCGAATTGGCGTTCTTCCTCCTGCAATGTCGGCGAAACGGTACCTTGTGCGCGCATTTAATTCCACGTTATCGCAACAATCCCATCGCCGTCCGGAACAGCGGTTCAAACGACTCCTCCGCTCCCCGCTCCTTTGCTTTACGCACGGCTTCTTCCGCCGAGGCCCGCGAACTTCCGAGGTTCAACAACGCCGAAAGCACGTCCGTCTCCAGAGGCGTCAACGTCGGCCCGACCCCGGCCACCGGCCCCGCCGTTCCATCTCCAGCACCCACGCCCGCCATCTTGTCTTTCAACTCCAGAACCATCCGTTCCGCCGTCTTCTTCCCGACTCCCGGAATCCGGACCAGCTTCTGCACGTCCCCCCCGCGGATCGCCCCAACCAAGTCCTTAGTGGCCAACCCGGACAGCACCGTGATCGCCAGCTTCGGCCCGATGCCGCTGACCGAAATCAGCCGCTCAAAGACAAACTTCTCATCTGTGGTCGCAAATCCAAACAGAAGGAAAGCATCCTCCCGGACATGCGTATAGATCCGCAGCGAAACCGCCGCCCCCACATCCGGAAGCGACGTATACGTAGAGATCGGAATCTGAACCTCATACCCGACCCCGCCTGCTTCCACAATCACCTCATTGGGATGCTTCTCGAAAACCGTTCCCCGCAAATGCGCAATCATGTTTCAAACCATTATCGGGCGGCCTCTGAGTGCTACAGACCGGGTTTGAGGATGACACAACTGTGGACACTCCCGAAGCGACGAGAGGAGACACGAACTTGCGCCACCGGGGGGTACCTACTCGTTGCGGAGCGCCGTCACCGGATCGATATGCGCGGCCCGCCAAGCGGGAAGAGCGGTCGCCAGAAGAGCCGCCGTGGTCAGCACGCAAGCAGCAATGGCGAATGTGAAGGGATCAAAGGCGCTGACCTGGAATAACTGACTGGAAGCCAAGCGTCCCAAAAATGTCGCCGCAAAGAGTCCGGCGAGCAGGCCGATTACCACCAGTTTCATCGCTTGTCCGATCACCAGGCCGACGACCCGGATGGGTTCTGCTCCAAGAGCGGTCCGAATCCCAATCTCTCGAGTGCGGCGCGTCACGCTATAACTGATCACACCATACAAACCGGTGGCAGCTAAAAAGAGAGCCACCGTAGCGAATACCAGAAGAAGCTGAGCCGTGAATTGTTGCGGCCCGAGCGCCAGTGCGATTCGTTCCTCCATTGTTTTGAAATCAAAAACGGCCTGTGCCGGATCGCTCGCCTGTACCGCACGGCGGATAGCTTTGCTGAGTAGCGCGGAAGATACGTTGCCCCGAGCCACCAGGAACACCTCCGGCTGGGGCTGTTGGTACAGGCTAAAGTAGTACACGCCACGGCCCGTCTCGGCCGCCAGACTGGATTGCTTCACATGCCCCACAACTCCTACAATCGTGGCCCAGGACTGACGCGAACCACGCCGTAAACGGCGCCCGAGAGGATTTTCATGAGGCCAATAGCGGCGGGCCAGCTCGGCATCGATCAGGGCCACCGGTTGGCCGTTCTGTCCATCGCTGTCGTTGAAGTAGCGGCCGGCAAGAAGAGGAATTTGTAAGGCCTTGAAATACTCCGGCGTAACCACGCGCGACGAGCCATGGAACCCGGGATCAGTTGGGGGCACGATTCGCCCTTCGATGCTGAAGGAGGCCGTCGGGTCACCTCCACTGAAGGGCACTACGTTCGCCGCGCCCGCAGCCGTGATTCCGGGCGTTTGGGAAAGGTGGCTCAGCACGGTCCGAAAAAATGCAATCTGTTTATCGTCGTTACTATAGGTCGTCTTCGGCAGTGCCACCGAAGCGGTCATAACCTGACGGCTCTGAAAGCCCGTGTTTACCTGTTGTAAATGATCCAGAGTTTTGAGCAGCAGCCCGGCTCCGATGAGCAGAATCGAAGCCAGCGCAATCTGTCCGGCTACTAGAGCCGTGCGAAGCCTTTGCCGGTGCCGGCCTTCAGTGTCCGACCGGCCGCCGTCTTTGAGCTGGCTTTGGTTTTGCTGCGATCGTGCAATGTGCCAGGCGGGGACGAGCCCAAACAGGAGGGCAGAAAGGACTCCCGCACACGCGGTGAACAACAGTACATGGCTGTCCACCCGAACAAAGAGAGGCGAGGAGAGGCGTGTGCGCGTAAGCGCCAGCAGCGCGTCCAGCAGGCTAAAAGCCGAGGCATAGCCGAGAGCGGTTCCCAGCAGCGACAAAAGAGCGGTCTCAAGCAACGCTTGGCCGATCAGATCTGCCCGGCTAGCTCCAAGGGCTGTTCGAATGGTCAATTCGCGAGAGCGCGCCGTAGCACGGACGAGCATCAAACCAGCCACATTTGAGCAGGCAATCAATAAAACCAAGGCGACGGCACCGAATAAGAGGAACATGGGCCTTCTGAGGTTTCCCGCCGTGTACTCCGTGAGCGGTTGCAGAACCATGCTCCATTGCGAGCCGCGGGCATACGGCACCTGTTCCAGCACGCGCTGAGAGAGTCCTTGCACAACGCTGGCCGCGCGAGCATAGCTCACTCCGGGGGCCAGTCGCGCGACCACAAAGTAGCTCTCGTTGAAACGGTTCGCCTGTGCATAGGCTTGCGGAAGTAAGCCGAGTGGAACCCAGAGATCAGCTTCCGCCGGCCAGCGAAAATCCATGGGCATCACGCCCACCACACGGTACGGCGTTTGATTGAGTTCCACGGATCGTCCGACAATAGTGCGATCACCGCCAAAGGATCGTTGCCACAGCTTGTACGAGAGCACGACCACATGGTTCGCGCCCGGTTGATCCTCTTCGCGAAGAAATCCGCGGCCCAGTATCGGCCTACTGCCTAGCACGTCAAACCACGACGAACTCACCAGCGCTCCCTGCAGCCGTTCCGGCGAACTGCCCCCCGTATAGTTAAAACCGTCGAGAGTTTGCAGGGCTGCTTGCGAGAAAATCTGACGCTGGTCACGAATATCAGCGAAGTCCGTGGCGGACATCGAGATCTTATCGAGCCCGAGCTTTTGATAGCTGACGCGCGGAGCGACCAGTTGCTCTGGATGGCCCAGTCCAGCGGGATGGAACAGAAGGCCATTCACCACACTAAAGATGGCCGCATTGGCGCCGATTCCTAACGCGAGGGAGAGGACCACGGCGGCAGTAAAACCGGGACTCTTGGCCAACGTACGGAAAGCGTAGGCGAAGTTCAAGCTGCGAAGCATACGTCAGATAAGGCACGCCGGCTGC
>DATIMM010000227.1:0-13068 GCA_035475295.1 Bryobacteraceae bacterium
CCAGATGCAGCGCACCTTGCTTCGCGGAATCGCCTGGGCCGGCAAACAACCAGTTGATACCCTGGTCAACTACGTCGCGCCTCCCCGCCCCACTCGCCCCGCTCTGCCTCCCACCTCTACCCACTAGCCGAGAGATGAAAGCTCGACGATTCAGATGCGGCTCAAGTATATGCCTGGTTAACGACGCGCCGAATGTAGCTGAGATTCCGGCGCATATCGGCATCCAGGCGATTTGGTCGCGCATCCGTTTCAAGATTCGCCCAGCCCGCGTATCCGATATCTCGGATCACCTGCACGACGGGTGCAAAGCGGATGACACCTTCGCCTAATAGGTGTGGATTGTCTTTGAAATGGAACTGGCAAATTCGACTCTTGCCCAGCCAGCGGATTTCTTTCACAACGTCGAATCCCGCTTTGGTCGAATTGCCAACATCATAGAAGACAAGAACGTTAGCCGAGCGCGATCTCTCCATAATGCGAACATTGTCCTCGGCGGAAATCGTATCTTCCAGGCCTAAAATCACCTTGGCCCGTTCCGCTTCCGGGGCAAGCTCGCGCAAAGCATCGCCAACGCGTTCCATCTCGGCTCCGGTCTTGAGTGCCCAATGTCCGAAGAAAGGCAAGAGAAGGACGGTGGTCTTCAAGTCGCGGGTAAGCCGGATTCCATCGGATACCCACTTCAGCGCTAGCGGGTCGCTCTTCAGGCCATTGTCGTGCAACCGGTCCACGCAAGTACCATCAATGGCTACGCCCCGCTGCTGCGACAAACTCAGGTACCGATTGATTACTTCCGGGTCATCGGCCGGCATCTTTCCATTCACCAGGTCTCGCCCGAAGGAAATCTGGACTCCTGAAAATCCAAGCTCCGCCGCTTTGCGAACAGATTCAGGCTTAGCGCCCAAGTTCAGGTTCCAATCCGTCACGCCGATACGCAGTGGGATCGTCCGTCCTAAAGCGAGGCGACCGGCGCAGGTAAACCCAGCCGCAGTTGCCAAGAAGCTCCGCCTTGTGAATGGCGGCTTATGCATCATTATTAACTCCGAAAATGCGCTCTGCATATTTGCGACTCAGCCGCAGATCCTCTTCAAGGGGTCGAGTAATGATGGTGTTAGGGCGGTACGCTAACTCGACAACAATCAGGGGAGCAAGTTTCTCCTTGCTCAGGTACTCAGCGACCTTGCGATAATCGATATCGCTGTCTTCCAGATCTTCCAGCCAGATTTTGTTCCGCGCACTACGCACGTGAATTTCCCGAAGCCGCGTTCCCACTTCTCGCAAAAATGAAATCGGCTCGAATCCGCCCTCATACGCCCAATCGACATCGACGCAGATATGAACATATTCCGGGTCCGTATGACGTAGGATGTGTCGCCACTCACGGGCATTTTCCGCCAACTGCGGGGTATGGTGGTGGACACGCAACTCGAACCCATGCTGGGCTAGAGTGCGGCCCATGCGGTTTAGTGAATCAGCTTGCACTCCCAATTCCGTCTCGGTCTTTGAGACGCCGCCACGCTTAGGATCCGGATTGGTGACGATGGCCTTGCAGCCGAATGGAACGCAAAGGTTACCGAACTCCAGAGCCGCAGCGATCGTCTTATCCGCTCCCTCCTCTTCATGCAGGATTCCGCCCACATATAAAGAAGGCATCCGGAGCCCCTGCGATCGAAGAAGAGACAGAACATTCTGTCGCATCTCCGGGGCGAAGAATGGCGGACTCAGTTCGATGTTCTTGAAACCTGCCGCTCGGGCCATTGGCAGCACCTTGCCCACCACAGCCTGAAGGGGCTGCTTCAAAGATTGGGCGTACTGCTGAAAAATGTACCCCTCCACCGCCATCGAGGATCTCCGCGGAACCGCCGAGCAGACGCTTACCGCAGTTACTCCCAAGAGAAGCTCACGCCTCGTCATCCAGAAGATTATCTCACCTGAGGTCAGGAGCCCACAGGCGCAGCCTCGGGTTGCTCGCCGGGTCAAGCGCATACCAGTCGCGATGCCGAATTCAGAGCACGAATCCCAGCTATTGTTACGAGTAGTTGGCCTAGCCTCCACGCCGACGATCTCGGGAACTGCGAACGGCGAGGCAAGTGGCGGAGTTACCGACGTTCCAAGCAGCTCATGAGTACATACCGCTTCCCGAGGACACCAACCTGCAAACACCCATCAGGAGAGTACGTATCCGTTGCGACCTGATTCGGATTCCAGTTGGACGGCATGGAACAGGCAGTTGGCACGCCCTACCAAACGTGCCGGATTGGGAACGGGAGATGATCCGATGGCTCAACGCCCGGTTTGATCGCACCGGGCCAATCGGCGAAGGCATCCGTCAACGGATCCCGCAGTAACGAGTAGCGCACGTTATAGGTATCGGTGCTCCATCAATTTAGGTTCGGAGAACAAACCGAAACTGCATGTCTTCTCCGAACCACTGAATGTAATTCGTCCCCCAGCCGTTATTAAACAGACTGAAATGTAGGCCTTGCGACAAGTCGGGCTGCTCCTTTGAGAAGTAAATAGGTGATCGTTCGCCTAAGGCAAGAACCGGCGCATCAAGCGTCTCAATCGTCAATCCGCCCTTTTCATCTTTATAGCTCACATCCTGCGAAACGGCGTGCATGTGGCGATTGCCTCCCCGAACCACATCATACGGAGACACAGGTTGCTCAACCTTGGTAAGGGTCCACCCATTTGCGTCGGAAGCAGTCGGCTGAAAGCTCAGCCACAGCGCTTCTGGCAAACGATTCGCATCCTTCCCGAACCAGGCGAACGTAATCCGAATCGCGTGCTCCGTTTTGGGCAATTCAACGGTAAGCCAAAGTTCGCGAGGAAAGGCCGTCGTCCCTTGACCCGAGGGTCCATGGACCCGAAGTCGCGCGATCAGCCGCTGCGCCTTGTCGTCCTCCGCACGGAAACACGCGAGCATCTTGGTTCCCCAGCTACGGCTTTCAGCCCCGAAGCTCTGAATGTTTGGCTTGCCAAAGTCCTTGGGAGCCCAGTCTGTTTGGACCGTAATATAGCTTGCGAGGAACTTCTCGTAGTCATGCTGGGAGAGCGTCTGATAGGTGAAAAGTGCAAGTGGATTTTGCGCGGAAGCCCATTCGCGCTTGGTCCGCTTCTCCAGCAGTTTCACAATTGCCCCGGTCTCCGGGTCGAGCCCGATCGTAAAATAATTTCCTTCAAGCACTGCGCCCGGATCGTGCGGAGACAAACCCGTCGTGTTCACGCGAACGGGCCTCAATCGGGCAAACCGTTGTTCGGCTTCCGAACGCAGCTCAGCCGGTAGAGTTGTCACACCCGCATCGATGTCAGCACGTTTTTCTGCCCAACTGCCTGTTACGGTACGGTAGTTCGGCTGGTCAATCACTTGACGCAATGCTGCGGGAGTGTAATGGTCGAAGTCGAGCCAAGTCTTGGTATCGGTGCCCCAGGTGTGCTCGGCGGCGAGCGCGGCGTCTGCAAGCAACGCGAGGTCGGTTTTATCGCCCGGTGCAAACTTACCGGAGGCGATCCACTCGCGACGAAGCCGGAGCAACTCCCGAAAACGGGCAACTTTCAATGGGTCGCTTGGAACACCGTAGATCCAGGTGTCGCCGATCTCCTCCTTAATAACAGGCAGCGCACTCTCATGAGGCTTCACGGCGTTTGCGATCTCTGTGAGATTGGCCGCGCGGATTTCAGCCTTGGGAAATTGTTTATGCAATTTGGCGTAGATGCTGTGGATCTCCTCGGGCGTGTGCGGACCGCTGTTGTCATTCCGCACTTCCACGGCAACCGCCAGTTTGGAACCAGGGATACGGACCACCCCGCCATAATCCGAGAGATGATACATCACAATCAGCGATGCCCCGCTCGGATCTTTCCACAGAAAAGCAGCCGGTACTTCAGGCGGCGTGCTGGCCGCATTTACACCGATGTCGAGGAATTGCACTCCTCCGTCGGCTAATGGTGCAATCAAACCCCGTGAGTGGCCGGGCACATCCGTCATCTTGGCACCGGTCGTGATACGCCCATACCGGCGGTCGAGCGCCCTTGAAAATCCCAGACAGCCAGAAATGACTGAACGATCGAGCAACTCGGTTTGCCATGTAAAGGGGAGCGCGTGCCACGCGATGTCACCTCGTGCGACAGCATTGTCCATGCGCTTGCGATCTTGCGTGTTGGCTTGTTCCAGATATCGGTACAACAGCCAGGAACCTGTTGTCCATATATACTGCGCCCGGTCCTCCGCACTCGCCTCGCGCATGTTTTGGGCAGTTGTGATTGCTCGGGGATAAAACTCCGCAAAGTACCTCCGGATCACTGCCGCTTGCGTATCAATGAAGCCTGCATCGAAGTGGCATTTGAACATCACCAAAACCTGCTCAACGCTTTCGTCACGAGCGGAAGTTGCCGTCTCCGCTTCGGCAGCACTGGACAGTGCCCCCACCAGACTCCTCCCGGCGAGGCCGGTTCCCACTAGGCCAGATACAAATCGGCGCCGATTCATCAGTTCAATATATCGTTGTGCCTGGCATCATCAATGGTCGCCGAATGGAATCAAGACGAACAGCGAAGGCACGAGGACGTTCGAGACTTGGCGGTTTATCCGCGTTTCTTCGGTCGCACAAGCGAGCGAACGATCTCAGACCAGCAGCTAAACTCCCGGAAGGGTTCTCGCCTTCGCCGCAGTTCATCGGCGAGGTAACCACGCGCGAATCGAAAAGAGGGCCGGACGAGGAGAGACGGCTCCACGTCGGGCGGCCCATCTCCCGCGAATGCCACCTGGTCATAACGTCCCAGTGCGTTCCTAACTACAGCAGACTTGTCGATACCCACTTCAGCCGAGAAGAAGGGAGTTCCGGCCGGGCGCTCAATGACAAGTCCGTGTCCCTTCCTGATTTGGCCCCGATTCGAATGTACGACGGCCTCCACACGTAGCCTTCGTAATATGCGTTCGATGTACCAACTGGAACCAGCAGAGACAATAATCAGCTCCCACGAAGCGGCATTCAGAATCGAGGCTGCATCGACAAAACCGGGATCTGGCTCGCTCCTATCAAGCAGTTCCTGAAGAGCGGCTTCATTTTCCGGTGCATGAGAGAAATAGGACGCCATTGCTTCGAAATGAGTCAGCTGGCCGGTCCGATAGCGCTCGAAGTACTCCGGCGCAGACGCAGGCATGTGCGTCTCGCGTATCAGGAGGTAGAAGTCACGTCGGGTGATGGTTCCATCAAAATCGGAAACAAGGGCGTTCCTCACCGACTCAGTCTAACGTTTAACGTTCCTCACCGACTCAGTCTAACGTTTAAGGAGCTGAACACTTAAACGAAGAATGAGGCGAAGGCACTCGAACGGGGAATCTCTCGTTCTCGCATGTGACCTTACCGACTGAGAGAAGTATTTGGGTGGGGAGTGGCGCCGCACTCGTTGAGGAATCTCCAGCTCATGGAGACGTGATGGCGACGCCCTCCCCACCCCGGCAAGCCGGCAGCCTGCCGTATCCGTTTCTTCACCCAGTCTAACCGCCTGAGGCCGGCAGTGCAAATCTGAGATCGATATAGCGGATGAGCCAAGCTTGCCCTTCGTGACTGCCCGATCTCAGGCCGGTGGCCGGCGGCCGATATTCTCTTACGTGCACATAGGCCCAATGGACTGGCCTGCACTAATGTAAGCGCGGTCACTTCTATCCGGATCCGCAGATTTCGTTCGGCCACATGCCCTTGAGGCTTGGATGCAACAGCCGAAAATCGTTTTACTTGCCCGGAACCGCTACCCGGATGGTATAGAGCGAGCCGCGCGCCCCGATGAATAGCGTGCGGCGGTCGCCACTTCCGAAACAGAGACTTGTAGGTCTCTCGGGCGCCTCCAGTGTGCCAATCGGCCTACCCTCCCGGTTATACACATGGATCTGGCCATCCGCGATATAGACGTTTCCCGCTGTGTCGGAGACAACGGACGTTCCTCCACGGTCTGCGAAGACGCGGGTGTTCAGCCTCTCGCCGGCATCCAGTTCCCCAGTATATGTGCGAGCGTCATCTTCACTGGTAATGTAGTGCCGGTCTCCCGGCGCAAACGCGGCCAGCTGTGAGCTTTGCAAAAGAGGGCGCCACGTACCGCCAGCCATGATGGCAGTACGGCTACCGGGAGCGTAGAAGTAGCCGCGGTGCTCGGGTAAGAGTTCGCTACGCCGGGCTGTGTTGCTGCCGGCCCGATACACGTACCCTCGGTGCTGAAGCATCCATCGCAACTGAATAAGCTCGTTGTGAAGGCCGACCGGCAGGAGAAGCACCGTGCCCGGAAGGGCGGAGTCTCTCTCGCTGACCGGCGAGACCGCTCCGGTGTCCGTCTGTATCCGCGTCACCGTCTTCTCGTTGTTTATGGCCAACAGAGTAGCAGGCGCCACAAAGGCGAGCACCATGGGAGACTCCTCTACTCGGGCAAGTACTTCTGCTGCGTGGTGCGCCTCGGAATAGCGGTAGATCACGTGCATCGCGGCATCGGTGAAATAGATCGTGCCTGCCGGATCCGAAGTCAGGCCTGACGCGTTACTGAATCCGGTTCCTACGCGAGTCAAGGCTGACTGCGGGGCAAACACGGCCGGGAGCGGAGGCGACGGGGCCCTCTTCATGTCTCGTGTCAATACAAGATGAGTGAAATGGCGCGCTCGCACGAACACCCCGCTGCCTTGGTCGAAAATGCTGTTATCGAAGGCGAGCCGGGTCTGGCTAAAAGCCTTCACGTTGTCGAAAGTGACGTTGGCCGTATCGTGCGCGACAACTGCGTAGGGCTTGGGCATTACGTTGCGGGACACACGGTACATGTACGTATTGGCGAAGAGCAGGTCGTGCGAAGATTCAAGTTCTAGGGCAACGGCTTCGGCGCCTTCCGGTTTCTCCTCCTCGGTTTGTAAATCGTATACTTTCCACTTGGCCGCATGGTCCATGCGAACCTCTGTTCTCATGTGATGTTCACAGGAGAACTGATAAATGACGCTAGGCGTGTTCGTGTTTTCAACAAGGAGACCGGCTTTCGCTGTGCCGGCATGTGACCAAATTCCTCGGAAGATTCCGCCTCCGCCATCGTGAACCCAGAGACTGGGATACTGAGCGTCCGGTTGCATTGTGGCGCGCTTTGAAGCGGGCGGCGGGGCTGGAACGGCTGGCTCGAGCGGGCGAATGTAGGCGCTATGACCGCGGATGAAGTTCACGTCCTCAAGCATTGAACGGCTGCCTCCACGCCATTCCACACCCGCGGCCCGCGGATTGGTATTTCCGGTGGAAATTCCGAAACCTGTTACGATGCTGGTCCCTCCGGGAGGGGCGATCAGCAGTGGCTTGACGGGTCCACTGCCCTGAAAATTCGGGTCCGCGTCAGCCAGCGTGAACTGCGTCGTGATGGGATTGAATCCAATCAGTATGCTGTCCGGGCGGAGATGCAGTGATCCCGTCAGGCGATATATTCCGCTCGGGAAGAAGAGCGTGGGATGAGCATCGATCGCTCGCTGAAGAGTGGTTGTGTCGTCCGTCCCGCCATCTCCTATCACTCCGAGTGTATGTACGTTGACCCAGGAGCTCATGGGAGGAAGAGAAGGAATATCACTTGGTATTGCGGCGGCTTCCTGTTCGAGGCTGCGCTCCCGATGGTGTAATGCGATACCTTTCTCGCGACCGTCCGGTCCGATATCGAGCCCCACGGCAAAGTGGTCCTCGACGTAGACGGGCGATGAATCCCACACAGCGCTTCCGTTGTTGAGCATCTCCGCACCTTCCACAAAGTGCGTGACCTGTGCGCAGCCTACATTCTCGAGCGTAATCTCTGAACGGAAGTTCCGTACATCTCCAAGTTGAAGCGCGGCTCGAGAGATGTCGCGCATCTGTAAATCACGACCATAGAGTTGCTCGACCTCGCCTGCCGGAATCTGGATTGCAACCGGGACATCGGCAAAACGGTCGCGGATGAGTGTAAAGCCTGCCTCGTGTGTGCTAATGGAAGCATTCCGCTGGCCACTGAAACTCGAATCCATAAGGAGGAACTGCCATGCTGGCGACGTCTTTCCCGTGATGATGCCGAACTGCCCCCCAAAAACATGTATGTCGCTCGCCTGATTGCCTACTGCTTCAATTGCCGCGCGGGCTGAGCCCAGATGAAAGTTAGCGTGCGAGATGAAGCCATGCTGCGCAACGTTGAACCGCACGGCGATAGCTGCCGTATTACCGTCGTTCAGCTCGAAGTCAATGTTAGTAACTGCGCTGTAGAAAGTAAATTCACTGGCGTCGGCGATTGGTTGACCCGCTGGCGTTCGCTCGTCAGCAAACCACAGGAGGTAACGGTCGCCACCTTCCTGAAAACCAGGCGTACTTCGGCCGAGAACGAAGACAGGCCGCTTGGCGCCGAAACCGACGAGTCGAATGCCTGACCAGACATATACCGTCCGGCTGAGGCGATAGCGCCCCTGGGGAATGAAGACCACGCCCTGATGGGTTGTCTCCTGAACGCGATTGATCGCGTGTTGCAGTGCTGCGGAGTCGTCCGCCACTCCGTCGGCATGCGCGCCAAAACCTTGAGAAGTTAAGTACACCCCATGCGGATCTTCGGGCCGCGATGTATATACGGACTGTGCAGAACCGATGCCGTAGAGGAATGAAAGTAGGAACACAACGGCGAGACGGGCTGGATGCAACGATTCGACTCCTGTCTAGAGTTGATGATATCGACTCAGCTAATGTACCCGAGGCGGTAGGAGGTGCCGTCGGCCTACGCATTAGCTTCCACTAGTTCGGCGAGAGCATCGCAAAGGCAAACAACGTGTCGCCGGCCGCAACAACCAGATACTGAGTGCCGTCAAGCTTGTAAGTAATGGGGCCGTTGCTGACCCCGGCAGCAAGATTGGCATGCCAGAGTGGTTCACCAGTCTGGGCATTCAGAGCTACAAGGTTGTTCGAGGGATCTCCCGTGATGACAAGATTGCCGGCCGTGCTTAGTACGCCCGATCGCACGGTGGCGCCTTCCCATTTGTGACTCCACGTGATCTTCCCTGTCTTGTAGTCGATAGCCTGGAGCATTGACCTGCTTGAGCCACCGCGATCGTTGCCAGCCCAGCCCTCTGGCTTTTCTGTGTCGTCGAAAATGTAGTATTCACTAAAAGCCTGCGTCGCATTGACATAAAAGAGACCAGTCGCAGGGCTATAGCTTGGCGGTGGCCAGTTGGCTGCCCCTCCCTGATTTGGCGACACGAGCGCTCCATCAATCTGCGGCTCTTTTGCCGGATTAGGTATGGGCTGCCCCTTGGAGTCCACGCCCTTTGCCCAATTCGTCTTGACGAATTCGGAAGTGACGAGGTTCTTACCATTGGTTCGATCCAGAACGAAGAAGTACCCGTTACGGCTAGCTTGCGCGACCAGCTTACGAGGATGTCCATTCACCTCACCGTCGAAGAGCACAGGTGTTTGAACGGCATCCCAGTCGTGCGTATCGTGCGGGGAAGGCTGGAAGTGCCACACCAGTTTGCCAGTATCCAAGTTCAAGGCGACTATGGATTCGGTATAGAGGTTATCGCCTTGACGGCCTTTGCCGACGATGACCGGTTGTGGATTGCCAGTTCCGAGATATAAAAGATTCAGTTGCGGGTCGTACGTGCTCGGAACCCAGGTCATACCGCCGCCGTGAGCCATGGCTTCGGCATTGGGCCAGGTCTCGGAGCCGGGCTCGCCAGGCTTAGGCACCGAAGACCAGTGCCACTGGAGTTCGCCGGTTTCGGGATCGCGCGATTCAAGATAGCCAGGGATATCGAGATCATCGCCGCTTACGCCCACGATGATGTGATTCTTGATTACAACGGGCGCCACAGTCGCCGTGTAGAAGCGGTCGAGATCACAAAACTGCTTGTGCCACCGCTCAGTTCCGTTTTTGATATTGAGAGAGACCAGATTGCAATCGGGTGTTTCAAAATAGAGCCAATTGCCGTAAATTCCTACGCCGCGATTGTTATGCCATCCGCCTTTCGAGGTCCATTTGTATTGCCAGATTTCTTGACCGCTGCGCGCATCGACTGCAAATACACGATCGGGAAGTGTGAAGTACAGGACACCATTGACCAGGAGTGGAGTCGACTTTATAGGACCGCCACCATTCCCGGAGCCAGTTCTAATGCGATACATCCAAGCCAAACTCAGCGCGTGAATATTACCCGTGTTGATGTCCGAAAGCGTACTGAACCGACGCCCCGAATAATCGCCGTTATAGGTAGGCCAGGTGTCCACCGGAGGTTCGGTCAGTTTTTTGGGGCTCAGGCCCTGGGCGTTCAACATGAAGACTGCAATAGCGAGGCAGCCCAAATATCGCAATATCATTTCAAGGTCTCCAAATATGCAACGACGTTGTGGATGTCCCTGTCGGTATAGTGCTCAAGCAACCCGTCGTGCGCTGCATAGGGATCGTGCTTCTCGACACGGAGTTGGCCAGTCCGCTTCCAAGAGTGATAATCACCGGCGGCATCTCGTAACGAGACAGTGAAATCGTCCATGTGCACCAGGGTGCCCGATACGGAATGGCCGTCCGGAGTGGTTACGGTTACAGTGACGGGCTTCACCGGAGTAATGCCGCTGCGGCCGAAGCCGAGGGCACGTGGAAACAAGAAGCGCTGTTGCAAAGTAGGCGGATCATATCGAGACGCAATGCCAGCCAGATCGCCTGTTGAGGAGTGGCATTGAACGCACTTTCCAGAAGTGTTGAAGTAAGCAGCGCCAGCCTGCGGGTCACCTGTAAGGACGTTCAATACTTTCGTGTAAGGACCGCTTCGAAGAGTGTTATTCACTTGCTGATGAAGGAAGTGTGAAAGATCAGTGATCTGCGCTTCACTCAGGCCTGAAAAAGGCTGCCCACCTGACACTTCGTGTTTTTCTCGAAGGAATGGGCCCAGAGTGTTGCCGTACCGGTCGTGCAGCAGAGTGACAGACCGTACAAGGTCAGGGCCTGCCTCGCCTCCTCTGGCCAGCGGCCCGTGACAAGTGGCGCATTCTTTCAAGTACAGCACTTTGCCTCTACCCGCAGCCGCTGGGTCGACCACCTGCCTATTATTCGCGGGCGTGGAAGAGCCGCCCCTGCCGCCACCGCGGGGCGGCGTGGCATTGCCAACAGGTTGTTCCGGCGGCAGATTCGTTGCGAGGTAATCCACAATCTGTGCGAATTCCGCCGGTGTGCCCTTGGCCCCTCGACCAATCATGGATGAAACAACTTCGCCCCAGGCTTCGCGGGTCATGCCGCGTCCCAGAACAATATTGGGAGTGTGACAAGCTCCGCAAATTCGTTGGACGGTATCTCTGCCCGCAGCGTTCGGTAGCTGCGGTGACTGTGCCGCGATGCTGAATACGGTTGCAAGGCTCGCAGCCGCGAATCGAACACACGTAGTTCGAAGACTTCTGATCATTCTCAAATAAACATGCCATTACTAAGGCGTGTATCAATTCTACATTCCGGAGATATCGTGTCTGATACGATGCTTTCACATGAACCGGAGAGAAGCGATTTCATTAATGGCCTGGAGTGGCGCCCTGACACTTGCCTCTCCTAAAGACTCGCTCGCTGAAGCAAACGGAAGCGGGCTGAAACAGGGGGTTTCCTACTGGACTTACCAGAAGTGGTTCACGCTTGAGGAACTTTGCAAAGAGGCCGTAAGGATCGGACTGAAAGGCATCGACCTGGTCACGCCCGACCAGTACGCCACGGTTCAGAAATATGGATTGGTGCCGTCCATGACTTCAGGAAAGGCGCCGAATACGATTCCAATTGGACTGAATCGTGTCGAAAATCATGACCGCGTCCTGGACAGCTTAAAAAACGACATCAAGCTTGCGGCAGCAGCAAAGGTCCCCAACGTGATCACGTTTTCTGGCAATCGTGGGGGAATGCCGGACGCCGAGGGACTTCAGAACTGTGCGATCGGATTGAATAAAATCAAGAGCTACGCGGAGGAGAAAGGCGTAACGATCAACCTCGAACTGTTGAACAGCAAGGTGAACCACAAGGATTATATGGCCGATCACACCGCGTGGGGCGTCGAACTCATAAAGCGCGTGAATTCGCCGAAGGTGAAGTTGCTATATGACATCTATCATATGCAGATCATGGAGGGCGACTTGATTCGTACTATCCGGGAGAATATCGAGTTTATTGGTCATTTCCATACAGGTGGCAATCCCGGGCGGCACGAGCTTGATGGTACTCAGGAAGTAAACTGGCGCGCCGTTGCCAAAGCGATTGCGGATACTGGCTATCAAGGCTTTCTTTCCCATGAATTTGTACCTGTGAAAACCCCTCCTATTCAGAGCCTTCAGCAGGCATTCGAGATCTGCTCGGTGTGATTCTCCCCGAACAGACACTGGCTGCTCCGACGAGCAGCTAGTGTCTGTGGCCAAAAGCCACGCCATTAATCTCGAACACCATTCGGCGGAGTTCCTGCCCGTACAAAGGAGGTTGCGCCGCACCCTCGGCGAAAGCACCTCTGCTACGATCAATTTTCTACGAGCACAGCCGTACGATTTAGTGAATTTCGTTCTTCAGGACCAACATGAGCAAATTCTTATCGTCGCGTCACGTTGGCGTCGGAAAGTGGCCTGCATAGTACCCGAGGTGAAGCGGTTTCCGGCAATTCAGGTACTGATCCTTTCGTTCGCCACGGGACTGCTTTTGACTGGATGTATCAGGTATAAAGCACGCCCGTTGAACGCGCCGGTTATCGAGGGCCAGTATCGTGCCCGTAGCATCGATGGTGACGCCTTCCAAAAGTTTGCTCGGACAGCTGGATGGAGGCAATGGCCGCCTGCGATCTTAGATCTAAATGCCTCGGCCCTCATCGCAGCCTATTACAGCCCGGACCTGGACGTCTCCCGAACTCAAATCGCGATGGCGGATGCGGCGGTACGGACCGCGAGACCCCGTCCGAATTCTTCCCTTGGAGCAGATGGCGGCTATAGCGCCCAACCTGAGGCACACCCGATCTATAGTGTGGCGCCCAGCTTCACGATTGAAACGGCGGGCAAACGAGGCGATCGTATCCTACTAGCCGAGAAGGATGCAGAGATTGCTCGACTG
>DATIMM010000228.1:0-11733 GCA_035475295.1 Bryobacteraceae bacterium
CATGCCTTTCTGCGCTTCGAACAACGCCGGAGGCGGAACAAAAGCTCCTTGGACACTGCCTCAAGCGCGGCGTGAACTGCAACGCTTGCTCGGCCTCTGGACCGGCGTGTGTGCCTGTTGCGGGTGCAAGATCGATATGGCTGTTGCCCACAGCCCCTGAACACTTAACGAAGTAGTACTAGTTTCTGCGTTTTTGGCTGACGCAATCCAACATATCCACTCGTTGCGTGCAAGCCGTGCAATATCCTCCCATGCGGTCAACGCTTGCGGGTCGGATGTAAGTGCTTCTTTAGTCTGTGGGCACTTCGTGGACGACACCGCTAGAAATCTCTTTTCGCGACATAGACAAGCTCTTCTTTCGTCAGCTTCAACGGCGCGAGGATCTCTTGCTGAGCAAGGATGTTGGTCGTTCGGCCATAGCGAGGTCCTGACGCTCAGGTTAACTCGGCGCTAGCTTATCCATGCGGCCGTATGGCGGGCAATCCAGACATTAGGGGATCGAGGCCGACATATCAGGACTAATCTGCTTCCTCGGTCTCTGTTCTATCCGGATCGCCGACCGCTCGGAAGTAGTCGCCTCTTGCGGGATTTTCTTGCTTGTGCGTATCAAGCTTGGGGCTAGTAATCCGGTATTTCGAACTGGTCGGCTAGGCCACTGCCGACCGTAAGAGCCGCAAACCAACGGATCGCCAGGCGGTTGAATATCTGATTGCGGAGGAAAAGTGCAAACTTCGACTTTGGCGCAAATGAACCTGCGAAGCGCAGGGTAGCTTTTTGCTCCTTACGAACAAAGGGGCCGAAAAGATTCTGGTATCGGCGGAATGCTTCGGCATAATTGGCTTCCCAGCGGTGCCGTTCGCCGACGAGCGTTATTCGCCCTCGACTCCATGATGCTTGCCGCCCGACCATACGTATCTGGCTCACGCGGTCGAAATAAAGGTCGATCGGTGAATCAAGTGCGTCGAGAATCTGTGGACATTCCCATCCGCTGTTTCCAAAACCCTGCCGCAGTAGGGCCTTTTGATCCTGCAGATTGTCGGGGTAAATGATATCGTCATCGGCAAAAGTGAAATGGAACATGGTGCGGTTATTGCGCAAGGAGAATCGTCCTACTTGCTGGCCCACCTCCGTATACATGACGTAGGCCGGTCCAGCCCTTGGATGATAAACTTCAATCTCGAGAGCCGCGACTTTGAAGCCGAGATATTTTTCGAATTTGCTTTCGGCGCCAAAGGCAAGTTCGCGGACCCGCGAATGAAGCCCATCCGCTCCGACGACGAGGTCGAAATTCCTCACGCTTCCGCACTTGAGGGTTACCCGGACGTCTCGATCGGTCTGCTCAATGTGATCCACACTGTCGCCAAATATCGTTTCGACATTGCCTTCGAGCTTGCCGAAAATAGACGCGGAGAGTTCGCTGCGAGGAAGACTCACGTAGCGTCCCTGCGCCATACGAAAAACGCGTCGACGGGGAACCCGGCCACTCGATCCCCGCTGCGGTTCACGACCCTGACCTCCCGAAGCACGTAGCCGTTCCTGCGAATTTGCGGCAGAAGGCCCATGCGGTCGGCGATATGAAATCCCGCTCCCCAGAAGTCGACAAGGAGTCGCCGGTTCGCAAATGAGGGACTGCTTCAATGATAATCGGTTTGAACCCGTAACAGGCCAGCCAATACGCAAGAGTCGGTCCAGCGATGCCGGCGCCTGATATCAAATCCTCATCTCACTAATAACCAGTTAAACGCATGCCTTCGTGGTCTCCAAATCCCGCCTGCGTCGCTTCGGCCGTCGCGTGCATTCGTTCGTGAGCGCTATGTGAACCGCAGGTTGTCAACGATAGGGAAAGGTGCGCTTTGGCGTTGTTTCCACTGATCGGGAAGCCAATGGACCAGTTGGCTGCTGGGGAGACCGGGCAGGTTCACGAGCAGTTGGGTGAGATACCGTTGCGGATCGATGTCGTGGCGGCGGCACGTGCTGGTGATGCTGGCCAGAATCGCCGCAGTTCTTCCGCCGCGTGGATTGCCGACGAACAACGAGTTCTTGCGGTTCAGAACAATGCGTTTCATCTCGCGCTCGGAAATGTTGTTGTCGATGGGCACTGCGCCATCAGTAGAGAACACGTTCAGCTCGTTCCACTGACTCAGCGCATACTGGATGGCTTCGGCCATGGGATGCTGCGGCAATAGTTGCTCCTTCCACACCAGCAGGCGTGAGTGGAGTTCAGCCAGCAGCGACGCCGATTTCTCCTGGCGCAGTGGGAGGCGTTGTTCCACCATCATGTTTTGTGCCTGGCGCTCGATGGTGTAGAGGGCACGCACGTGTTCGACCGCCTCGCGTGCGATCGCCGGGGCGGCCTTTTCGGCATCGATAAACTTTCGTCTCAGATGCGCCCAGCAGCCGGCGCGGGTGATCCGGTTACCGGCCACCACGCCGTTGTAGCCGCCAGAGGCGTCGGCCACGAGCACCTGATCATACTCTTTCAAAAATTGCAGCGGGCCATCGCGACCGCGATCGAGCGTGAAGTCAAAGATGTTGTAGGGCTGCGAGGAATCGCCGACATACACCCACATGCGAGCATTCGCGGTCTTGCCTTTCTGCAGCATGGGCCGGATCGTATCGTCGGTGGCGACCACATGCGAGGCGCGCACCCGTTCGGCCATCAGCTCATACAAGGGCTCGACCCGGTCGGCCACATCGCCGCACCAGATGGACTGTGTGGCTCGTGAGATCTCGAAGCCTTGCCGCGCGAAGACCTCTTCCAGCCGGTATAGCGGCAAATACTCGGCATATTTGCTGGTGACGATGTAGGCCAGCAAGCCTGGGCTGGCCAGGCCCTTATCGATCACTGCCTCCGCTTTCTTCGCGGCTGCTATTTGCGGCGAATCGCCCTGAACGTCACAGCTCGTGCAGGCATACTTATTGCGCACATGCTGGATTCGCTCGAAGCGGCCGGGCACATACTCCACTTGCCAGCTTTCTTCTGCACCGATCTCATTCCGCTCCCGGCCGCAGCCGGGGCAAGCCCGTTCGGCTGCGCTCAACTCATAGACATGCGTCGTGACGGGCAGATTTTCGAAGCGGGCCAGATCGCGACGGCCCTTGCGCCGCTGGACACGCCGGCGTTCTTCTTCTGGTTCAGCCTGCGTCCCCCGATCATCGGCCGCCACGGGCTTCTGGTCCAGCTCTTCGGAAAACTGCAGCAGCAGTTGCGCCAGTTCGCCCACCGTGCGCAATCGATCCGCACGAGGGCCGTAATACCACCTCTTATAGCGCTCCAACTCTAACTGCAAACGCAGCAGTTCGGCTTCGAGTTGTACGGTCCGCCGACTCTGTTCTTCAGCGCGGCGTTGCTGGGCTTCGGCTTGTTGCTTATGCTGATTGCGCTCCTGCAGCAACCCTTGCACGAGCACGCGTAACGCTTCGCTGTCCTCCGGAAGATGCGGAAACTGAGAATCGAACTCCGCCACTCAAGGGAATGGATGCCGGTTAAGGGGAGACGTTACTTCCCGTTGATCCCCTTCCTTTCGATTCGTCATGCTGCTCCGCTGTGGTGTTGGTAACGCGGCGTGCGCTTCAGCTTTCATAGATCGATGCCATCCAACAGCATCGCCAACTCACGGGCCCGTAGCTCGACCGAACGGGTGCCGGGCATCAAGCGGGGCAGTTTAAACACCCCGGTTTCCAAGCGCTTGTACCACAGAACGTAGCCATCGCGATCCCACACTAAAATCTTCAAACGGCTGCCGCACCGGGAACGGAATACGAACAGATGACCGATACGGCCCATGGAGTGATGCCTCTCCGAGGAGCCCTATGGGTCATGACCACTGAGCGGGTTCTCGCCCGTGACCGATTGCACGCGCTCGGCGAGCCGGTCGAAGCCACAACGCATATCGGTGGCCTCCGCTGCCAACCAGATCCGCGGTCCGGCC
This sequence comes from Bryobacteraceae bacterium, assembly GCA_035475295.1. Classification (GTDB taxonomy): domain Bacteria; phylum Acidobacteriota; class Terriglobia; order Bryobacterales; family Bryobacteraceae; genus Bog-105. The sequence goes on from DATIMM010000228.1 coordinate 3,933, forward strand.
GCGCCATCCAGGGTCTGTAGACTCGGCAGGCCGATCATCCCTCCTGCTCCAGAACACGCAACAGCCGTTGCAAGTGACCGGCCTTGAAGTCAGGCCCTACCAGCAGGCTTCTACCCCGGCTGAGCCGGATCTCCAGCGGAGACCTCGGCACCGGAACGGGCGATGTTGCACAGGCGACCACCTCGACGGCGACAAACGGCTCTGCCTTCGCCGGGCGCAAGCGCTTCTTCCATTCATAAAACTGCCATTCGCGCAATCCGTGCTCCCGGCAGAACACACCTATACTTTGACCGCTTCCCTTTTGTTCGGTGATTAAGCCTCGCCAGCGTGCCCACTCTTCCTGCTTCTGCTGTCCCATACCAGCAGTGTGCGGCCGAACACTTCCCCAAACAAGATGCGCTTCACACAGCGCTCACATTCGTTCGCCAGAAAATTACCGCACCCCCGGCCTGCGATCAAGACGTCAATGTCAGTCGCCGTGGTTTGCATAATCAAATCACCCTTCCAAAAGGCCGCGTTCCGTTTCGGTGAGCCCTTCGTATTCAATCGACGAGGTCATGTGGCGGGCCGCAAGCGATTTCGGCGTCGCTCGTAATGCCAGGTTACGCAAGGAGCACAGTAGCGGATTCTTCGACTGCGCCATTTCTCCGATGCGACGCGATAACAGCACAACATTGCTTGTTCTCAGTATCCGGCGCTGTTCGTATTTACGTAACGCGAGGTTAATATCGACGGTGCTTGCGAGACACGCTTGAGGACCACCGCGTCCTCTATCGCCTGGCACGCTCCTTGTCCCAGATTTGGCGTCATCGGGTGCGCCGCATCACCCAGCAACGTCACTCGGTCGCAACTCCAGCGCGAGAGCGGATCCCGATCATAGATGTCATTGCGCAGAATGGCTGACTCAGGAGTTGCGCCTATTGGCGCCGCGATCGGTTCCCATCCACGAAAGAGCTGCGACAGCGTATTTTTTATCTGGCTTTCGGAGTCTCCCTCCCCTTCTGGTGCAATGTTCGTCGCGTACCAGTAAACCCGGCGGTCCACCATCGGAATGGCACCGAATCGCCGGCCGAGGCCCAAGTTTCGCAGCTAGCGAAAGCCGAAGGCCCGAAATCTACGGCGGCCCGCCACGCCGTATAACCGGAATAGCGGGGGGATCGGGCCGAGCAGCTTTCTGCGAATCACACTATGTAGTCCGTCACAGCCGATCAGCAGATCTCGTAGGGCGCACTCTCCATTCGCGAATTGAAGCGTTAAGCCTGTTTCGTCAGGTGTGAACGCGGTGCATTCGTAGTCAACACGAATACGCTCAGGATCTATTTCACTCGCGAGAATGGCGAGGAGATCTGCGCGATGTATGATGCCGACGCTGCGGCCGCTTTTCAGAATTTCCGAAGTGGCTGTCGACAGGATCGCTCCGCGCCAAGTTCGAACTTCGCTACGGGCTGCCATAGTATGCGAGTTCCAATGGAGTCGGCCATTCTCAACTCATCCAACGCATGAATGGCGTTCGCCCCAAAGCGAGATTCCGGCACCTACTTCACGCAGCGATTTGGCGCGCTCGTAAACGTGCGACTCGATTCCAGCCCTCTCGGAGTGCGATAGCCGCTGTGAGCCCTCCTATGCCACCGCCGATAACGATTGCTTTCATAGATTTGACACTCGTTCGAAACAGAACACAGCGGATTGGCTACTCGTGAAGATAACGAGTGAGCCGCGTCCGGCTCTTTAGCTATCTCTCGAGAGAATTGTTTCCGAATTGCGGTCGGATAACGGGCTACCCAACAATAAGGTTCTACCCAAACGAGTGCAAACCTTATCGAGAGCTGCCATGATTGGATTACGAATTTGAGATCATGCGTTATCTTCGGTGGAGAAGTCGAAATTGACCAACTCGCCTCGGAAGTTACTTGTTTTCCAGGCTCCGAAACCGATTCCCACCAGCATCCAAGCAGCGCCGGCCACTTGGGCGGTCCGGCTCAAGCTCAGCCACAGAAGCAGGCAAACAGAAAAACCGAGCACTGGTGGAATGAGATTGATTAATCTTTTTTGTGGCTCACGCACATAGTAACGCAGAAGCGCGGCGATATTCACGCCCATAAAGGCGATTAGGGCCCCGAAGTTCAGCATCTCCGCACCAAGACCGTAGTCGAGTACGAAGCAGCCAGTCAGCGTAACAAGGCCAACGAAAAAGATGTTGTTCCGGGGAATACGCCGCTTTGGGTCTACTGCTCCGAAGAAAGCCCTCGGTAGTGCGTTGCTACGCCCCATGCCGAACAGAAGTCGCGCCGCACCCATTTGGGCTGTCATGGCTGAACCGAAATTGGCCACCATCAGCGTCCAGCCCACAATAAGGAATAGCGGCGGCCAGGCGCGTCCTGCTATATAGACGAAGGCGGTTGTCAGATCGGGAAAAGGCTGAGATGCTGGCCAAAGTAACTGCGCTGCATAGACGGTACCCGCGGATAAAATCCCGATGGCAATACACGTCAGCACAGTAGCTAACAAGATGTTCCGTCGCGGATTTTTTGCTTCTTCTGACAGTGTGGAGATTCCGTCAAATCCAATATATGTGAGGACAGCAACCGACGTTCCCCCGAGGACCGCTCGTGTGCTGAATGTGGCCGGATCGAAAAAGGGCCTGGTAAAAAACTCCGTGCCATCGTGTGGATGCCCAAAAATATAATGCGCGGCGGCGATGAAGAAGATCGCAATTACGATGCCCATGCCAGCCGCGAGTCCGGCATTAATTCTTGCCGAGATGCGGATGCCGAGAACATTCAGGTAGACAAGCATCAGGGAGAAAAAGACAGCCCAAAGCCAGTACGGCAGGCCGGGCGCAAAGGCGTGCGCCTGATTGCTAATCCAGATTACGCAGATGATTGGATTGAGCATATAATCCATCACCATGCTCCAGCCCGTAATGTATCCAAGTGCCGGGTTGATTTCCTTTCCAACGTAGGTGAAAGCAGACCCGGCGCTCGGGTAAGCGCGAGCCATCCGCCCATAGCTGATGGCCGTGAACAGCATCGCAAACATGGCGATCAGGATGGTGGTGACGACGTGACCGTGGCCTCGATCGCTTAGCACGCCGAACACGGACATCGGCGCCGTAGGCTGGATGATGATGACGCCGTAGAGAATCAGATCCCAGAGCGTGAGCGTCCGCAGGAGTTTCACCGCCGGAGCTTTGCCTGCGGTGCCGACCTCATTCATCGAAAACACTCATTGAGAAAAGCTCATCAAGAAAGCCCATCAGAAAAACAGTTCAATTCCAAGCTGGACGATGTGCGGATCACGGGCCGCGTTTACCGGTCCGAACCTCAGGTTCGACACATGCACCTACACGGTACCAAAATTCACGCGATTGAACGCGTGAAGATACACTGCTAACCGCAGAGGGCTCCGTTGTCAGTCGTCGAATGTCGGAAGCCGTTTAAATCAAGGGGGTTCGCCAGATCTCAGGGCAATTAGGATCACGGCTCAGGAGCATCCCTCTGATGCTACTCAGAGCGGATGACACTGGTTAGGCTATTGACAAGTTGGCGATGTGCGGTGGCGGATACTAGAGCGATGCCCGACCTGTACAAGCGTCATCGGTTTCCCCCCGGGCATCATCGCCTATGCGGTGTGGCTATATTACCGGTTTGCACTCTCGTTCCGCAATGTAGAAAAGCTACTGGTTTCCGAGGGCGTAGTCGTCAGCTACGAAGCCGTGCGGCTATGTGCAGCAAGTTCGGTCCGGAGTATGCCGAACGGCTGCGGCCTCATAGACGGCGAATCGGTCGGCGCTGGTTGGTCGAGGAAGCGTGTATACGCATTAACGGAACGGCTCATTACTTATCGCGAGCGGTCGATCAGAATTGAGTGGTCGTCGACATCCTGGTGCAAGCGAGATGAGATCGGGCGGCCGCCGAGCGCTTGTCCGTCACCTCATCAATAGCGTGGGAAAAGCGCCTCACACGTTTGTCAAGGACCGACTCCGTAGCTACTCGGCCGCCCTTCCGCGCGTGCTGCCCAAAGTCCGTCATCGACGCGAGCATTGGCTCAATAACCGGGCGGAAAATTCCCACCAGCGAGTCCGCGAACGCGAGCGGCGCATGCGCCGGTTCAAATCACCAGAACAGGCCCTGCAGTTCCTCTCCGTTCACAGCATCGTAACCTTCTATTTCCGGCCTCAGCGTGATCGCCCTAGCGCCGCTCGTTATCCAACGTTACGCCAGCACCACTTCCGACTGTGGAACACAGCCACACAGTCAGCCACAGTCGCTCTTGCCGCCTAGCAGAAACGGGAAGCCGAAGCCCTGTTCGCCTCCAACGATCATTCACGTTAAATTGTCAATACCTAGAAGCATCTTAAGTGTTATGATCGCGGCGTGAACCGACGGGAATTTATCGGATCAGCCGTTTTAGCCGGCACCTCGATTGCTGCAGCCGAGACGCAGTCACAACTCCCAAACATTCTCCACATCATGACCGATCAACAGCAATGGGCCACCATAGCTGGGCGGTCTCTTTGCCACACTCCGAATATCAATTTGTTAGTGAACGAAGGTATGCGCTTCCAGCGTTCTTATACTCCGAGTGCAGTATGTTGCCCCGCACGCGCCATGATTCTCTCAGGCGCCTATCACTGGCACAACGGAGTGTTCAATCAGATTCATTCCTCGCCCTCCGTACATCGTGACATGTATCCCCATGTTGTTTTGTATTCACAGCGCCTTCGCGATCAGGGGTATCAGTTGGGCTATACAGGGAAATGGCACGCCAGCTGGAATAGGTGCCCTGCTGATTTCGGGTACGAAATGGCAGGCGTGTTCGGGTGCAATCCTGCGGTCCTCAAGAATCACGACCTCAATCCCGACCGCGTCACTCTTGCGAAAGAAAAGCTCACTCGGCATCCCCATCGCATGATCCAGTGGCCGGGTTCGGAGCCGTTCCCGCTCTATGGCTACGCCGAAGGACCGGAAGAAGCCACAGAAGAGTGGTGGACTGCCGAGTTGGCGTCTACCATGATGCGGCGATTTGCGCGAAACAATAAGCCGTGGCTTCTGGAAGCTCATTTTGTGGCGCCCCATGACCCCTACATGCCGCTGAAGAAGTATTTCGATCGGTATGATCCGAAGGCCATCCCGGTTTCCGCGACGTTTAGCGATAGCTTCGATGGCAAGCCCGGGCTGCACCGCCGAGAATCGTCGACTTGGGGAAATGTCACCGAAGAAGACTATCGCGGAAGCCGCGCAGCTTACTACGCGTACACCGAACAAGTGGACGCGCAGATCGGTCGCTTGCTGAAAACTTTGGACGAAACGGGTCAAGCGAACAACACCATCGTGGTTTGTACGACTGATCACGGCGATATGGTGGGGAACCATCGCATGTGGATCAAAGGATGGATTCCCTATGAAGAGTGCTATCGTGTGCCGCTTGTGATTCGCTGGCCAGGACACATTCCACCTGGCGCAAGATCCAGTCGTCTCGTTCAAACTCACGATCTGGGCCATACTTATGTCGACATCGCCGGGGCAAAACCGCTGCCCTTCGCGGACGGCCGATCGCTTCGCCCTTTGTTCACTGATCCTGACTCGGCCTCGTGGACGGATCAAATCCTTTGCGCTTACTACGGAGGCGAGTTTTTGTACACCCAACGTATTGCGATTACCGATCGGTTCAAGTATGTTTTCAATGGTTTCGACATTGATGAAATGTACGATCTGGAACGTGATCCGGGAGAGATGCGCAACGTCGTGGAAGACCGTTCCTATACCACTTACACTGACGACATGCGCGCCAGGCTTTACGAAATGATGGCGTGCTTTGAAGATCCTTATGGATATTCAAAGCACTGGATGCTGCCGGGAAATCCACCTGACCGGTATGGTGCGGCTCGCTACCTTCCGCGCGGCAAACGTTTGAATGACTGATTTCGGACTCATACTCGTAAAGTAGATATCCAAACCGTCCAGGGACTTTCGCGTGTCTCATTGGTACGTTTACTTCACCGTAGGCGACAAAAGTAGGGTAATGACGACATCACAGACACAAGCGACTTGTACCCCGCTGTGGCAAGAATAGTTCTTTCAGGGCGTTTGGACCGAAAATTTGAATGGGTGAGTTCAACCTGGCGGGCGCCGGGCAGATGTTTCTCTCCTAATGCTCCAGTTCTTCCTGCTCCAGCACATCCTCGGAGTGGTCGACAATCATGGAATGAAACGTGACCTCAAACCAGCCGTTGAACGTGGTCAGATCTCGTTTCGCGGGCCAGACTTTCGGCACGCGATGCCACCCGTCTAGCTGTTGTTCAAAGATGTCTCTGAGGATTTCGCCCAGATACTCAATGGCCCGCTCCTGGCTATCACGCTCTGGGACCGAGTAGATGGTCGGCTCTCGTTGCAGATCTCGAGGGTCAGGTGGGCGCTCGTTCATCGACCCGGTGAACCCAATCGAGAAATCGCTGTGCCGGTCTCGCTACGATCGCTGATCGATCGATAGTGTCCATAGCAACGGGCGCAAAATGTCCCTATGCCGCTAGATGATAATAACTCAGCATCCCACCCAAGCGCTGTCGACAGTGGATAGTTCCCTTGTTGCCCACGTCGCCGCCTTCAGGAAGAATCAGCCGATTGCCTAGACTCTGATGGTGGCGCTCTCTCAAATAATGGGAAACGAACTCGCGAACCGCCGTACGCAACGACGTCTCCCCAAACAGAAAAGAGCCGGTCCAGGCAGGACTTTTTGATCGAGCGTACAAATCGCTCGGCGTAAGCATTCAGATTCGGTGACTGCGGCGGTAGCTTGACGGCGGTCACTCCGATACTCGCAAGGAGGTCCTGAAACTCCGCCGTGAATAACGGGTCGGGATCGCGGATCAAATACCGCTTGCCACGCAGAATTCCATGGACGGCGTCTGGAACGTGCCGCCCCATCTGACTCATCCACAATCCGTTCGCGCAAGACGCCATGCCGGCGATCTCGACTTTTCGCGTGGACAGATCAACAAAGAAAAGAGCCAGGAAGCGCTTCAGTCCTGCGGCACTCCATACGTCGACTGTGAAGAATCCGCAGCCACGATCAAGTTGCAGAGCTGTGCCAGAAGCTCTTTCCAGCTGGTTCTTCGGCTTCGTTCCGGTGCTGGTCGGATTCCATGTCGAGGCAGGACAGCAGCGATTGTCCTGCGCGCTAGTTTAGGATCCAAATTCGACATTGCCCCTTCGATTCGACGATAGCCCAAGCACGGTTTTCTTGTGCCATTCGCACCACGAGACTCTCAATGCTTTCACCAGTGTGTGCGCGCCCTGGTCCGCGCGTGTCGCAGCCGTCGTACTTCTGCGCGATCAGCTTGCGGTGCCATGCCAATCAGTACCGGGGGTGACTAGGGTGGCAACTTCGGCCAGAAGCTTGCCACCTAAGCCTTTGGCCCGGACGGCTAAGCGACGGCGCTGGTCATCATGGAAGTGCAATCGATGCTTACCGAGTTGCTCCCGCAGCACCCGATTCTCTTCTCGCCGATACTCGATCATTTGCTGCTGAGGCTAGTTCATCCAGCCCGCGATTGCGACCAGCAGGAACTGCACAGGATCGAGTATTCTCGGCATGTACTTCCGATTCTCGCAACGGAGACTCCAGGTGGAAGGCTTTTTATTCAACCCGCTCGAATATCCGGGCCATAGTGCGACCAGCGACGGCTGGCATGTCCAGTGGGGAGGTGAGTCCCACGAGGGAAAAGTCGGAGCCCCGTAGTTTGGGTTGCATTCGCGGAGGAAACGGTGCGGAAGAAGCCAACCGACAAAACCGTCCTTGG
>DATIMM010000229.1:0-8710 GCA_035475295.1 Bryobacteraceae bacterium
AAAATTAGGCTCCGGTATGCCGGGTGAAGAAATCGGAGTCGTAACCTGAGTCATGAGCGAGCACGTCACAGAGGCTGCCGGGGCTTTCGAACGGACAATCCAGGTTGAGCCTGCCGACATCGATCAACTCGGACACGCAAACAATGTGACCTACCTTCGCTGGGTGCAGGACATTGCGGTTGCACACTGGACGGTAACAGCCTCAGAGGAAGATCAAAAGAAATTTCTCTGGATTGTGCTCCGACATGAGATCGATTACAAGCAGCCAGCCTTCCTCGGTGACGAACTGATTGTCCGGACGTGGGTAGGACAAGCCACACGGCTGAAATTCGAACGCCACACGGAATTTAGCCGCGGGCGGGACAACAGATTGGTGGCGAAGGCATTGACTGTCTGGTGTTCCGTCGCCCCCGCAACGGGCAGGCCCATCGAGGTCAGTCCAGAGGTTCGCGCCGCTTTCTCCACACCATGAGTTCAGAACCTTAGGACTCTGGTTTGAAGTCCCCTATTTAATGGTTCGATTCGGACGGAGCGCCGTCGACCAAACGAAAAGAAAGGAAATCATCGTTTGAGAATTACAATCTTTGAAGATCGAGCTGCCGTTGGGGCCGCAGCGGCCGAACACGCCGCTGCCGTGCTACGCAAAGCTATTCAGGAGCAAGGCTCTGCCAGGATCATCGCGGCCAGTGCTGCCTCTCAATTGGAATTCCTCGACGCGCTCGTGCAGAGGCCTGGTATCGACTGGCCCAAAGTCGAACTTTTTCATCTCGACGAGTACATCGGCCTGCCGATGACCCATCCAGCCAGCTTCTGCAGATTCCTGCAAGACCGTCTGATCAGTAGAACCGGCATCGAGCGCTACCATTTCCTGAACGGACTGGACGATACTGCCGACGTAATCCGGCGCGCGAGCGAGGCGATTAGCTCTCAACCCACCGACGTCGCCTTCATCGGTATCGGTGAGAACGGTCATGTTGCCTTCAACGATCCTCCGGCGGACTTCGACACCGAACAGCCGTTTATCACGGTTACCCTCGACGAACCCTGCCGCCGGCAACAGGTCGCGGAAGGGTGGTTCAACAAGCTGGATGAGGTTCCGAAGCGTGCAATCTCGATGTCAGTACGTCAGATCTTAAAATCCAAAGAAATTCTCGCCATGGTTCCGGGCGACCGAAAAGCCTCCGCCGTGAAGGCCTGTTTCGCCGGCGAAATCAGTCCCATGACCCCGGCTTCCATTCTTCGCACCCACAGTCATGCGACCGTCTACCTCGATCACGAGTCAGCTGCTCTTCTGACTCCTGCCGAGCTGTCCACATTTCAGGATGCAAGCTAGAATCCGCATCTCGTACGGCCGCCTACAACCGCTCGCCTGGACCGGCCAACTCCTCTAATCGCCCGCGAAGCCCGGAGTACCGGCGGTGAGTATTATTCTTCCGGACCGCAACCGAAAGCGCCTTGCCCTCTCCCACCAGGATGACCAGTTGCTTGCCGCGGGTCATCCCCGTGTAGATCAGGTTCCGTTCGAGCAGGCCGTACTGCTGCATCGCGAGCGGAATCACTACAGCCGGAAACTCCGAGCCTTGGGATTTATGAATGCTGATCGCATAAGCGAGCGAAATTTCATCCAACTCGCCATAGTCGTAAGTGATCAAACGCGTGTCGTAACGGATGAGGACGTCCTGTTCAACCGGATCAATCGACTCAATCTGGCCAATGTCGCCGTTAAACACTTCCTTTTCGTAGTTGTTTTCCGTCTGGATGACTTTGTCCCGCAGGCGAAAGCGGAATCCGAAGCGCTCCACCTGTCCTTCGCCGGGGCGAAGGGGATTCAGCGCCGCCTGTAGCTGCTGATTCATTTCTCGTGCCCCGAGCGATCCTCGATTCATCGGACATAGCACCTGAATGTCGCGGATCGGATGCAGATTAAACTTTCTCGGAATGCGCTGGGCGACAAACTCCATCAGCAGATCTCGAATCTGATCCGGCTCCTGCCGTTCCACAAAATAGAAATCCGACGACTCGTTGGAGGCTGGCTTTTCTGGCAGAAGACCTTGGCTCATCCGGTGCGCCGTCTTCACAATCTGGCTATGAGCGGCTTGCCGGAAGACCTCTGTCAGGCGAACTACTGGAGCGATGCGGCTCTCAATGATATCCCGGAGAACCGTTCCCGGCCCGACCGAGGGCAACTGGTCAACGTCTCCGACCAGCACGAGGTTCGCCGAAGCGGGAAGCGCCCGGAGCAGATCGCTCATCAGCGGGACATCGATCATGGAACTCTCGTCGACGATTAAGGCCTGACAGTCGAGAGGCCTTCTCTCATCGCGAAGGAACCGGCCGGTGCCCGGGTCCACTTCGAGCAGCCGGTGAATGGTCTTTGCCTCGACCCCGGTAGCTTCCGTCAGCCGTTTCGCGGCTCGGCCGGTAGGTGCGCACAAGACACAATGAATCTGCTTAGCGCCCAGAATCGTCAGAATCGAATGCACCAGGGTAGTCTTGCCCACGCCCGGTCCACCCGTAATGACGGCCAGCCTGTGTTGTAGGACTTCCTGGAGAGCCTCACGCTGGCTCTGGGCCAAACGCTTTCCGGTGCGCTGTTCACACCAGGCAACCGCATTTTCGAAATTAATGGCCGGGTATGTCGAGGGGAGCCGGGCCAGTCGGGCAATGCGCTGGGCGATGTCCTTTTCCGCTCGGACCAGGTGAGGAAGAAAGAGCAAGGATTGCTCTCCGAGCAACTCCAGCACAAGATTCCCACTGGTAACCATCGAGTTCAGTGCCTGCTCAACCACCGCCGGCCCCACTTCGAGTAGTTCCATCGCTTTTGTTAGAAGTTCGTCAGTAGGAAGTGCGCAGTGACCCTGCTGGGTGGACTCAAACAGGACATGCTCGATACCCGCATGGGCACGATCCATCGAATCTCGCGGAATGCCTAGGCGGCCTGCCACCTGGTCGGCTGATTTGAAACCGATCCCCCGAATATCCTTGGCGAGCACATAAGGATTGGCACGGATCTTTTCTATCGCTCCATTGCCATAGGTCTTGTAGATTCGGACGGCCCGGCTCGTCCCGACTCCGTGCGAGTGCAGGAACAACATGATCTCGCGTATCGCTCGCTGGTCCGTCCAGGCCTGAACGATCTTTCTCTTTCGCTTCGGACCGATCCCTTCAATCTGTTGTAGCGAGTTCGGCGTCTTCTCGATGACCTCGAAGAGTTCTTCCCCAAACCGGCTAATCAGCTTCTTCGCATAAATGGGCCCGATCCCTTTCACCATTCCGCTGCCCAGGTACCGTTCCATGCCTTCGCGCGTGTTGGGCGGCAGGGTTTTCAGGTGGAAAGCTTTAAGCTGGCGGCCGTGCTCCTTGTCGACCACCCAGTCGCCTTCGGCTGTGATCCACTCCCCTGCCGTAACAGTGGGCGCCGAACCAACCACCGTAACCAAATCACGATGGCCTTCGGCTTTGACGCGAAGCACACAAAACCCAGTCTCCTCGGAAAAGAAGGTGACCCGTTCAATCAGTCCGTTAACAAGATGGCCAGCCGCGACGGCGGGCGGATTGGGCATACAGCGCTCTTTTAATTAGATGACAAAGGGGAAAGAAAGACTGCGGAGTACCGCCGTTTTTACCCTTAGGGCATCCCGCTGACAGATGCTCCCGCTCAGTTCAGAACACGTACCCTTTGACCACAAATTGGCCTACTTGCAAAGGGATGCACACGTGTGCACAATGGTAGCTAGGAGTGTGCGCTATGGGAACCGTGTTGGAGAAGCAACCGTTACGCGAATTGGACGAATGGGATGATTTCGTCGCTACGCGATACCAGGAAGGCAAAACGGAAGATCAGTTCCGGAATTACGCGCAGGATGCCAATCCTAACGTCACGGAATTCTATCGCCAAAACCATCAGTTCCAGACACTCGACTTTATTCGAGCCAAGAAGGCGGAGTATTGCGGCCTGATGCGCGGCAAGAAGAGCATCTGGGAGATGGCGGAATATCTGAATACGCTGGTCGACGACAGCGATCCTGATACGGATCTGACCCAGATTGAACATCTGCTGCAAACCTCCGAGGCAATCCGCCGGGATGGTCATCCGCGTTGGTTCGTCCTGACCGGATTGGTACACGATCTCGGTAAGGTGCTCTGTTTGTATGGCGAGCCGCAGTGGGCCGTCGTGGGCGATACGTTCCCGGCCGGATGTGCGTATTCGGACCAGATTGTCTTTCCCGAATTCTTTGCCGCCAATCCGGACAGCAAGGTTCCTGAGTACCAGACGAAATACGGTATCTATGAACCAAACTGTGGTCTGGACAAAGTTCACCTGTCATGGGGCCACGACGAGTACATCTACACTGTTACGCGAAACTACCTGCCGGAACCGGCACAGTATATGCTCCGCTACCACTCGTTTTATGCGGCCCACAGGCATGGTGCCTACCGGCATCTGATGAATGCCAAAGACGAGGAAATGTTTGAGTGGGTGCGGAAGTTCAACCCGTACGATCTGTACTCGAAAGGCGCATCTCGACCGGACTGGAACGAGATTCGGCCCTACTATGAGGATCTGGTCGCGGAATTTTTCCCTGACAAGATCGACTGGTAAGCAGAGGTGCGAGGCTCAGCGGTAGAGCCTCGCACCACCAATTTCCCTTTAACGAGGACCGTTCTCTCCGTTTCTTCATTGCGCAACAGGGCAAGAAGAAGCTCCATCGCTCGACGTCCCAGGTCTTTCATAGGCTGGCGTACGGTCGTGAGAGCTGGTTTGAGATAAGACGAGAAGAAAATATCGTCGAATCCGACGACGGAGATGTCCTCCGGCACGCGAATGCCGTAGAGAGAAGCCTCAAACAAGACGCCTAGCGCCGACATGTCGTTATAGCAGAAGATCGCGGATGGCATCTCGGCGCCAGCCAGCAACTGCCGCACTGCTTCGCGAGCGCCCTCAGGTTTGCCGTTTGCCCGCTTCACAAGTCGTTGATCCACCGCAAGGCCTGCCTCCGTCATCATCTTGCAAAAGCCCTCATAGCGCTCGGCATCCGAGTGCAAGCCAAACTCATCACCGAGATAGGCGATTCTTGTGTGCCCCAGTTCCACTAAGTGCCGTGTCGCTTCATACGCGCCCCTCTCATTGTCGAAACGTACTGAATGAGCAAAGACGCTCGGATGCTGGTTGTTTAGCAGAACGATGGGAATGTGGAGCTCGGACAACAGTGGTTCGTGAAGAGCACCCACGCGGGAAGAAGCAACTAGAATGCCGTCCACTCTGCGCCCTTGAAAGCTGCGCACCACTGCCATTTCCCGTGCGGCATCGGCCTGGGAAGTGGCTAGGATCACGGTGTACCCATGCTCGTTCGCAAGCTCCTCGATCCCGGCTACCACTTCGCCGTTGAACGGATCGGCTATCGAAGTAACCACTACCCCGATCGCCTCGGTCCTGTTGGTAACCAAACCGCGAGCAACCGCACTCGGGTTATAGCCTTCCTGCTCTGCAATCTTACGAATGCGCTCCGCTGTCTTTTGCGAGATCAGTGGACTGTCGCGAAGCGCACGCGAAACGGTCGAGTGCGAAACGCCCGCAAGATGCGCAATATCTTTGATCGAAACCGGCATGTTCCTTCTGTGTCGAGGTCTTAACTCCCATCTGAGCACAAAGACTCTCGATGCCGCCGTGGTCCCGGGCTGTGCCCACTACAATGGCCTGGAAGAACTCAATGAGAAAACTCACGCTGCTCGGCCTCGTTCTGCTGGCGGTCACAATCAACTCTCGCGCGGCATCCATTTACCCGATACGGCTCGATGATCCCAGGGCCGTTTATCTGACCACGGATCAATTTGGCGTTCACGCCGACGGCAAGACTGACGCAACTGGCGCCATCCAGGCAGCCATTAACAAGGTGCAGGAAACCACTGGCGAAGGAATCGTCTTCGTCCCCGAAGGCCGCTACCGCATCACGCGAACCGTGTATGTCTGGCCAGGCATCCGGATCATCGGCTACGGCGCTCAGCGTCCCGTTATAGTCCTGGCGGATCACACGCCCGGATACCAGCAAGGCGTCGCCGACATGTTCTTCTACGCAGGATCTCGGCCGGGCAGCGGCAGAAGCGCCAACATGGCGGCATTCCCGGGCACGGCCGGAGTTCCCAAATTTCACGGACCCGAAACACCTCCCGGACCAGTTCCACCCACCCGCACCATGCCTGATGCCAATCCGGGCACATTCTACTCCGCCATGAGCAACATCGATTTCGAAGTAGGCGAAGGCAATCCCGCCGCCGTTGCTATCCGGTTCCATGCGGCGCAGCACAGCTATCTGGCCCACATCGATTTTCATATGGGCTCTGGTTTGGCCGCCCTCCACGATATCGGCAATGAAGCGGAAGACCTGCACTTCTACAGCGGACGCTACGGCATCCTTACCCGCAAGCCATCGCCTGCCTGGCAGTTCACGCTTATCGATTCCACGTTTGAGGGCCAGCGTGAAGCCGCCATTCGCGAGAACGAAGCAGGCCTGACCCTCATCCACGACGAATTCAAGAACGTTCCGACCGCAGTAGCCATCGATCGTGATTACTCCGATGAATTGTGGCTTAAAGACTCGCGTTTTGAAAACATTAGCGGTCCCGCTATCATCATCAGCAACGAAAACAGTCGCATGACGGAGATCAATGCGGAGAACCTCATCTGCCGTCAAACGCCCACCTTTGCGCAGTTCCGCGACAGTGGCCGGAAGCTTAGCGGCCGCGGCGATATCTACGAAGTTAAGGTCCTTTCGTATGGCCTCGCACTCCCGGCGGAAGGGGCGGTCGGCTCCATGCAAACGAAGTACGACGCTGTCCCTCTCAGCACAATGCCTGTTCCCAAGCCAAACGTGATCGCTCCGCCTCCGCCTGCTAGTGAATGGACCAACCTGCGCTCACTCGGGGCCAAAGGAGACGGGAAAACCGACGACACCGCCGTAGTCCAAAGAGCCATCGCCGAGCACCGCGTCATCTACGTCCCGATGGGCAATTACGTCGTCAGCGACACCATCGCGCTCCGCCCCGACACAATCTTGATCGCTCTCCATCCCGATCAAACCCAGTTCGACCTCCTCGACCGCACTCCCGGATTTCAGGGCCCCGGAACGCCCCGCGCGCTTCTTCAAACACCGCAGGGCGGGCACAACATCGTCACTGGCCTCGGCCTCTTCACGAACGGCATTAACAGTCGCGCGGTTGGTGCGCTGTGGATGGCCGGCGAGGACTCCTTGATGGACGACGTCCGCTTCCTGGGCGGTCATGGCACCAATGGGTTGGAGGGCACGCGCCTGAATCCGTATAACAACGCCCACACTGCGGACCCCGATATTCATCGCCGCTGGGATGCGCAGTACCCGAGCCTTTGGGTGCTGCACGGCGGTGGTACGTTCGCGAACATTTGGACGCCCGACACCTTTGCCCAGGCCGGCTTCTATGTCTCCGATACCACCGTCCCCGGTCGCGTGTTCGAGTTGTCAAGCGAGCACCACGTTCGCAATGAAATCGTCCTGCGAAACGCTGCGCACTGGGAGCTCGACGCCTTGCAGACCGAGGAAGAAAGCGGTGAAAGCGCCCATGCCTATTCCCTCGATATCGACAACTCCCACGACATCACGATCGCGAACTATCACGGCTATCGCGTCGTCCGAAGCTACGAACCTTTTCCCTATGCCATCCGCGTGTCCCACTCGGACGGTATCCGCTTTCGCAACGTTCACGTGGATAACAACAGCTCGATTGCTGCATGCAATGAGCATGGCGAAGAGTGCCGCCAACTGGTACGCGCCGGCAAAGTCTCTTATGCCAACGCAATCATTGACGAAACGATTCACACGGAAGTGCGGGATCGCGAATTTGCCTGGCTCGACGTGACCGGCAAACCTGCTCCAGTCGCATCCCACAACTCCTCATCAATTCTCGAAGCGGGTGCTACGGTTCAAAAGGTCTCGTCGGGTTTCTTCAACTTGTCCGGAGGCACTGCCGACTCGGATGGTAATCTGTACTTTGCCGATCCACGCTGGCAGCGCATCTATAAGTGGGCGCCCGAGACGAAGGACCTGACGATTGTTCGTGACAATCCTCTCGATCCGGTCAATCTCACTTTCGACAAATCCGGGAACCTCATCGTCGTCTCGTCGAGCGGGATGACGGAAACTGTTTATTCGTTCCGGCCAGGCACGCCCGAAAACCAGATCACGATTCTTGAACGCCAGCCAGCCGAACCGCATCCCGGTGCCGCCTCGGCCATTCCGGTTGACTACTGGGTCAACGGCGATTTCAGCAACACACTGAATACGAGTACGTATGAATACGTCACGCTCGATCAGATGTTCCGGACCAAAATGTCCACCCGGAAGCTCTATCAATACGTGTCGCCGGACCACTCCGTGTATATCCCGGCCAACGAGGTTTTCGTGCAAGGGGAGCCATATTTCGGAAGCAAATGGTCGGACATCTTGATGGCTACGGGCCTCGTTAAAGCCACGCCCGGACAACCGTTCTACGTCACGGACGAGGCCGAAGAAAAGACCTACAGCGGAAAAATGGACGACGACGGCACCTTGTCAGACCTGAATGTCTTCGCCTATCAAGGGGGAGAGAGCCTGGCCGAGGACCGGACGGGAAACGTCTATATCGCGGCAGGCCAGATCTATGTCTACAATCCGACAGGCAAGCTGATCGATGTGATCAA
>DATIMM010000230.1:0-5666 GCA_035475295.1 Bryobacteraceae bacterium
TTTCATCTTGTACAACAGCGCCTTGTAATCGATGTTCAATAGCGAGGCCGCTCGTTTCCGATTCCAAAGTGTGGCATTTAAGGCGGCAACGATCGCCTGGGTCTCGGCTTCCCGTCGTGCGCGATCTACTTTTGCTAACACCGAAGGCTGCTCTGGCTGGTCCTCCACGCAGGGCTCAAAACTCGGGGCAGGTGAAACCTGCTCCTGCTTAAACTCTACAGCCTTTACCCGTAATTCCATCACCCCGTCGGTCATCCTCAACAGTTCCGGCGAATGTTCGCGCTCTACCGGCGCAGAGTCTAACCTGTCGAGAACGGGCGTGACTTCCTGCGCTAGGTCCTCAGCAGGGAGTACGGTAGTGGATGCCGATATCGGCGTTGGCCGGCTTCGGCGGCGTTTGCGTTGAAGGTCGTCTACAATCAAATCCATGTTTCTAAACACTAGAAACTTGCGCATGACGTTCTCTAATTCTCGGACGTTGCCCGGCCAATCGTATTCCACCAGCGCTTGACGCACAGCTGAGGGGAGCTCAGGGGCATTATCCGCGGGTGAATACTTGCGCAGAAAGAACTCTGCTAACGAAATTATCTCGTCGCGACGGTCGCGCAAAGGCGGGATATGAATTTCGATAATGTTCAGGCGGTAATACAGATCTTCACGAAAGCGCTTCTCTATGATGGCTTTTTCCAGATCGCAGTGAGTGGCTGCCATTACCCTTACATCCACTCGAGAAGCATCCTTAGCGCCCAATCTTAGGAACTCGCGATCTTGTAGGACTTGCAGGAGTTTCGCCTGTAACTTGAAGTCCATGTCGCCAATCTCATCCAGCAGAATGGTGCCGTTATTGGCCATTTCGAACTTGCCGGGGGTATTCTTAAAAGCCCCGGTGAAGGCGCCCCGTTCATAACCGAACAGTTCGCTCTCGATCAACTCGGAAGGTAAGGCCGCGCAGTTCAGCTTCAGGAAGGGACGGCCGGCGCGCTTGGAACGCTCGTGTAGCTTGCGGGCAAATATTTCCTTTCCCACTCCTGTTTCGCCACGCATCAATACAGGAACATCGGACGCGCCCACTTGTGTCACCAACGCCTCCGCCTTTTGGGACCAAGGGCTCGTAGGCAAAATGGCGGAATCCGCTACACAGAAGCTCTCCCCTGGCGTCTCCGTTCTGCTAAATACCACGACTTGAGCACTCGGAGGAGGTGGAAGGGCTGCCCGGATCGCCTTCAGCAGATCATCGTGTCCTACGGGCTTAGAAAGAAAGTCGGTGGCGCCATTCTTGAGAACGGTCGCAACATTTGCGGTCGTACACGATCCAGAAAGGGTGATTACGGGAAGGGCCGGCCAGTCCCGGCGCACTTCCTGCAAAGTTTCAAACCCATTTTTAATGGGCATTAGCAAATCGAGAAGTAGAAGAGAGACATTGCTGGACCGGCTTGCGAGGCACTGTAACACCTCTTCCCCGTTCTGCGCATATTCCACGCGATAGCCTTCACAGCTTAAAGCGAGTCCGAGGTAGTTTCTCACTTCAAGCTCATCTTCAGCAACAAGAATTGTATTCATGCCCTGGCCTCTCCGCAAACCGCTAGATTAGGATTCGAAGGCGCTTCCGACGCGCCCGACACTCGAGCCTGCTCGCGAACCTGAACAGGCCCGAGCGGCAGCACAAAAGAAAAGCGGCCACCATCTTTGCTTGGGGTTGCCCAAATTGCGCCATGGTGAGCCGTGATGATGAGCTTACAGATGGCTAAGCCCAATCCGCCTCCGGACCGGTCAAGCGAACCCGAGTAGGAGGCATACTGTTCAAAGATCTTCTCCGCCAAATCTTCGGGCACTCCCGCCCCGCTATCGAGAACATCGATACGGTACGCATCAGGCGGGTGCATTCGATTTCCCTGGAAACCATTCGGGCGGTGCAAGGCGGCTTCCCAAAAAATTGGATATCCGCGAATTTCGATGTTTCCGCCCCGCTGAGTGAACCGGCAGGAGTTTTCAAAAAGGTTTACAAGTACTTGTTCGATTTGCTCAGCCTCGAAGAATAGGGGTTTATCCGGTGGGACAATCTGCACGGTGACATCAATATTCTTGTCCTCGACCAATGGATAAACATCATTGAGGGCCTTGGTGACACATTCCTCGATGTCCTCAGTCGCCAGCTTTGGCAGTCGCTCAAACCGACCCTGCACGAGCAGTTCGAATGCACCGGAGGCCAGCCGCCCTAATCGGCTTGTGCTGTGACACATTCTTTCCAGGAGCTCCCTTTGTTGCGAGGTCACTGGCCCTAACCGGCCCTCCCCGAGCAGTCCACAGTATCCATGTAAAGCGGTCAGGGGAGCGCGCAGGTCGTGGAGGGCTCGCGCCAGGAAATTGCTTCGCTCCTGATCGTATTCCTGAAGCTTCAAATTCACCTCCAGGACGTATTGGAGTAGAGCATCGCGGTCGTGCCGCAAGGTATTGGCCTCTCGCGCCTGCTTACGTAAGTTGAGCGTCTTCAGCGCCATTTCCACAAAGGCCTTTATGGTAAACGGAGTAGCCGGCTTCAGTATGACGGCGACGGCGCCCTGATAATCAGATTCGAGCGAATCCAGATGCTTTGGATCGGCTAGAAACAAATGCTGAACGTCTTCTTGCGCTAAAATCTCGGCAGGAATTCGCAAGTCTTTCTCAAAATCCCAAATGTATAGACTTGCTTCCGGGACGGGAGATCCAGGATGTGCGACGACCCAGCTTAGGTCTTTACACTCTCCTAGAATAGCTTCGAGCTCTGAATTGTGCGAAACCAGACATACTTGCATACCCACTCACTAACCAGGCAAGCTCCCGACCTTCCATCGAGCTATCCCAGGAAAACGTAGCTTCCCGAGGAGTCCCTAAAATCCAAGAATTTAGGTCAACTTACCAACTAATAGAAACAAGTAAACTATACAGGACGCATAGCTGGTTTACCAAGATACCCTTACTACTAGTACTCGTATCAGCTTTTGTGCTGATCTCTGGCTTATGCGAATAGGCAGCTCTCCGGATTCGTTTTTCTGTAATCGATCTCACTTACTGTTTGTTTTGACAAACATTCTCTAAATGTATTTATCAATATGTCTCGACAATATCGAGGGAATATATTGGCCAAGTTTATAGAATGGGCGGATTACGTGCTTCGCTTTTCTTGGCTTACAATCGTGCTACGTCTAACAACTCGGTCTTCTCTTGGCATTTTTTCCGGGACTCAGGGGGTGAGCAGTGGCCGCTAAAGAGGCTGAAGCTAGAGCCACTTCTCTCATGCGCGACCCGAACGGCACTACATCTTGGCAGCATCCCAGCTCCGGCATTCAGATTTCTATGCCCGTTGCGGCGGTCAGGATGCTGTCCACCGAGAGCTTGCGTCGCCTCCGGGCTGAGGAACCATCCGAGTTGGGCGGCATTCTTCGAGGCACGATTCACCAAGACGAGCAGGGCTACCGTACACTCTTCCTAGACCCGGAGATTATTTCCTCATCGTCGCGCCTGTTCAACACGAGCAAGGCGGAATCCGACAGCATCGTGGCTGCGGCCGAAACTGCGCGGAAGAGCGGCCAGGCGGTTATGGGATATTTTCGGAGCCACATACGAGATGGCCTATGCCTCAGTCGTGAAGACGAGTTCCTGATCCGGCAGCATTTCCAGGACCCTGAGTCCGTCTTCTTAATCATTCGACCGTTCGAAATCGGGATCTGCATGGCGGGCTTCTTCTTCTGGGAGCACGGCCGGTTGCAAACGGATGTTAGTGAACTGGAAGTTCCTTTCGTAGTCCCCGAAGCCGACGAGCAGGCTCTGGCGGCGTCCAGGGCGAGTGAACTCGAGTCTTTCCAGAGCTTGGCTCAAAGTCTTGAGAAGAGTTTGAGCACGCCTGCGCGTGCCGGCAAGCTCTCACAATCTGCAGAACCTGAACAGCAGGATCCTGAAACCCGTGAGGAGGCAACTGAGCAGATAGATGAGGCGAATCTGCCCCTCCCTCCGGAACGGAAGCACGGCCCTGTGCCGTCCACTGAGCCCCTCCCTCAAGCTCCGGCGTTAGTATCTCAGGATTCAGCGGGTTCGCGGAGTTCACCCGTTCGGCGCTCCCGAGTAAACCTTCGGAGACTTACACTCTTATTTGCTGCTTTGTTAGCGGTGGGTGCCTGCATTTATGTGGGCGTAACCAAGCCCGGAATATTCGTCTCCCTTTTGCCAACTCGTGAGTCCAGAACGGAAATCGGCCTCCAGGTGCGAGCTGCTCCGGGGGGCCAAATAGATTTAACCTGGGACCGGTCCTCACCCCGTTTGCAGCTAGCGCAAGGGGCGACATTAGTGGTGATTGATGGAAAGGCTCGTCGAGAGCTATACCTGGACAAGAATCAGCTACGCTTTGGCAGGCTTACTTACTTTTCCACCAGCGGTGATGTGCAGTTCTCCCTTGAAATTCACATCGACAACGCTCGTTCGATAACCGAGTCCATACGCGTTCTTCCGCCCCAGTTTGGTTCAACTCACGTTCCTCGCGACACGGCAGCCGCCAACCCGGCCCCCACGCGACCGGAACCGGAATCGAGCCTGGGGCAATCCCATGCAGCGCCCCGCCGCTCCAATATCTCCGTAGCATCAATTCAGCAGGGACGTTCCGCGAACATTCACGTTCCCGCTCGTGCTACACCGGGGAAAGTCGCCGGGCAGCCCGAGATACCTGGTACCGCGTCCGCCGCGGCTCGCCCCTCACCGACCAAAGTCGTTCCCCCTCCCCCACTCGACCTGTTGGCCGGCGGGTCAGTCAACTCTGTCCCGCATATAAGCATATCTGCGTTGCCACTGCCCTCTCCTCCCCAGCCCGATAGCTCGGCGCCTGGTCGCAGCCCAACGAAGAGGGACGACGCGAAGCTGGCCTATGTTCCTGCTCAGCCCATCAGGCAAGTGATGCCTAGCAAGCCACCCTTGGCTCCTTCAACCTATCGGGCTGTGGACATCGTGGTTCAGGTCAAAGTAGATGAACACGGCCTAGTTACAGAGGCGCACCTCCTCCCGCAAGCCGGGACCGATGCAGCGCTTGCAACTCGGGCGATTTCGGCCGCCAAACAGTGGATCTTTCAGCCCGCTAAATTACGTGGTAAAAATGTTCCCAGTGATCACACGATCGTCTTCCGATTTCGTCCTGTCGAGTAGGACTCCGGATTGAGCCCCAAGAGCATCGTTGTTATCGGAGGTGGGATTGTAGGGCTCGCCACCAGTTTCCGATTGGGTCAGAGGTTCCCCGATGCCCGAATCACTGTACTCGAAAAAGAGGCAGCCGTTGGCCAGCATCAATCGGGGCACAACAGCGGCGTGCTACATGCCGGCATCTATTACAAGCCCGGCTCTACTAAGGCTCGGTTGGCCGTACGCGGTATTCGGCAGATGGTCCAGTTCTGTGAAGAAAACGGCATATCGCATGAAATCTGCGGGAAGCTGGTCGTTGCATCCACCGAGAGCGAATTGCCCCAGCTTCATGCATTGTTTGAGCGCGGCCGGCAGAATGGCTTGAAGGGTCTTGAACTCCTGGGCCTACCCCAGATGAAGGAAGTAGAACCCTACATAGCGGGAGTCGCAGCCATTCGGGTGCCGGAAGAAGGTATCGTGGATTATCCAGCGGTTTGCACCGCTCTTTCGCGCAAAATTCGCGGGAG
>DATIMM010000231.1:0-47293 GCA_035475295.1 Bryobacteraceae bacterium
CGCTGCGCTTCGAGCAAATCCACCGTGACGGTGTTGCATTCGTTGCGTACCGGATTGAACTTCCCCGCAGGAACGTTGTAGGTTTCATGGATCGTGGAAGGTTTCGATCCTACAATTCGAAGACCTGCTCCTAGATCCGGCTGGTCTTCGAGGTCCAGGCCAAGTTTCGACTTTTCGATCAGCGGCTTACCTTTGTAAGCGATCTCATAGACTAGCTGCCCGCTGTTCGCTTGACTCTCCGCAGGCGCAATCGAAAACTTCACTTGAATCAGAGCATCCGGAGAAGAAAGCGAAACCGGATCGGTTTGCGAACTGGCAAGGCCGCAAATGGAAAGACAACCGATCGTGATGACAAGAAAGTTTCTGGATCTCTGAAACCGCACGCAGGCTCCTTAAGTGATCTACTTTTATCACGACCTGCATTTTCTTAAACGCATCTTACCCGCCCAGTTCTCGAGAATGACATTGGAAAGCACAGCCGTGTCCGACTCGTCCCGCGAATGCGAGCAGAAGCGGATGCCTACGTAGGAAAGTGCGTCGAAGTGCATCGTGATGGGTGGGCCAAGGAGGTGCGCAGATTCGCCTGTCCACATGCCCTCCGCACGGCGACTCCCATAGGTAGGTTAAGCGTTTACGACGACAGTTGGGGTTGACCCCGGCTCAGAACGGTACGTCGTCGTCTGAAATACCCATACCGCCGAAAGGATCTTCCTCGGCGCTCTCGCCCGCAGGCCGCCCCCCTCCGCGACTAGCTCCGGCGCCGCTCGCCCGTGAGGGAACAGAGCCACCTGCGCCCGGCCCTTCAAAATCACCTTCGCCCCGTCCGCCGAGCAGAATGACGTCATCGGCCACGACTTCGGTCGTATAAACTTTTTTGCCGTCCTTGTCGTCATAGCTCCGCGACTGCAAACGTCCCTCTACATAGACCTGCTTGCCTTTGGTCAGGTAATTTGCCAGCTTTTCTTGCCGCCAAACGGATACGTTGGTCCAGTTCGTTTCTTCTTTCCAGTCATTCGTCTGCTGGTCTTTCCAACGACGGGTGGTAGCGACCGAAAAGCGCGTCACCGACGCCCCCGACGGCGTGAACTTCGTCTCGGCGTCGCGGCCCAGATTTCCTACCAAAATAACTTTGTTAACGCTGCGGGAAGCCATAATCACTCGAAATGTAACACATGTGTCTGAGGAGCGCCTCTTCAAACGCAAAACCGTTTCCTGCACCCCCCGGGAAAAGTCTTTTCGCGAAAGATATTGGTACTAGGATGATTACACGTTTGATATTAGGTTGTTAACGGACCATAATGAAGTGATTGGGTTTGCGCCCAATGGTTGGACTATCGAAAGAGTAGTACCTGGGGGATTATGGCATCGCGATTTCTTCGGTCGTGTACGCCTTTCGGCAGGGGAACTTCGGCACCGCCGGCAACAACCGGAGCCTTGAGATCTACAGGCATTCCGCTTCTCGCTGTCTTCTTTCTTCTCCTTCCCCAAGCCGCCCCCCAGGCCCTCCTCAAGCCTGCCGAACCAGGGCAACCGCTCACTCTGAATCCGACTGACATGGAGATATTGGAATCGGACGATGCCCGCCGGGATCTGCCCTGCACCGTTACTCCAGTAAAACCTGAATTGGGCTTCGATCTCCGTTTTCACGCCGGCTACACGGTAACGGTTCCTTTGAAGGAATTGGAAGGAACGGAGGACTTGCTTACTGTCCTGTTTCGGGTGTATCCGGGCGACGACAAATCTAACCCCGCTTACTTCGTACAACACTTTCGGGTCCCGTCCGTAGATGACGATGCAAAAGGCGATGCGTCTCTCCAGGGCGTAATTGACCTCGGCGAAGGTCAGTACCACGTCGACTGGCTTATTCGCGACCGCGGGGAGCGTAGTTGTTCTTCCTCCTGGGACTACGATGCCTCGCTACCCCAAAAGGACAAGCCGATGATGCTCTTCATCGCCCCAAGGCAAATAGCTGAGGCAATTCAGCAACCTTTTACTAACGATGGTGCCGATACTCCGCGCTACGGTCTCGGTCCTGCCGAACACGGCCCAGGTCCCCGCGTGCCGGGAAGAGGTGAGCAGCTCTCGGTGAAGCTTCTGGTGAACTTTGCGCCTCAGCATCAGGATTCCGCCGCACTTCAACGCACCGACACCGACGCCCTCGTCAGCATCCTGAAAACAATTCAGCGTGATCCGCACGTGACCCATATCTCGCTGGTTGCTTTCAACATGGAAGAAAGCCGGATCCTCTACAAACAGGAGTCCTCCGGAGCCATCGATTTCTCCGCGCTGGGACATGCCCTCGAAACCATGAAACTGGGGACCGTCAGCGTTCAGCACCTCGATCAAAGACAGACTGAAGCCGAATTTCTGGGACAGTTGATTCAGAAAGAAGTAGCCGCATCCAGCCACTCGGACGCCTTCATCTTTGCCGGTCCGAAAACGATGCTCGACGCCGATGTACCCCAAGAGGATCTCCGGCGCATCGGAGATATTGAGTGCCCTGTGTTTTACATGAACTACAACTTGAATCCACAGGCCGTCCCCTGGAAGGACTCGATTAGTCATGCCATTCGAGCATTCAAAGGGACTGAGTACACCATCTCGCGGCCCCGCGATCTCTGGTTCTCCACCTCCGAGATGCTCGACCGCATTCTGCGCTCGAAACAGCAGCATGCTCTGTCCGGTGTTCTCAACCCGGGTGGCTCGCGATGAATTTGATCGCCAATTGGAACTAGTCAGGTTAAGCTAAAGAAAGTTCAGGGAGAGGTTAGGTTATGAAACTTCGAGTGCTTGGTCCGAAGCCTATCGTGCCGAGCCTTACCGTCTTGTGTCTTGTTTTATTCGCTCCCGCCGGAAAGATATTCGCCCAGCAACCCGGCCTGGACGAGTTCAAAAACAACCTGGCCCCTTACGTTCGCTCGCCGGAGCATGCCGTTGACAAAATGTTGGACATGGCCAATCTCAAACCCGGCGAAACTCTGTACGATCTGGGCTGCGGTGACGGCAATATTTTGATTACTGCCGCTCAACGCTACAAAATTCAGGCCGTTGGAGTGGAGATTTCCGGGCACCTCGCAAAGGTCGCGGCGGAAAACGTCAAGAAGGCCGGACTCCAGCAGCGTGTCAAAATTGTTCACGGCAACTTCATGCAAACCGACCTGAGTAACGCCAATGTGGTGACGCTCTATCTGGCCACCACCGCTAACGAAAGCCTTCGTCCTAATCTGGAGCGGTATCTGCGCCCCAATACACGGGTCGTATCGTATGACTACCCCATTCCCGGGTGGAAGGCCGTCAACACAGCGGAAACCCAGAGCCGCAGTGGCGCAACTCATACCATCTACTTGTACGAGGTTCCCAACTCCATTCGGAAGTAGATTGATTTGAGTTCTGTTTTTGATCTTTTAGGAATCGGTCTGAACGCGACCGATACTCTCTTGCTGCTTAGGGAATTCCCGCCTTATGCCGGTAAAGTTCCATTTGCGGAGGAGCGTTTGAGCCCCGGCGGCCAGGTCGCCACGGCCGTGGTCACCGGTGCCCGGCTCGGTCTGCGGACGAAGTACGTGGGCACCATTGGTGACGACTATCGGGGACGCGTGCAAGCCGAAAGCCTCAGCGGCACCGGCGTGGATACCTCGGGTCTCATCGTCCGGGAAAACTGCCCGAACCAGACCGCCTATATCCTCATCGATCAGAGTACGGGCGAACGCACCGTTCTCTGGCAGCGTTCCGAGGGTCTGCGTCTCACTCCTTCCGATATCCGCCGGGAGGACATCGCCAATGCGCGTCTTCTCCATATCGATGGTTTCGATATCGATGCTGCCGTGTATGCTGCCTCCGCCGCCCGCGAAATGGGGGTTCCGGTTTCCCTGGACGTTGATACCGTCTACTCCGGATTCGATGCGGTGCTGCGGAACGTCGATTATCTGGTGGCGAGTTCAACATGGCCCGGCGAGTGGACCGGGGAGCCCGACCCGTTTACTGCGCTCACGATGCTGCAGCGTGAATACCGTTTCACTGTGGCGGCAATGACATTGGGAGATCGAGGTGCGCTCGCGCTTCACGGAGGTCAGTGGGCTTACCAGCCCGCCTTCGAGGTCGGCTGCCTCGACACAACGGGGGCCGGCGATGCTTTCCACGGCGCGTTCTGCTACGCCATGCTGCAAAATATGCCGATGGACGCCGTGCTTCGATTTTCTAATGCCGCGGCCGCCCTCAACTGCATGGCCATCGGCGCGCGAGGACATCTCCCCACCCTCCCGGAAGTGAATGCTTTGATCGCCTCCGCGGATGCCGGAACAATCGGTCGCCGTACTGACTGGGGAATCCTGCAGGAGGTGGCTGATAAGGAGTTGGAAACGACCCCATGATTCCTCTCCGCGCGCTGCTCTTCCGCAAATCGACGCCGGCAATGACTCTCCTCATCATTGCCATAAACATCTTGTGCTTCTTTTACGAGATGGCGCTGCCCCACTATTTGCAGAACGAGTTCATCGTGCAGTACGCACTGGTTCCCGACAACTTTCACTGGACCGCATTGGTGACCTCCATGTTCTTGCATGGAGGCTGGCTCCACATCATCGGGAACATGTGGTTTTTATGGGTCTTCGGATCGCATGTGGAAGACCTCATGGGACCTGTCAAGTTCGCGGCGTTTTATCTGGCTTGTGGTGTTGTTTCTGCTATGGTCCAGCTCGTCATGACCTTCGGCAGCCCCATTCCCACTCTCGGAGCCAGCGGCGCAATCGCCGGAGTTATGGGAGCCTTCCTGCTGCTGTATCCGCGCGCGCGTGTCGTCACTCTTGTCTTCATCATCATCTTCATCACCACCATTGAGCTTCCCGCCGCCGTAATGCTCGTGTATTGGTTCGCCATCCAGTTGCTTAGCGGATTGACTTCTTTCGGCAGCATCACCTATACCGGAGGCGTCGCTTGGTTCGCGCATGTCGGCGGCTTCCTTGGGGGCATTTTGCTCCTGCGCTTTTTTCAAACCAAGCGTCCGCGATACTCGTATTGATCCTTCATGCACGATCCAAACGAGCCCTTCGAGAACCTGGACCCACTCGACATCCTGGCGCTGGCCGCACATCCTGACGATGTGGAGCAAACCTGTGGCGGAACCCTCATCCGTATGGCCGAACGGGGATATCGCACGGGCGTGCTCGACCTCACCGCTGGCGATATGGGCAGCCGCGGAACCCCAACTCTCCGGATGCAGGAAGCGAAAGCCGCCGCCGGTCACCTGTTGCTTTCCTGGCGCGAAAATCTGCGCTGGCCCGACGCTCGCCTGGAAAACACCATCACGGCTCGTATGACGCTCGCTGGCGTGATACGCCACATTCGTCCCCGTGTGGTGATCCTGCCTTACTGGACCGGCCGCCACCCTGATCACTACCGCGCTTCTGAGATCGGCTATGAAGCGTGTTTTCTTGCGGGTCTCGCTCGCCTGGAAGAAGAAACCGCTCCTCATCGCCCGTTCAAAATTCTCTATTCTTCTCTGTACGCCAACGTCACGCCTTCCTTCGTGGTCGACATCTCCCGGCAGTTCGACCGTCGCATGGCGGCTCTTCTCAGCTATACCTCCCAATACGGCACTTCCAACGTCGCATCGGGGCTCTTTCCCTCACACGCGGAAGTAGAAGCGCGCCTCAGCGCTGTCGCGCGCTTCTACGGCAACCTCATCGGCGTGAAGTACGGCGAACCGTTCGTCGTCAAGGAAACCATGGAAGTGGAGGACATCGTAAGCATGCCCGTCCGCAGCATCTGACTCGTCCCATGGCTGCCGATGGACCTCCTCCACCTCTTTCGTTCCTTTACCCCGCTTCGTAATCCGATCGGCTTCGGTGCCGCCGACTTCCTCGAACTCGCCTTCGCCCTCCTTCTCGGTGCCTTCTTCCTCTGCCGCCCCTGGTTCACGGCCTTCACCACACGATTTGCACACCGGGCCATCCCGTGCATGTTGCTGCTGGCGCTCTTGCCGGTTGCGCTCCGGCTCGCACTCTTATCGCAATCGCCCGTCCCCACGCCCGCCGGTGCCGACGATTTCAGCTACGTCCTTTTAGGAGACACTCTCGCCCACCTCCGTTTGTCGAATCCTCCCCATCCCTTTCCCCAATTCTTTGAAGCCATCTTCGTTCTCCAGCAGCCCACCTACAGCTCCATCTTTCCCCTCGGTCAGGGAATCATCTTGGCGCTTGGCGCGCTCTTGTTTGGCCTTCCCTGGGCCGGAGTCGTTCTCTCCGTTTCGGCCCTCTGTGCGCTCGTCTATTGGATGCTGCGCGCCTGGACCACGCCAACATGGGCGCTCCTCGGCGGACTGCTGGCCGTCGTGGAGTTCGGCCCGCTCTCGCAATGGATGAACAGCTACTGGGGCGGGGCAGTCTCTGCCGTGGCCGGATGCCTCGTTTTCGGATCGCTGCCTCGACTCCGGGAAGCCGCCCGGCCCACATGCGCGCTCCTCCTGGGCGCCGGCCTCGGCATGCAACTGCTAACGCGGCCATTCGAGTTCCTCTTGTTATTCCTCAGCGTTGGCCTGGTAGTCGTGCCCGTTTTGAAGGGACTCTGGAAGCAACAGCAGCTCTTTCGTGTCGTCTCGTTTGCGTTATGCCCGTTGCTCGCGGCGGCGGGACTCATGCTGCTGCAGAACAAATCCGTCACTGGAAGCTGGACCACGCTGCCCTATATGCTCAGCCGCTACCAATACGGAGTCCCCGCCACCTTTACTTTGCAGCCGAATCCGGTCCCCCACCGCACCCTGACTCCCGAGCAGGAACTCGACTACCGTGCGCAATCCATCATTCATGGCGACGGGACAGACACATTGCGGACCTACGTCCAGCGTCTTTTCTTCCGTGTCCGCTACTATCGCTTCTTCTTTCTCCCGCCCCTGTATCTGGCCCTGGTCGCGTTCTGCTTTACACTCCGGGGTAGCCGAGCACTGTGGACAGCCGCTACGCCGTTGATCTTTGCACTCGGAACAAACTTTTATCCGTACTTCTATCCCCACTACATCGCCGCGCTCACTCCGCTCTTTTTGCTGATGAGTGTCACCGGTCTACGGAAAATCCACGAGCTCACCATTTATGGCCGTCCCGTTGGGCGCGATGCCGCATACTTGCTCGCAACCCTTTGCGTTGCGCCGTTCCTCTTCTGGTACACCGTTCACTTGTCCGGATCGGACACTCTCTCGGAAGTCCTCGACTATGAAACGTGGCACTACATCAACTACGGCGACCCCGAAGGCCGCATTGCTACCAACCAGCAGCTCTCACGCGCACCCGGCAAGCAACTGGTCTTCGTCCACTACGGTCCCCAACACCGCTTTCACGAATGGATCCACAACGCCGCAAACATCGATGCAGCCCGCGTCGTATGGGTCCATGATTTGGGGCCTGCCGAAAATCAAAAGCTCATCCACTACTATCCCGACCGCACCGTCTGGTTGCTCGAACCCGATGCGGACCCGCCCACACTCCAGCCCTACCGTGCGCGATCGCCTTCGTCAGCCGGTCCGTTCCAATCGGTAAATCCCTAGCCTGTAAAGCATCTCACTCGCCCGCATGCGCCTCGACCGCTAAAGCGAAGCCATCTGCTCTGCTGCCAGTCCTTCCACGTCCGTGATCGTCATCTCACGCCCTCTTGTCTCTATGAGCCCCTGGGAGTGAAAACGCGCTAAATTACGGGACACCAATTCCCGCACTGTCCCGATCTCGGCCGCGATCTCCTGATGGCTGCCATCCATTGCAAACGCGACTCCCCGGCCCATTGGCCGTCCCTCCGCCTCTGCCTTTTTTAATAGATACGCCGCCAAGCGCTGGCGTACCGTCGTGAAGGAGAGTTCCTCGATAATTCCCACTAGGCGGCGCAACCGTCCTCCCACCACCTCAAGCACCTTGAAAAGCACCTCCGGATGCTCCAGGCAGAAGCTGCGAAAGTGCTTTCGCGATACAAACAGCACCTCCGAACTCTCTACCGCCACCGCTGAAGCCGGATATCCTCCGCCATCGAAGATCGGCAGCTCGGCGATGGAACTGTCCGGGCCGCTTACCGAAAGAACTTGCTCGCGCCCGTTTGGTGAAAGCTTAAAGATACGGATGCGTCCGCTCACCACAACGGATAGCCCCTCGCAGGGCTCTCCCTCGGAAAAAAGCAACTGATTTGCCTCGTACGTCCTGCTTTTCACTCCTGCTGCCAGCGCGCTCAGCTCCTCCTCGGTCAGGGCTGCGAAAAGGGGAACCCGCCGAAGAACATTGACGGGGTTGAAATCGATCTGAGTCATCCTGTTTTCATCATCAGGGATGGCCTGCGAAGCAGTTCAGGAAAGCGCAGTGACAAAAGTCCCTGCGCTCCGCTCAGAGGAATTTCTACCCTGGAAGAGAGGAGATAAACTCTTGTTAGAGCATCATCGAGATCTGGTACGCGCGACGGTCCCCGTTCTGAAGGAGCAGGGCGAAGCGATCACTAACGCTTTCTACCGTGATCTGTTCCAGACCCATCCTGAACTTTACAACATTTTCAATCCTGCCAACCAGCGTGATGGCGGTCAGGCCCGCAGCCTCGCGGCCTCAATTCTTAGCTATGCTGCACACATCGACCATCTCGATCAACTCGGCGGCATGGTGGAGCGTATCGCTCACAAACACGCCAGCCTGGAGGTGCAGCCCGAGCACTACCCTATAGTTGGCAAACATCTTCTGGGAGCCATTCGCACCGTACTGGGAGAAGCGGCTACCCCCGAAATCCTGGAAGCGTGGTCTGCCGCTTACCAGCAACTCGCCACCATCATGATTGGCCGCGAGCAGGAAATCTATGACCAGAATGCCGCTCAGCCTGGCGGTTGGAGCGGCTTCAAACCGTTTATCGTCCAGCGGAAGACCCGTGAAAGCGCCGTTATGACGTCCTTTTATCTCGCGCCGGAGGACAACCAGCCACTACCTTCTTTTCGGCCCGGTCAGTACCTCAGTTTACGGCTGAAGGTTCCCGGTACGAAGTACTCGGGAATCCGCCAGTACAGTCTTTCTCACGTGCCCGACAGTGGGTTCTACCGCATTAGCGTGAAGCGGGAAACCGGGCCGCTCCACGATCCGCGGGCTCCAGCGGGCCTCATCTCCAACTACCTTCACGATCAAGTTAAAGAGGGCGACAAGCTTCTCGTCCACGTTCCTCAGGGAGACTTTGCTCTGGACGAAACAAGCACGCGTCCGGTCGTGCTACTCAGTGCGGGTTCGGGCATCACTCCGGCCTTCTGTATGTTGCAGCGCCTGGCACTGGAAGGCACACGTCGGGTTCTGTTTGTGCATGCGACTACGGAGCGCGCCCATCATGCCTTCGAGAAGGATGTCAGAGCCATCGCCACCAAAGATCCGAACGTCGACGTCGCCATCTACTATGAACATGTCGACGACAGCGACGTGCACGGTACTCACTATGACGAGATCGGGCGTATTTCCGCTGATTCATTGGCGCCCTATCTGCCAGATGAAGAAGCCGATTATTACTACTGCGGCCCTGTAGGCTTTCTCAATGCCGTCGATCGAATACTGGATCAGTTCCACATCCCCTTGGCCCGCCGTTTCAGCGAAGCGTTCGCGCCGGATCCATCATTTGAAACGGAGCTTGCCACGGCTTGAACTTTATTTTTTGCCCGTAAGCGAGACCCCAAATGTCGGATGCGAGTAGGTTCCCGTGATTTTCACCGGCAGCACTGCTCCGGCATTTTTCTTCTTAAAGAATGGATCCAACGGGAGCAGCAGAACTGATTTGATGCCCCCGGCTGCTTTGGAAAGGCTTGCCTGCATGGCAAGCTTTCCGTGCAGATCCACCCGCTGATCCAACAAACTGTAAGTGCCGCCGCCGCTCGCTGTTGCTCCCGGTGTGGTAAACACCATATGGGAAAGTATGGCTGTCCCATTCTGTAGGTGTACATGGCCTCGGACGTCCGCCAAAACCTGCTGCGGACCGGAATCATCTTTGCTCTTGCGCGCGCGCTCGCTCAGCTTGTTTAGCTTAGCCTGCGTGTCCGCGTGTGTAAACTGGGCCCGGGAAATCGCAAAATCACCCTCCAACTGGACCTTCCGTATAAACTGCTGGTCGCCGGGAGGTAAAACAACTTTCGTCTGGAACGCAATAGGACCATCGACGGCCGGCTTAGCTGAGCTGGTAAATAGCCGCAGCAGATCCTCCACGCGTCCATGCTGCGTTTCTATGTTCGCCCATACCGTCTCCCCCTTCTGCCCGGATGTGCTGGCGATGTTCCCGTTCGCCTGCAATGCAGTATTCAGCAGGTGTGCGCTTATCGAGCGGATGGTAACTCGTTTCTGTATCGCATTGACCAGGGCATCAAATTTCCCGTCGAAGGGCATCGCATGCCCGCTGCTTGTAACTTCGAAGTCCGGGATCGTCGCGTTCCCGCGCACTTCGCAGCTGGCCAGCGTACCGCGGAAATCACCATCACTCCTCAGGATGCCCCCGATCGCCTTGAACTTGCCGAGGTCTGCGTCAGCTAGCTGAAACGATCCGAACAGCGGTATGCGCCCTGGGTCGCTCTGCACCATCGGGCCAAATCTGCCGTTCACCGCGAGGTTGCCCGGCGGCTCCGGAAGACGCACACGCGTCTGAAGAGTGATCGACTTCTGTTTCTCGATGTTTCCTAACGTCAGCTGCGGAAAGTTAAGTTGAAATGCCTGGCCGCCTGTACTGCGCGCTGCAATTTGGAGAACCGCTCCGTCGGCAACCAGGGTCGTTACCGTCGTGGAGGTCTTCAGAGACGGATACAGATTCATCGGTGCAGGAACCGGATTGGGAATCACCACGCGCAGGCCCTCCAGGCGAATATTCTGAAGCCGGTGGGTAAGCGTCAACAGGGCCATCCATGTTGCGCGGGCCTCGAATCGCCTCACCGAGCCCAGTTGTACCTCCCCTCTTGGAGATTTGCGCCAAAAGGTGATACCGTCGGCCACGTAGCCCGGATGTGGAAAGTAAATCTTGTGAAATTGCTTCAGCCGGACTTCGCTGGACGACACGTGCTCCAGAGTCTCCAAAAGGTGCTGCTCCGTAAAGGGCCACTTGATAAACAGAATGATCCCGGACGCGACTAGAAGGCAGAGCAGTGTAATGCAGCACCATAGCAGATAGCGGGCGATGTACTGTTGTTTCATGCTGATCGCATTCCGCTTGTTAGATTCGGCTGGAAGGAAAAAGCGTTTCTGTCCGGTAGACCAGTAAACACCCGGGCAATATCATCATGCTCCTGCAACAAGGGTCGTTAGAGTGCCTCGGCACGTCCGCGGTCTGGACTCCTTCTATAATCAACGCATGAGCGCTCGCCGCACATCTCCGTTGCGCATCACGCGCCGCCGTTGGACCGCGCTGTTCGGAATCGCGCCGCTTCTCGCACCATTCGCCCGAGCTCAGAACACCTCAACCAGGCCCCCGCAAGGTGCCCCTGCGCCCGCTCCGGCGCAGTCGACTCCCGAAGCGAAGCTCCAGAAAGCCTATGCCGATGTGCATGACGTGAGCGTACAGCTCTCGCAAATAGAGATCCCGATGAACATCGAGCCAGCCTTCGTATTCAAACCCTGACGCTTCATGGGTAAGCCGAACGATAAGCTCGACCATGCGCGCGTGCCGTTTGCCACCATTGCGGAACTGAACGCCGCGCTGCAGGCCCGCCAAATTTCATCCCGGGACCTGGCCAAAATCTTTGGCAAGCGCCTGGATTCTCTCGGTCCGCAATACAACGCCCTGGCTCTTTCTCTGACCGGGAAATCGCACCGCGCGGCCAAAGATGCCGACGACGACCTCAAACGCGAGCGCTTTCGTGGCCCCCTGCAGGGCATTCCCTACGGGGTAAAGGATCTGTTCAGCGTTGCCGGCCACCCCACAACCTGGGGCGCGAAGCCGTACGAAGACCAGGTCTTCGATTACGATGCTGCGGTTGTCTCTCGGCTCAACGCCAAAGGAGGCGTACTGCTCGGCAAACTCGCCATGGTGGAATTGGCAGGTGGCGGCGGATACAGTTCGGCCTCTGCGTCCTTGCACGGGCCCGGCA
Source organism: Bryobacteraceae bacterium (assembly GCA_035475295.1). GTDB lineage: Bacteria > Acidobacteriota > Terriglobia > Bryobacterales > Bryobacteraceae > Bog-105. The sequence goes on from DATIMM010000231.1 coordinate 12,050, forward strand.
TGAATCCCTGGAATAAGTCCTATTGGTCCGGCGGCTCTTCCAGCGGCTCGGCCATCGCAGTCGCGGCGGGTCTTCTTCCCTACGCTCTCGGCTCGGAAACTTCCGGTTCCATTCTCACCCCCGCCTGCTTCTGTGGCGTCAGTGGTCTTCGTCCCACGTACGGCCTAGTCAGCCGCTCCGGTGCCATGGCTCTCTCCTGGACCCTCGACAAGGTAGGCGTTCTTGCGCGCTGTGCCAACGATTGCGGTCTTGTCCTTCACGAAATCGCCGGCGGCGATGACAACGATCCCGGCTCGGCCCATAAGAGCTTCTACTATACGCCTGATTACTACCGGCGCTTCAGTGATATGCGAATTGGTTATGCCGAGATCGATTTCGCGGAGTGGCCCGATCAGCCCCTGCGTCCCGCCTTCGGCAGCGCGCTCTCGGTCGTGAAGTCCTTCTGCCCGCAAATGCTGGAAACTAAGCTTCCCGAAGTTCCCTACGGACCGGTTATCGGCACGATTATCGATTCCGAAGCAGCTTCTATCTTTGAGCAGTTCATCCGCACCGGAAAGGTCGATCAACTCGCCGATCAGGCGCAGATAGACGGCTTAAAGGCCTCCCTGACTTATACCGCGCTCGATTACCTCAAGGCCATGCGGATCCGCACGCAAATTCTTACCGCATTCCACGAGTTGTTTGCCGGTTTGGACTTGCTGGTCGCACCCACCCGCTTCAACCTGCCTGACCGGTCCGACCAGCCGTTCGACGAAACACCTCCTAAGCGCCCCGAACAAAAAGGTGTCGGCGCGGGACTTGTCCAGGCCAGTAATCTGGCCGGTCTCCCCGCACTCACCGTCCCTTGCGGATTCGTCAATGGGCTTCCCATCGGACTGCAGATTGTCGGGCCTCCGTTTTCGGAGAATCGCATACTCGCGTTTGGCCGTGAGTTTCAGAATCGAACCGAATTTCACAAACAGCACCCGCCCGAACTTTCGCGGACTTGACCTTGAGGGGCGGGTCCGCGAACCGCCACCAACGAAAATAGAAGGTTAAGAAATCTTAAATATCTGCGGGGTAACTACCTTGCTAGCGCGGTTCATAAGGCGGATGAATTAAACTATGTACGAAGTCCCGTAGTATTAATCTGTAGTCCCAATCCATAAACGCTTCGCATGGAGTAACTTCCTGCCCGCGTTACCGGTGTGCCCATGAATATATACCGCCTACCTTTACTACTCGTTACTAGTATTGCAGTATTTGGCCAGACGAAGCCGATACTGCCCCAACTCCAGGTAAATACCGATCTCAGCAATGCTCCTGTGACCGGCAAATCCATTCCAGTGTCTGCGGGACAGGACCTTCAGGCCGCTATTAACAGCGCTCAGCCGGGCGACGAAATTGTGCTGCAGGCTGGGCAAAGCTGGACAGGATCGTATGTCCTGCCTAACAAGGGCCCATCCACCAGTTGGATCACAATACGAAGCTCCGCTGTCGCCAGCCTTCCCTTGCCCGGGCATCGTGTCTCCCCGAACGATGCGAGCAACATGGCCAAAATCGTGGCAGCGGGTCCGACCGAGGCTTTTCACATCGCGGCTCAAGCAAACCACTACCGGTTGATCGGCCTGGAAATCACCGAACAGCCGAAGCAATGGGTGAACTATGGACTCATTCTGCAGGGCGACCCCAACGATCCGAATGCGTCTGACCTGCCCAGCTACATCACCATAGACCGTTGCTACATTCACGGGCAAGCTTTGGGGCATATCAAGTTCGGCTGGCAGATGAATGGCTCCTACCTTGCCATCATCGATAGCTATGTCTCCGAATTTCACGGAATTGGCCAGGATACGCAGGCCCTTACCGGCTACATGGGCACAGGGCCGCTCAAAATCTCCAACAACTTCCTTGAAGGTGCCGGTGAAAACATTGAGTTCGGCGGTGCTTACGACGCTATTCCCAACACCACTACCGCCGATGTAACCTTCACAGGGAATTACGTGTATAAACCGGATTCGTGGAGAACCAGCACCATTGTTCCCGCGCCTTCCGCTCTTCAGGGGTCTGGGGCTTCGGGTGGCTCGCTCCCGCCTGGAACTTATTACTACGCCGTTATCGCGCAAGGCACGGCGGGCACCCTCGATAGCCTTCCCGGCCAGGTTCAAAGCTCCCGCAGTCCGGAAGTTGCCGTCAGTGTCGGTGGCGGTCAAAATGCCGCCACCCTTCAGTGGACCGAGTCACCCTACGGCGACAGCCAGGACACCCGGATCGCTGACAACTACGTCATCCTGCGATCCCAGGATCCTCCAGGGGCAGCGTCCCGAAACTGGGTTTACTTCAAGACCACGCCCAGCGCCGGAAGCACCACCATCAGCTTTACCGATACCGGTGCCGGTGCGCAGGCGGGCTTCGGCGAAGCTCCGCGGTACTGGCTCGTCAAAAATCTCTTCGAGATAAAGAACGGCGCCCGCTGGCTGGTGGACGGCAACATCATGGAGAACAACTGGCTTGCCGGACAGAACGGATTTTCTATCCTGCTCACGCCGCGGAACGAGACCCCGTTCATGCCTGGAAATAAGGTGACAGACTTCACCTTCAGGAACAACGTAATCCGGCATATAGCCGGTGGCGTTAATATCGGCTCCGAAGATGATACTCAACCTCCTTCTTACGCCTCCTTGGAAATCCCCACCGCCCGCATCTCTTTCGTCAATAACCTGTTCGACGACGTGAACTGGAAGTACAACGGGAATGGCGTCTTCTTTGAGACCGGCCCTGGCCCTTTCCCCGGCCAACAAAGCGTGCAGGACATTATTCTCGATCACAATACCGTGCTGCAGACCGGGAATTTTGCCGATATCGCTACCTGCTGCGGCACGCCCGTCGAAAACTTCTCCTTTACAAATAACGTGTTCGGTGAAGGTACCTACGGTTGGGTTGCCAACGGACTCGGTCAATTTTATAGTTCGCTCACGCTCGCCATTACCAACTTGATCTTCACGCACAATGTCTGGGCGGGCGATCCTGTTCCGTTCCAGGTCGCCGGAAACTACTTCCCGACCGACATCAGTCAAATAGGGTTCGTGAATTACAACGGCGGCAACGGTGGCGACTATCATCTCGCTTCCACCAGCCCCTACAAAGGTCTCGCCTCGGATGGAACCGATCCCGGCGCGAACATCGACACGATCGATACCGTGCTCAGCGACGTGGTGGGGGGAAAAGATGCCTCGTTACCAGCTACGGCGGGTGGAACGTCGGATGCTATTACTCCTGCGCCAACTCCCGTTCCGGTTTCCACTACTTCCGCCACAGCGACTCTGCCCACAGGATTGTTCGAACTGGCCAACCAAAATAGCGGCAAGTGCCTCACCGCGCAAAACGACTACACGCTCGCTCAATTCACTTGCTCGTCCGCCAATCCGGCGCAGCTGTTTGCCCTGAAGCCTTCCTACGATGCCAGTAACACCCTCCAGGGCTACGAAGTGTACTCGCCTAGCATGGATCTGGCGGTCGATGTGTGGAACGTCTCCACTGCGGATGGGGCCACTATCGGCATGTACAAATTCGCCGCTCACGCCAACCAGCTGTTTACTCTGCAGCCGGACGGCAATGGAAGCTTTATCTTAGTCGCGAAGCACAGCAGTTCGTGTTTCGATATTGCTGCTTTCGCAACTTCGGATGGCGTCTCGCTTGAACAGTGGGGCTGTAACGGCGGGTCGAATCAAGCCTTTCAGGTAATTCCCGTACCCACCGCCCAATCTCCCGCCTGACTCTACTGATCCGTAACCTTCACCACGTAATACGAAAACTCCTTGCCCTCCGGGACAAGGAGTTGGTGGGGGATATTGGCCGAAATGTGGACAACGTCGCCCGCCCCGATCGGTTGGCGTTCGCCGCCCTGGATGGATGGGGCGCGAATCTCTCCCGGTTTCTCCGTATGGGGATTCACCATTTTGCCGCCGCTTACCAGCGTGGCGTTGCCCTTCAGGACGAAGTAGATATCTGCTTCGTGTTCGTGTAGTTCTGCCGAGCCGTTACTATTCCTCTCTGCGAGCAGGGCATAGTGGTTCCGATAGCGCTCGAGACTCTGGCTGGCAAACCGGCTTTTCTTAGCCGCTAGCTTCTGGCTCAGGCCGTTTAACTCCTTCGTCGAATGCACATCGACGCCGGGCGTTGCCGCAAAACTACAGAACGAACCCAATAGCAATAGTGTGAGATATTTCACCTTTCCGACCCTTCTAAGCAAAAATTAGGGAACGAACCCAACGGGAGTTCGTTTCGCAAAAATGAGGTAGATCGTGGGCCCTGTAGGATTTGAACCTACGACCAAGGGATTATGAGTCCCCTGCTCTGACCGCTGAGCTAAGGGCCCGCAACTCTTGTCGATGTTAACACCACTGCTCTAAAACAGGTGGCCCATCTTGTCTTGCTTTGTCTTGATGTATTCCCTTGTTGTCTCCAGCGGGGGAGCGATGATGGGAGCTCGCTCGACAACCCTGACGCCAGCGGACTCAAGTGCCGCCACTTTGTCGGGATTGTTCGAGAGTAGCCGGACTTCAGTGATATTGAAGTATTTAAGAATGGCAGCGGGCAGAGCATAATCTCGCAAATCAGGCTCAAAGCCCAGCTCGACGTTGGCCTCCACGGTATCCAGGCCCTGGTCCTGGAGCTCGTAGGCCCGGAGTTTGTTTAGCAATCCGATGCCGCGCCCTTCCTGATGCTCATAGATCAGCAAGCCGCGTCCTTCCTCTACGATCTGATCGAGCGCGAGCTCCAGTTGCGCCCGGCAATCGCAGCGCAAACTGTGGAACACGTCTCCGGTCAGGCACTGGGAGTGGATGCGCACCAGCGGAGCGCCCTTTTTCGCCGAGACATCTCCCAGCTTCAACACCACCGCTTCTTCCACCCCCGCGAGCCGAACTCCCTCGAAGCCGTAGATTCGAAAATGCCCGAACCGGCTTGGAAAATCCGCGTCGGCGACTTTGCGTAGCTCTAGTTTTGCCAAAACGTCCCTATCTGATGAACTTCCAATGAACAAACCCCAACCCTCTATGATAAAAGCCGAAGCCATCTCGATCCATGCTCCAGGAACAGCAGCTTGCTGCGCTGCTCATCAAAATAGCCGTCTCGGCCTCCATCGCCAGTATTTTGATGCGGTTTGCGCGATTTCAGAGGATCGTTTTTCAGGACGACCGCGATGTCCGGGCCCGGATTCAGCTCGCCCTGGTTCTTTCGCTGATCTTTGGCGCCAGCGCAGGCGTGCGCATCCTCAGCCACCACCAATATGAAGCCATCGACCTTGCTCTCGAAGGCAGCGTGCTTGCGGGAATGCTGGCCGGGTACGTCAGCGGGCTGATTACGGGCCTCTGCGTGTGTCTTCCCGATGTCCTTACCGGGCACTTCATGTCGATGCCGCTGTACGCGGCAGCCGGCATTCTCGGGGGTCTCATGCACGACCTGGCTCCTGTGAAAGGAGATGTCTGGTACTTTTCTCCCTTTGTCGATCTCAATTTGTACCGGCTATTCCGCCAGGTCTTGCGGATCAATCGGCAGGTGATCCAGAGGCGCGTTCTGGAACTTGCTGCTTTTAACGTCGTTTGCAACGCGATCGTCATATTGGCCGAGTTCCTTCGCTGCGGTATCCACCTGCTGTTTCCCGAGCGTGGGGGCACCTTCTTTCTGTTTAATCGCCACCCGATTACCACTCCGTGGACTTTTGCTACCCTGGCCGCCACCACGTTGTTCTCGGTTTCCCTCCCGATTCGCATCTGGAGCAGCGTCCGAACCGAAAAACAGCTGGAGTCCCAGCGCGCCCGGCTGATCGAGGCCCGCCTCGCGGCCCTGACCAATCAGATCAACCCGCATTTCCTTTTCAATACTCTGAACTCGGTGTCGACCCTCATCCGCATCGATCCCGACCGTGCGCGCACGATGGTTTACAAGCTGTCCAACATCCTGCGCCGCCTTTTGCGCAAAACCGAGAACTTTTCTCCCCTCCGCGAGGAACTCTCCTTTATCGACGACTATCTGGCGATCGAAATGACGCGCTTCGGCGATAAGCTTCGCTTCTATAAAGAAATCGACGAGAAGACGCTCGACTGCCTGATCCCCAGTATGATTCTGCAGCCGATCATCGAAAATTCAATCAAACATGGGTTGGCCAGCAAGGTGGAAGGCGGCATGGTGCGCCTGAAGACCTGGCTCGACCCTACGCATCTGTTCATCTCGATCGAAGACGACGGCGTGGGCATACCCGAAGCGAAGCTCGATACACTTCTGCAGCAGGGAATCGGCGTGAGCAACGTAAACGAGCGGTTGCGCGTCCTGTTCGGACGCGCCTATCGCCTGTCGATCGACAGCAGACCGGGGCAGGGAACGCATACGGTCATCGAGATACCGGAACCCGCTGACCAGATCGGAGCGGTTGCCCTGTCTGTCTCGGACCGGGTGTAGCTAAGCGGAGAACTGGGAGGCTTTGATGCCCGTCAGAACGCCGCGCATGTATGAGAAGCTTTGCTGCATTCCCGGCATTGGATCATCGCCGTGGATTTCATATTCCAGGTTGACGCAGCCGTTGTACTTCATCTTGATGAGCTGAAGGAACAACTCTCCAAACGGTATCTTTCCTTCGCCCACAGCCACCTGGCTCTCTTTCTGACTCAGATTGGCAAGATCTTTGACGTGCATGTCGAGTAATCGTGGGCCTACTTCCGCGATAGTTTCGATCAGATTCACTCCCGTGCGCTCGGTGTGGCCGACGTCCACGCAGCAGCCAATGCGCGGGTCCATGTCCTTTACCATTTTCAAAACGCTTTGAGGCGTGGGGAAGTACTTGTCCTCCGGCCCGTGGTTGTGTACCGCGATCTTGATATCGTATTCCTTGACGAACTTCTCCAGTTTGGGAAGCGTCTCGGTTGTCGGACCGGCAACGATCAGCGGAACGCCGAGCTTCTTCGCATACTCAAATTTGCTGCGGATATCGGCTTCATCGGGAGTTTTGAAGTAGACGGCTCCCACACCCGTCAGAATGATGCCGGCGTTCTTGAACTCCTGTTTGGCCGCTTCAATCTCTTCGGGGGTGCTATCCATCTTGAGATGGGAATCCTTGATATTCAGATAGGGAGTTCCCAGCTGCTTGGTCATCGCAATCGCCTGAGCGCGTGAAAACTTGCGGAACGAGTAGGAAGCCACGCCCAGCTTGAAGTCCGCCCCTCCAAGGGTGTATTCTTGTGCGCTGGACCTGCCCGCCAGGGAGAGAGTCAACGCGGCCGCTCCAGGAACCGCCCCCAACCATGCTCTTCTATTCAACGTGTGATCCGGCATAGATCAAATCGCCTCCAATTCCTCTTCTAATTGCTGTTTTTCGTACAACTCCGAATAATAACCGCCCCGTGCCTGCAGTTCACTATGTGTTCCCAGCTCCACAATCTTTCCGCGGCTTAAGACCACGATCCGATGTGCGTTCTTCACAGTGGAGACGCGATGGGAGATAAGAATGGTCGTGCGATTCTGCATGACACTGGCCAGACCGTTCAGAATTTTTTCTTCCGTTACTGTATCAACACTCGAAAGCGCATCATCGAGGATCAGGATTCGGGGGTTGCGCAAAATGGCTCGAGCAATAGCGGCGCGCTGTTTTTGGCCGCCGGAAAGCGTAAGGCCACGCTCGCCGATGACGGTGTTCAGTCCGTCGGGAAATATCTCAACATCGCTTCGGAGGCCGGCTATGTCGGCCGCCCGGTAAATCTCATCCGGGGTCGCCTCCGGAGTACCCCAGGCGATGTTTTCCGCCAGAGTCGCACTGAACAGGAAGGTCTCCTGCGGGACGAATCCGATTTCCCGGCGGAGCGCCTCCGGGTCTAACGCTTTCACGTCGGTGTTGCCGATCTGCACGGAACCGCTGGTGGGGTCGAATAAGCGAGGGATTAAGCTCACCAGCGTTGTCTTGCCACTGCCGGTATGCCCAACAATCGCGACCGTTTCACCGGCGTGAATGGTGAGGTCGATACCAGCAAGGGCGTCGCGGGTGCCAAAACGCATTACCACGTCGCGAAAGCGGATGTCTTCGGAAACGGCGGGGAGGGGAACCACGCCTGAACCGGGAGCGGCAATGCTGGGACGCTCATGCAATATCTCGTTGATGCGGTTCAGCGATGCCGTGCCCCGCTGCATGAGATTCACCACCCAACCCAGAGCGATCATGGGCCAGATCAGCATGCCCATGTAGGTATTGAACATGACGAAGCTGCCGAGGCTGATTTTGCCTTCCATCAACTGCCGCCCGCCTTCCCAAAGAACCAGCAGGAACGTGACACCGATCAGGGCCTGCAGCATCGGCATAAAAAGTCCTTGGATACGGGCCAGTCCGATATTCTCCCGGATGTACTCTTTGTTCAGGTCCTCGAACTGCGCCACCTCGGCATTTTCCTGCGCATAAGCGCGTACGACCCGCACACCGGCCAGGTTCTCCTGCACGCGGCTGCTGATATCGGAAAACATTCGCTGGATGCGCTCAAAGCGCGTGTGGATGCGGCGTCCAAAAAGCACCACCGCGACCGAAACAACCGGAGCCGGAATCAGTGAGATCAGCGTCAGCTTCGCGTCGGTGTGCAGCATTACGGCGACGGCCAGAATGAGCGTCAGCAGAGTCTCGGTGCAATACATTACGCCTGGGCCGAGCATCATGCGCACGGCGTTCAGGTCGTTGGTGCTGCGGGCCATAATATCGCCGGTACGGAAGCGGGCGTAGAAGTCCTGGGACAGCCCGACTAAGTGGCCGAACAGATCGTTGCGGAGGTCGTACTCGATGTCGCGCGAAATTCCGATAATGATGACGCGCATCCAGTATTGAAAAATGCCTTTGACCAGAGACACGGCGATCAAAAGCGCTGCCAGTTGCATGACGAGCTTCAACTGAAAGCCGCGGGTGAGCGAATCCACGCCGTTCTTAATGATCAAGGGTAGTGCTGCCCCCAGCACATCCTTCATCAGCAAAGAACCCAGGCCGAGGGCCAGCCCAAGTTTATAGCGGCCGAGATACGGCCATAGGGTAGAGAGCGACTTCAGCATCAGTATCCAAACCAGGTGGCGATCCGTTTCAGCGCCTCATAGAAGAAAGTCTTCTGGCCGCCACGTGTTTTCCACCAGCCGTTGGCTGTAAAGTATTTATCCGGAGCCGGTACAACCACCACCCACAGCCAGGGGTTTTGACTCCGCATTAGCTCCGCCGCGCGCCGCGTATGAAAATTGCTCGTCACTAATATAATCTTGTGGATTCCCTGGGATTTGAGATACCGCCCGATGAGTGCGGTTTCCGACCGCGTGGAATTGCATTCATTGGTCAGCGGGTGAAACAATCGGGCCGGGTAGCCTTTACTTTCAGCATAGTGAACCGTAATGTCGGTTTCATGCTCTCCTAGGATAGGAGGGCCGCTGACGATTGCGAACGGCGCATAACCCGCCTCAACCAATTGGGCAGCCTTGATGATCCGTGTGCCATACTCATCGCCGCCCATCACCACGACGGCGTCGGCTTTCTGCGGACCATCGTCTTCGATGAACGAATTCCCGATTGCGGTCAGAATAGGCGCACGCAGAAACCAAACTGCCGCCAGCAGAACAATAAGAATGAGCAGGAAGGTGAGACAACCCCGCCCTCGGGATATGGTCATCGGCGGCGGAGCGGCGCTTCCAGCGAGGGAGCGTCAATCCTCATCAGGTGTTTGGGAATCCGTACCGCGCGAATCGAGGCGGCCAACTGATTTCAGCTTCTGGTACATCCGCTCAACTTCGTCTTCGTCTTCGGTGCTCAGCATCCGGACCGGCTGATCCATCGCGCTGTTCTCGCCGTGCAAAGCGGTCATGCTGGACCAGGTCCAATAATCCCGATAGGCCACGCCGTCGAAGGAAGCCAGATAAGAACGCTTCTTGAGCTGCCGCATGAGGCGATCGATGCGTTCGGGCTCTCCCGGAAAAATCAGAAGCTTCGTGCGGGCATTCGTAAGTTTCAGGTTTAAGACTAGCGGCGAAATAAACCGGCTGCTGTTAATTTGCCGCACTTCCTGCCAGGCAATGGCGCGTTCGCCGATATTGAACTGGGTCTCGCCGATGTAGATGGCCGGACGCGCGCTGAGCCAGAACAGTGCCGCCCCTGTCGCCGCACAAAGAACCCCTGGTATAAAGGCGAGGGGTGCCCGGAAACCACAGAGCACACACACCAGAGAACCAGCCAGAGCAGCCCAACCGGCCCGTGCATACAAGCGGGAAGGCTGATAAATTTCTACGCACGGCTCCATATACTCAGGCTACTCTTCGCCTTTTGTCGCGTCAATGATCGTTTGCACGGAAAGCCAAACCGGGCGGGGAAGAAAGATATTCCGAATCTAAACCGTTTCCACCGGGCGGCGCCGGGTCAATTGAATTCCCTTCCGGATATATCCGGCTCCGCTAAGCACAGTGAAGATCGTGGTGAGGACGAGCGCAATCCATTCCAGCCAGAAGAAAATCCGGTAGGGGAAAGTAGCCCGAAGGAGCACCAGAAGCACAAAGACGATCTGGAAAAAGGTGCTGACCTTTCCCACGATGGACGGGGTAAACCGGTGCACGTTGCGGAAGATCCGAAGCAGAAGTGCGCCTACTACGATGACGAGGTCGCGGCCAATCACTAGACAGAGCAGCCAAACCGGAATGAGGCCGATATAAGAAAGCGCGAGGAACAACGTCACCAGCAGGGCTTTATCGGCCAAAGGATCGAGGACAACGCCCATTCTGCCGGCTACGTGAAGCTTACGGGCGCTATACCCGTCCAGCCAGTCCGTTGCTCCAGCAAAGACCACCAGGTAAAGTGCTTCGGGAAAACGATGTCGAGCGAGCAAGGCCGCCAGGATAGGCGAAAGGACAAGGCGAAGGATTGTTATCAGGTTCGGGAGTTGCCGGATCACATTTCTAGCGCAGTAACGAGAGTACAGAAACTACGATAGCAGCGGCTAGGAGACCAAGGCATGAGCGGCTATCGGCTGCGGCCGCCCGGCGCCGCGATTCAGTGTAACGATCTCGTAAAGTGACGGGTCGGACATGATCTTATTGACCAGCGCCACATGCATGGCGTGTCCAGCTCTTTCAGCTACGACGAGCCCAATGAGAGGCCGCCCGATCAAAGCCAAATCGCCGATCAGGTCCAACGCCTTGTGGCGGCAGCATTCATCGGGGAATCGCAATCCGCCAGGATTTGCCACGCTTTCGCGAGTGAAACACACGGCATTATCGAGGGATGCTCCGCGAATCAGGCCCATGTCACGCATTTGATCAAGTTCGTACTCAAATCCGAAGGTGCGCGCCGGAGCGATTTCGGTGGCATAAGCCAGCGGAGTCACGTTCAACTCCAGACTCTGCTCCCCGACCAGAGGATGATTGAAGAAATTGCAGCAACGCAGCTCAAAACAGTCGGAAGGAAGGATTGCAACCCGCTTGCCATTGCTTTCGACACTCACCGGCTTTACGATCCGCAGATAGCGGCGCGGCCGGCGGTAGCGATGCGTTCCGGCCGCCGTTAAAAGGTCAACGAACGGCAGACCGCTACCGTCGAGAATCGGGACTTCGAGGTTGTCGAGTTCGACAAAAGCGTTGTCGATGCCCATGCTGTAGAGAACGCTCAGCAGGTGTTCGGTAGTGGAGATGAAAATGCCGCGCGGATGCATCAGGCTGGTGGCGTAGCTGACGCGCTCCACGTATTCCCAACTGGCAGGGATTCGCGTGTTCTCGAGATCGGTGCGTATAAAGACGATTCCGGTAGCGGGAGGGGCGGGCGTGATGCGGAGGTGAACGGGCGCTCCATGATGGAGCCCTATGCCGGAAACCTCCACCGGGTGGCAGATCGTTGTTTCGTAGTGCATGTACGAAACTGCCAGAATAGCAGGATGGATAGCTAATGTCCCCCTAATTTACTGATTTTAAGACTTTTGCTCTCACAGGGGTGTGGCTGTTTTGCAACAAAATGGCCACGTGGCTACTTTTACTGTGTCGATCCCGCCTCAGGGGGGTGGGTTTGGAACCGCTTATTAATGGCCCCTATGTTGAAATGAAGGTGCAATCCAAGATGAGTCTATCCTCCGATAGGCATCCATCCTGAAACGTGCCATCAATCTAATGAAGAGAAGAATCCGTTCGACGACGATCCTCTGCGTGCGGCGCAACGGCAAAGTAGTGCTTGCCGGTGACGGGCAGGTCACCATGGGAAGCGAAGTGCTGAAGGGGAGCGCGCGCAAGCTCCGAAAATTTTTTAACGACCAAATTGTCTCGGGATTTGCCGGGTCGACTGCGGATGCCTTTGCCCTTTTTTCACGGTTCGAAGGCAAATTGGAGCAACACAGCGGAAATCTGGCGCGCAGTGTCGTGGAGCTTGCAAAAGAATGGCGAACCGACCGGATGCTACGACATTTAGAAGCGTTATTGCTGGTGGCCGACATCCACAATATGTACATCGTGAGCGGCACCGGGGATGTGATTGAACCCGATAGCCCGGTGGCTGCGATTGGATCGGGCGGCGCCTTTGCCAAATGCGCAGCGGTCGCACTGCTGGAGAATACGAATCTCGGGGCGCGCGAGGTGGTGGAGAAGTCTATGAGGATCGCCGCCGATGTGTGTATTTACACGAATGACAACGTCACATACGAGGAGTTGGGATAGTGGTTATTTATCTTCCGCAGCAATCCTCCGATGAGACCCCCTTGCTGGACGAACTCACTCCCCGCGAAATTGTAGCCGAATTGGACAAGTATGTCGTCGGTCAGGCGGACGCGAAGCGCTCTGTGGCAATTGCGTTGCGGAATCGTGTGCGGCGCCAGAAGCTGGACCCGGAGATGGCCGATGAGGTGATGCCGAAAAACATCCTGATGATCGGCCCGACTGGTGTGGGCAAAACGGAGATTGCGCGACGGCTGGCGAAGCTGGCCAACTCCCCGTTTTTAAAGGTGGAAGCAAGTAAGTTCACCGAAGTCGGCTACGTGGGCCGGGACGTGGAATCGATGATTCGCGATCTGGTGGATGTGGCCATCGACATGGTTCGAGAAGAGCGGCTGGAACAGATAGCGGACCGGGCGGAGCAGCAGGCCGAAGAACGTCTGCTGGATCTGCTGATGCCGCCGCAACCGGAGTTGACCGAAAGCGTGGAGCGTACCCGCGAAAAGTTGCGGGAGAAGCTACGGGCCGGGAAACTGGACGACCGCATGGTGGAAGTAGACGTCAAGGAGCGCGGGCCGACGTTCGAGGTGTCCACCAACGGCAACCTGGAGGAGATGGACATCAACTTGAAAGATGTCATTCCGGGGCTGTTTGGGCCGCGCACCAAAAAACGGAACATGCGCGTCTCGGAGGCGCTGGAGTACCTGATCCAGGAAGAAGAGCAGAAGCTGGTCGACATGGACCAGGTGACGCGCATTGCCCTGGAGCGCGTGGAGCGGAACGGGATCGTGTTCCTGGACGAAATCGACAAGATTGCGGGCCGCGAAGGGGGACACGGTCCGGATGTGAGCCGCGAGGGGGTGCAGCGCGACATTCTCCCGATCGTGGAAGGCACAACTGTGAATACGCGGCACGGTTTCGTACGCACGGACCATATTCTATTCGTGGCTGCGGGCGCATTTCACGTGTCCAAGCCCGCCGATCTGATCCCTGAACTGCAGGGCCGCTTCCCCATCCGCGTGGAGCTAAAGTCCCTGACCGAGGCAGACTTTATCCGTATTTTGAAGGAGCCAAAGTCGGCGCTGGTGAAGCAGTACATGGCGCTGCTGGATACCGAAGGCATCAAGCTCACGTTTGCTGAGGATTCGTTGGTCGAGATTGCGCGAGTGGCAGCACAGGTGAATCAATCGGCCGAAAACATCGGCGCGCGCCGCCTTCATACCATCATGGAGAAGCTGCTGGAGGAGATTTCCTTTGAAGGGCCGGACCTCAAAAAGAAAAATATCAAAATCGATTCAGCATACGTGAAAAAGCAGCTGGCCGAAATCGTAAAAGATCAAGATCTGAGCAGGTACATTCTTTAGTTGCGACCCGCTGCGCTGATCGTCCTTTTCTCGACGCTTTTTCTGGTGAGCTGCGGCTATGTAGGCTGCGGACAGATTGGGCCCGTCGTTCCTCCGTCGCCAGAGATTCCTCCGGCGATACGGGATTTAGCCGTGGTGGAACGGGGGAGCAACCTGGTTGTTACTTTTACGGTCCCGGCGCGTACGACCGACAATGTGGCGATCCAGCGATTCTCGGAGGTCGATCTGCGGGTGGGAACGTACGGGTCCCCGTTCAACTTTGAGACCTGGGCCGATTCCGCTAGCCAATACGAGCTTACACCTCCGCCAGCCAATGATCCTGAGAGCCCGTCGGCAGTGCCGATGACGCACTCGATTCCAGTGGATAGTTTCGTGAACCAGCAGATCGCAGTGGGGGTGCGTACGGCCGTGAAGAAACACGATCATTTTTCTTCGTGGTCGAATGTGGTGCGTTTGGAGGTGATTTCGCCATTACAGCCGCCGGTGATTAAAGCGGAGCCCTCCGGCGACGGCATGCGCATCACTTGGCCGGGCAGTCCGTCCGGTTTGCAGCACCGGGTATTGCGACAAGGACCCAATGAAAAGGCCCCTGTCGTGCTGGGCACCACGGATAAATCTGTTTACGTCGACCGGACCTCTCAGTACAACACAGCCTATATCTACGAGGCAGTGGCCGTAAAAGGGACAGCGGAGAGTCTGGTCTCGCAACCCGTAACGGTGTCAGCCGCCGAAAACGTCGACAGATTCCCGCCGAGGGTGCCAGTAGGAATAGCGGCATTGGCTACTTCGGCCTCGATTGAGGTCAGCTGGGACCGTGACACGGAGCCGGACCTGAAGGGTTATTACGTGTACCGCTCGGTGAATGGTGGCGTCTACGAACGCCAGGGCGGCCTTGTTACATTGCCTACCTACAGCGATACGCATGTGGAGCACGGTAAATTGTATCGGTATGATGTGAGCGCTGTGGACCAAAGGGGCAACGAGAGCAACCGCTCGGCGGGGGCGCAGGTTAACTTCTAGGCATGCCTTCTTCGGTCAGCCGCGCCTGGATGCCCTGCTTCCAGCCTCCACGGAGCGGTGAGCGAAGGGCGCGCCCACGCAGATCACTGCTCCACTCTTCACCTTTGTAGAGCCTTACTACATCGGCAACCGTGATCGGCTCGGGGCCCTCGGCGACTTTCTCGAGAGTATTTCCGGCCGCCAGTTCGCCTTCTTGCACGATGGAAAAGTAGATGCCCGAGCGCCCACTCTGCCAGAATCGCTTCACCATGTCGGCGCGCT
Organism: Bryobacteraceae bacterium; assembly: GCA_035475295.1. Classification (GTDB taxonomy): domain Bacteria; phylum Acidobacteriota; class Terriglobia; order Bryobacterales; family Bryobacteraceae; genus Bog-105. The sequence continues at coordinate 27,358 of DATIMM010000231.1, forward strand.
CAAAGCGCAGGCCAAGTTTGTAGCAGGGCATCCGCGGTTGTGTTACCTGAAGCACTGACGTGCCGATGCGGTAACGGTCTCCGATGCAGGCGCTTTCCTCCGTAATTCCGGTGGTGGTCAGGTTTTCACCGAATGCGCCAAAGGGGAGGTCGGCCAAATCCAGTTGCGCTTTCCAGTAGGGATAGTGCTCCGAGGGATAGAGATAGACTGCTTTGTGTGGGCCGCCGTGGACCCGCAGGTCGGCCTGCCGGTCGCCTTCTATATTGGTGCCGCGGACGGCGACGGTGCCCTCCACCGGAAACTTGAAAATAGAACTCAGGACCGCCTGTTCGCCCATTTGCAAGCGACGGGGCTGGCCGACGTTGACGGAGAGGATACTGCTGGCGGCGGCTGCGGATTGCACAATACAGCTATTGTGCCGGAGTGTCCGGAGAAAAGCATGACTAGACCCGATATACAGACCATCAATCCGGCTACCGGCGAACCCTTGGAAGAGTTCGCCTTTCAGTCGGAGAGCCAGGTGGAGGCAGTCCTTCGAAGAGCGGAGCAAGCGTTTCATCCCTGGCGGGACACGCGGATTGAGGAGCGAGCCTCGCGGCTGACCTCACTGGCGCAAACTCTTCGGGCAAACAAAGAGAAGCTGGCCCGGACGATGACGCTCGAAATGGGAAAGATCATTGGCGAGGCCGAAGCGGAAGTGGAGAAGTGCGCCCGGGAAGCGGACTGGTATGCGGCGCATGGTCCGGCGATGTTAGCCGACGAGCAGGCGCCGGTGGAGGAGCTGGAAAGCTACGTTTCGTTTCTCTCATTAGGTCCCCTCCTGGCGGTGATGCCGTGGAACTTCCCCCTGTGGCAGGTGACGCGCTTCGCGATCCCGGCGCTGCTGGCGGGGAACGCGGTCGTACTGAAGCATGCGCCCAATGTGCAACGTTCGGCGCTGGAGCTAGAGCGCGTATTTCGGGAGGCGGGTTTTCCGGAAGGAGTTTTTCAAAACCTGATCATTGCAACAGAGCAGATCCAGCGCGTTATTCACGACCGACGGATTGCGGGGGTGACGCTTACGGGAAGCGTACGAGCGGGCACCGCTGTGGCCTCGGAGGCAGGAAGAGCGCTGAAAAAATCCGTGCTGGAACTGGGCGGCTCTGATGCCTTTATCGTTCTGGAAGACGCGGACATTGACGGAGCCGTACAAGCGGGCATGAAGGCAAGGTTCGCGAACGCGGGACAGGTCTGCATAGCCGCGAAACGGTTTATCCTGACCGAGCCCGTTGCGGATGAATTTGAGCGCCGGTTCGTGGCGGCCACCGCGCAGCTTAAGGTGGGCGATCCGTTCGAGCGCGAAACGCAGATCGGGCCTCTGGCGAGGCAGGACTTGCGCGAGGCGCTGCACAAACAGGTGCAGAACAGCGTTCAGGCAGGCGCGAAGCTGCTGACGGGCGGCACGACGAGGAACGCGAGAGGATTCTTCTATGAGCCCACAGTGCTGGGCTGCGTACATCCGGGCATGGCGGCGAGTGATGAAGAGACCTTCGGTCCGGTGGCCGCGTTCTTGCGTGTGCGCGACGCCGATGAAGCCGTTCAGCTTGCAAACCGGAGCGAGTACGGACTGAGCAGCAATCTGTGGACCCAGGATCTTCGTCGCGCGCGTGAACTGGCGCGCCGCATCGAAGCCGGCAGCGTGTTTATCAACAGCACCAGCGCATCAGACCCGCGTATCCCTATCGGCGGTGTGAAGCGAAGCGGGTATGGACGGGAGCTTTCCTACTTTGGGCTGCGCGAATTTGTGAATGTGCAAACAGTTTGGATTGGGAATTCCCGGAAGTAACGAACCAGCGGTTGCCGGAGAAGCCAATCTCAAGGTCCGATTGGATGGCCAGGTGGGTCGGATTGGGGGCGCTCTAGTCGAAACTAATAGTGTGTTAGCATCGAGCCATATGAGAGCGAGGTTGTTGCCGGGAGCTTCTGCTTGCTCCGATTCCTGACGTCGTCACTTGCATCTTTTCAGGAGTTCTTAACCCTTGCCGGTCAGGCGTTCCTAAATACTACCAGGCGTCCCCACTACGGGGACGATATTTTCCTGCAGATGGACATTATAGGGATTGGTAGCATTCCAATCACCTGTCTCACCGGCTTTTTCAGCGGCGGTATTATTGCTCTGCAAATGTCGCGTGCTCTCAGCACCTATGGCGCTGGCAGTCAGGTAGGCGCCATTGTGGCGATCACGCTGGTGCGCGAATTGGGCCCAGTGCTGACTGCTCTCCTGGTTGCCGGGCGCAATGCTTCGGGAATCGCAAGCGAACTCGGCTCCATGAAGGTGACCGAGCAGATCGACGCCATGCGGGCGCTAGGCACCGACCCCACGCAGAAACTGGTTACGCCGCGTTTGGTAGCTACCGCCATCATGCTTCCATGCCTGACCGTTCTCGCCGATGCGATTGGCTGGTTCGGCGCGTATCTGGTGGCCGTGCCGTTGCTGCACGTGATTAGTGGCCCAACATATTGGTCAACCTCATGGCGCGCGCTGGTTCTAAATGATCTCGCGCAGGGTCTCATCAAGCCGTTTCTGTTCGGAATCATTATTGCGCTGGTGGGATGTTTTTATGGGCTGCGTACCAAGGGCGGCACGCAAGGTGTGGGCCATGCGACAACGCAGGCTGTGGTGGCGGCTTCTATCTGGATATTCTTTGTCACGTTCCTGATCGACAAGATCTTCGTGAACTTGTAATTGTTCTATGCCTGACCAGCCCGCACCGATTGTGGAGTTTTGCGACGTGAATCTTCGATATGGAAAAACGTGGGCGTTGCACGATGTCTCGTTTACATTACGGCCCGGAGAAACCCGCATCATTTTGGGCGAGTCCGGGAGCGGCAAAACGACGCTGTTAAAAGCGGTAATCGGGCTGGTTTGCCCGGACGAAGGTGTTATCAAACTCTTTGGAAAGGAAGTGACTGCCATGAAGGAAGAGGCGTTGTTCCCGTTACGCAGTCGAGCGGGCATTGTTCTGCAGGAAGGCGGACTGTTCGACTCCCTTTCCATCGGCGAGAATGTTGAGTACCCTTTGTTGAACCAGCAGGCCAACGAACATAAATCCAAAGAACTCTCCAAGAGCGGCAGTTTTGATGAGCGCGTTCGCGAAACCCTGCGCTTCGTCGAATTGGAGCACACCTTCGATAAGTTTCCGAGTGAACTTTCCGGTGGCATGCGGCGGCGCGTAGGCATAGCAAGGGCCATTGTTACGGAGCCTCCCCTGGTACTTTACGATTCGCCCACGGCCGGCCTCGATCCCATCACGGCCAATACCATCATGGCCCTCATCGCCAAGGAGCGGGACACCCGAAACACCGCCGCCCTGATTGTCACGCACCGTTATCAGGACGGGGAGATGATGGCGAACTTTCGCTACGATGCCCAGAACGAGGAGCTTGTACCTGTAAGCGAAGGAGAGCAGGACGACCCGAAGCGAATGCGCACAAAGTTTATGGTGATGAAAGAGGGAGAAATCGTCTTCTTCGGCACGCGTGAAGAGCTGGAACACTCCGGCGACGATTACATAAAACGATTCGTGAGGCACGAGGCTTAAATTATGCCCAGTAAAGAGAAGGTCGGTTTCGCGCAATTCAGGGTTGGAATTCTTGGCCTGGTTGCGTTGTTCTTTATTGTGCTTCTGGTATTTCTACTCACAGGCAACGTTCATCCTTTCCGAAAGGACGTGGAATTGCGCGCCTATGTCTCCGATGCCGCGGCTCTCACGGCGGGAGCACCGGTCCGGATCAACGGTATCCAGGCTGGAAAAGTGAAACAAGTGTCGCTCTCCGGCCAAACCGATCCACAGCGCATCATCAGGATCGATTTCACGGTAGATCAGGAGATGCTGAAGCAGATTCCGGTGGACTCTGTTGCGTCCATTGGCTCCGATAACCTCCTGGGCAGCACCAAGTTTTTGGCCATTGCCAAGGGCAAGAGCTCTCAGACGTTGAAGCCGGGAGCGACGGTCAAGACGATGGACACCAGGGAATTCGATGAACTGGTGCAACAAGGATACTCAGTTCTCGATTCCTTGCAGGGGATTCTTGGAAAGGTGCAAGATATTGTGGGCCAGGTAGAGGTGGGCCATGGCACCATCGGAAAGCTACTGGTCGATGAGACGCTTTACAATAGCCTGCAAGCTACCGTGAATCAGGTTCAACTTCTGACCACCACGCTGAACTCTAAGAAAGGTACGGTCGGCCATCTGGTAAACGACGATACGATTTACAACCAGATCCAATCGACCGTCGCCCGGGTCGACTCCGTTGTTCAAGGCCTGCAGCAAGGGCAGGGGACGGCCGGGCTCCTGCTGAAGGACCGCAAAATGTATGACGACCTGGATACCTCCGTCGCGCAGCTCAACACAATTCTGAAGAACCTGAATGCGGGGCGCGGGACGGCGGGCCAGCTTTTGAAGAGCGACAAAATTGCGAACCAGCTGTCTGGCACGTTGAGCAAAGTCAATCTCACCTTGGACAAGGTCAACTCCGGTCAAGGTACGGTGGGACAGCTTTTGGTCAATCCGCAACTCTATGATGAGGCGACCGGCATGACGCGCGAACTTCATGGTTTGCTGCGGGATTTCCGTGCGAATCCGAAGAAGTTCCTGAGCATCAAGCTGCACGTGTTTTGAGTGAGGAAACTGATCGTCAATGCCGATGATTTCGGTTTCACCCGTGACGTGAATGCCGGAATCATTCAGGCTCATCGCGAGGGCATACTCACGGCCACGACACTGATGGCGAACGGGGACGCCTACGAGGACGCGGTGCGTCTGGCATTGGAGAACCGCTCCCTCGACGTCGGGTGTCATCTTGTTCTGGTGCAAGGGAACTCGCTGGTTACCGGGCGGCCCTTGCCGGAGAAGCCGGGCCAGCTGTTAATGGCACTGTCGAGGCGTGAGATCGATGTGGAGGGGGAACTCCGGGCGCAGATCCGCAAGATCATGGCGAGTGGAGTACGACCCACCCATCTCGATTCCCATAAACATACACATATTGTTCCGACCGTCTTTCGAACAGTGGTTCGTTTAGCGCATGAATTTGGAATTCCCCACGTACGCCTGCCCCTGGATGCTACGGTTCCGTGCAGCGGCCCGGTTTGCCACCTGTTAGGGCGATTCTATCGACGTTCGACCACCAGGTTCGGTGTGCGCACAACCGATTACTTCGTGGGATTTCGTCTCACCGGCACCCTCACGGAAGCCACACTTGCGCCTGCTCTTGCCTCGCTTCGGGAGGGCACGACGGAGTTCATGTGCCACCCAGGTTATCTGGGCGGCGAATTGCGGGGAGCGGCCACGCGCCTCAAAGAGTCTCGCGTTCGCGAACTGGAGGCGCTAACGTCCCCGCGCATTCGCCAGATTATTGAAGAGCAAGGGATCACCCTGGCGGGATATCGTTAAACTCCCACCGGCAGCTTCTCGAATCCCACATACTGAACTTCCTCTTCCAGATCGAAGCCGAACTCCCGCCGCACACGCCGCTTCAGGTCGTCGATGACGGCGACGAGATCGGAGGCCGTTCCGTGGCCATCGTTGTAGATCAGGTTGGCGTGATAGCCGGCTACCTGGATGTCGCCGCGACGCAGGCCTTTGGCCCCGACCTGCTCCAGGAACCAGGCAGACGGAACTTTTCCTTCGCGAACTACGCCTGCCGGAACTCTGGCCTGGACATCCGAAGGCAGTTCCGCCAGCAGGAGGTTTTTGAAAATACTGCCGGCGCACCTCATCGAGGGCGGATACTTCGCATCGCGAATTTCACGAATATCGCGGGCGGTCTTCGTCAATGCTGCTGGATCGTCTTCTACGAAAGCAAGGAGGGCGGACAGAATAATCCAGTCCTTTCTGTCTTTGAAGATGCTCTCGCGATAGTGGAACTGGCATTCTTCATTGCGGAAGGTTCTTACCGTGACGCCATCGGTGAAGGTCACCTGCTCCACCCGCTCCTGGATGGAGTGGCCGTAAGCACCGGCGTTTCCATAGATGGCGGCGCCCAGATTGCCGGGAATTCCGGTCAAGGTCTCCATGCCGCGAAGTCCCAGCGCGACACTCTTGTCTACTACGCTCTGCAGGTTGGCGCCTGCCTGGACGTCCAACACCGTCCCAAACTTCTCTATGCGTGATCCGCTAAAACGAAGCACCACGCCATCGAATCCTGCGTCCGACACGACCAGGTTCGACCCTCCACCGATGACCACGTTGGGCAGTTCCATTTCACGTACAATACGGAGAGCTTCGATAAAGGCATAGGTAGTCGACGCATCCACGAAGAGAGTCGCCGGGCCACCAAGGCCGAATCGGGTATAGTTTGCTAATGGACTGTCCGCCACTACGGTCAGATTTTGGATGGCGGCAAAACGATGGAACGCCGCCGGGGTTACGGGCATCGTCCTGATTATAAAGAATGGAGCCATTCACGTGGTGGTCCTGGCACAGGAACAAGCATGAAATTTTTTCTCGACACGGCTAATCTGGACGAGATTAGGAAGATTGCCGGTTGGGGCATTATCGACGGCGTGACAACCAATCCCAGTCTGATCGCGAAGGAAGGCGTTCCGCTCGAAGAGCAGATTCGCCGGATCTGCGGCATTGTACAAGGCGACGTGAGCGCGGAAGTGATTTCCACCACGGCGAAAGAGATGGTCGCCGAGGGCCGCGTTCTTGCCAGAATCCACGAGAACGTGGTTATCAAAGTACCACTGACTAAAGAAGGGATTATCGCGTGCTCCCTGCTGTCGAAGGAGGGTGTGCGCGTAAACGTAACACTTTGTTTCTCCGCCGCCCAGGCTCTGCTCGCGGCAAAGGCCGGCGCCTACATCGTGAGCCCGTTTGTCGGGCGAGTGGAAGATATCGGTTGGCCCGGCATAAAGTTGATCGAAGATGCCGTCTCGATCTTCAAAAACTACGGCTTACCCACACAGGTTCTTGCCACTTCTATCCGAGGTCCTTTGCAGGTTATTGAGTCGGCAAAGGCGGGCGCGCATATTGCCACGCTTCCGCCAAAGGTGCTCGATCAGCTTTTTTATCATCCCTTGACCGAAAAAGGGTTGGAACAATTTTTGGGCGATTACAACAAGGCCTTCGAATTCACAAAAGTCTAGAGTTTGGTAGCGGCGCGCTGGAGGCGATCCCGAATCGCTGCCCACTCCGGCGTATCGGGCGGCTCCTCCACTGCGATCCAGTCCCATCCTTCGCGATCCGCCTTATGGAGCTCAGCGTAAATGTGCGCCGCGTATTCGGCGGGCTCCGGAGGCAGTTGAAGCATACGCCCGCGACCTTCGGGGATGGTGGAGCTTCCCGGCCGTCGTATATAAAACGGCGTGCGCGGGGCATAGTGGCGTGGATGGAGACCGGGCGATTCCGCTGGCCCCTCGACCGGGACATGGGCCTGCTCCCACGAGAGACCGGTCGCGGCTTCCAGATCGCTGGCCGTGATCATTCCCGGACGCAGTATCACGGGGCGCGTACCTGTCAGTGAAACGACCGTAGACTCAATTCCCACCTGGGCCGGTCCGCCGTTCAGGATCATCTGGACACGGTCTCCGAGTCCCACGCGCACGTGGTCTGCTGTGGTCGGCGAAACTTCCATAAAGCGGTTTGCACTCGGGGCGGCGACGGGAACTCCGGCGAGTTCGATCAGTCGAAGCGCAACCGGATGGGACGGCATTCGGATTGCCACCGAGGACAAGCCTGCGGTAACGATATCAGGTATCGCCGAATTCTTGGGGAGCACCAGCGTCAACGGCCCGGGCCAAAATCGCGTCGCAAGTTTCTCGGCCAACTCCGGCCACTCTGCCGCAACCCGTCTGGCCATCGGCAGTCCGGCGACATGCACGATCAGGGGGCTGGAGGAAGGGCGTCCCTTTGCCTCATATATGCGACGCACGGCCTCGGGGTCGAGCGCGTTAGCTCCCAAGCCGTACACGGTCTCGGTGGGAAACGCGACCAGCTTGCCTTCCCGAATCAGTTGGGCCGCGCGTCGGATCTCCTCTGGAGCTGGCTGCATGGAAGGAGTGCGTTACTCCGGCAAGTCGTCCTTGCCATCCGCTCCCGACACCTTGCCCGTCTTACGCCAGACCAGATAAGCGTGAATCAGCGCATCGATGTCGCCGTCCAGTACCCGATCCACGTCGCCGATTGCCAGTTTCGTCCGGTGATCCTTAATCAACCGGTAGGGTGCAAGGACATAACTCCGAATCTGGCTGCCGAAGTTAATCTCCATTTTGGAGTCCTCCAGCTTGCGGTCTTCGGCGCGCTTCTTTTCCATTTCATACTCGTAGAGCTTGGCGCGGAGCTGTTTCATGGCGCTGGCGCGATTTTTGTGCTGCGAGCGCTCGTTTTGGCACTGTACCACCAACCCGGTGGGCAGATGGGTAAAGCGAACCGCCGATTCCGTTCGGTTTACATGTTGGCCTCCGGCGCCGCTGGCCCGAAATACATCGATCTTCAAATCATCGGGTTTGATGTCGATGTTGATGGCCTCGTCGATCTGCGGAAACACGAATACGGAGGCAAACGATGTATGGCGCCGCGCATTCGCATCGAACGGCGAGATACGAACAAGACGGTGGACGCCCACCTCGGATTGCAACTGGCCGTAGATATTCTCGCCATTAATCTCGAAGGTTACGGATTTTACGCCAGCGCCTTCGCCCTCCAGGCGATCCGTGATCACGGCCTGGAAACCGTGCCGCTCCGCCCAGCGCAGATACATCCGCAGCAACATTTCCGCCCAGTCCTGGCTTTCGGTGCCACCCGCGCCCGGATGGATGGTGATAATGGCATCGCGGGCGTCGTTTTCGCCGGACAGCAGCATTCCTGTTTCCAGCTGCTCCAGTTTGGCGCCCAGCGTCTTCATTTCCCGCTCGATCTCACCGCTGACCTCCTCGCCCTCCCTGCCAAGCTCGAAGAGCGTGTCGATATCGGAAGCGGCGGTGGCCACGGCAGTCGAGTTTTGTATCGACTCCTCCAGCCGCTTGCGTTCCTGCATCACGCGCTGGCTTTTTTCCGGCTGGTTCCAGAACTCGGGATCCCCGATCTCGACCTCTAGCTTGCTGAGTTGCCGCATTTTGGCGGGGGCGTCAAAGATAGCTCCGCACAGCTTCAGCTTGCTGTCGGAGCGCAACGTACTCTCTTTCTAGCTCATCCAGAGTCATTCATTTGTAGTGTACTGTGGACGTCAGATAATACATTCTCCTCATTAAGCTTTCATTACCGCAGAGAGCAACCGGTACTTTCCGTTACAATAAAAGGTACGGGAACTCAAACAGTTGTGGATGTTTCCGTGTTCCATCTAGCGAGATACGCTTGACAGTTCATCCACATTTTGCCGAGGCCCCTCCGAACTACCCTCATGCCGCAATCCACCGACCCCGCGTTGGGTATAAATAGCTGGTTAGAAGACGAACTTTATCATCAGTACCAATTTGACCGGAAGAGTGTCGACGCCGGCTGGAGTGAGCTGTTTGGCCATCACACTGGCGGGAACGGCGGGCCTGCGGGTCCATCCAACGGAGCGCCACCGCCGGAGACCGGGGGGGCGTATCCATTGTCGAGCGTCGCTGACGTGAAGGAGCAGCTGGCCGCGGCGCCGCCGCCACAAGCTCCGATAGCGGAACAGCCCAGTGGAGATCCACCCACCGAAGAGCCGCCGCGCGAAGAGCCACCGGGCGAACCCGCTCCCAGGCCGGAGGAATCGAAGCCGGCTCCCTCTTCAGTTGCGAATAACGGCAACACCGCGCCCGCTACCGTCGCCAGCTCCGCTTCGGCTGCTCTACCCAACCCGGCTTCCACCGCCGTGACCACTACTACGCCAGCGGCGCCCGCGAAGCAGCCTACCAAGGCCGTAGGTGCTACCGACCAATTAATCCCCTTGCGTGGAGCCGCCGCCCGGATCGCCGAAAACATGACGGCGAGTCTGTCTATTCCCGTCGCGACCTCGCAACGACAGATTCCGGTCCGCGTGATTGAGGAGAACCGGAGCACCATTAACCAGCAGCGTACACTTCAGGGCCGCGGGAAGCTGAGTTATACCCACCTCATCGCGTGGGCCATCGTAAAGGCTATCAAGTCCAATCCCAGCGTCAATCATGCTTACGACGAAAAGGACGGCCAGCCTTTCCGCGTTGTGCGCGGCCAGGTGAATATCGGTCTGGCGGTCGACGTTCCGGGAAAAGACGGTACCCGTTCGCTGAAGGTTCCCAACATCAAGCATGCCGATGGCATGAGCTTCGCACAGTTTGTGGCGGCCTACGACGATATCGTGGCCCGCGCGCGAACCAATAAGCTGCAAATCGCCGATTTCGAAGGCACCACGATTTCGCTGACGAATCCCGGCACGGTGGGCACGCTGGGCTCCGTTCCGCGATTGATGCCGGGTCAGGGCGCCATCATTGCGACTGGCTCTATCGACTATCCCGCCGAATTCGCGGCTGTCAGCGAAAATAACAGGGCGATGCTTGGCCTCAGCAAAGTTCTGATGGTCACCTGCACGTACGACCACCGGATTATTCAAGGTGCCGAGTCCGGCATGTTTCTCGCCAAGCTACAGCAGTTATTGCAAGGCGAGGACGGCTTCTACGAAGGTATTTTTCGTGATCTGAAGATTCCATATCTGCCCGTCAGGTGGCAGACGGACCAGCCGCTTTCTCCCAGCCGTCACGCTGCCTTGAATACCGACGTCGCGAAAGAGGCCGCTGTCATACAGCTCATCGCTGCATACCGTACGCGCGGCCATTTGCTGGCAAACACCAATCCTTTGGGCAATGATCCGGCCTACCACGCGGAACTGGATCCTGCATCCTACGGCCTATCTATCTGGGACCTGGACCGGCCCTTTCTTGCCGGTGCCGTAAAGGCTCCTAGCGGAGCGATCGCTTCCTATATGCAGCCGTACGAGACGCTGCGGGAGATCCTGGACCGCCTGCGTTTTACTTACTGCCGGTCGGTAGGTGTCGAATACATGCACATCCAGGACCCCGAGCAGAAACAGTGGCTGCAGGATCGCATGGAAGCCACGATGAATCTGTGGAAGCTGGATGAGAGTGTCCGTCATCGCGTCTTTAGCCGGCTGATCCAGGCCGAAGAGTTTGAGCACTTTCTGCAAAGCCGCTTCGTCGGCCAAAAGCGCTTCGGCTTAGAGGGGCTGGAAAGCACAATTGTTGTTCTGGATGAAATTCTGGAAAAGGCCGCGAATCAGCATGCTCACGAAGCAGTCATCGGCATGGCTCATCGCGGCCGCCTGAACGTGTTAACCAATGTGGTCGGTAAGCCGTTCTCGCAGGTGTTTTCTGAGTTTGAGGGCGAAGCCGATCCTCAAACGGTGCAAGGCACCGGTGATGTGAAATACCATCTCGGAGCAAGCGGCATCCACAAGTCCAGCGAAGGCAAAGAAATACTCGTCTCGGTCGCTTTTAACCCCAGCCATTTGGAAGCCGTTAATCCGGTGGTCGAAGGATTGGTCCGGCCCAAGCAGGACCGCATCGGCGACACTGCCCGGGAACGCGTCCTGCCCATCCTGATTCACGGCGACGCCGCCTTTATCGGGCAGGGAATTGTGGCGGAGGTGCTGCAGCTTTCACAACTGGAGGGCTACACCACCGGCGGGACGATTCACGTTATTACCAACAATCAGATTGGCTTTACGACGAACCCGCTGGAAGGACGCAGCAGCGTGTATTGTACGGACGTTGCACTTTCTGTCGAGGCGCCCATTTTCCATGTAAACGCGGATGACCCTGAAGCTTGTCTTCGCGTCTCACAACTGGCCTACGACTACCGCCAGCGCTTTAAGCGCGATGTCGTTATCGATGTGATCGGCTACCGGCGTCAAGGGCATAACGAAGCGGACGACCCCAGCTACACTCAGCCGGTGATGTACCGCAAGATCAAGGCAACGCCCACGGTTGCTACGCAGTACTCTGAGCGTCTCGTTCGTGAAAAGCTCCTTGCCCAGGAGCAGGTCAGCGACGCCAGAGCTCAGGTGCGCGCGCGCTTGAACGAGGCCTTTGATCAGGCCAAGAAGCGCCGCGAAGAGTTCATCATCGAGGAGTTTGCCGAAGCGCCCGCCGACCAGATATTCCAGCCGATTCCGTCAACGGCCGCCAATCGAAATCTCCTGCTCAAGGTGATCGAACGGTGTACGTTACTTCCAGAAGAATTTCATCTTCACCCCAAATTGAAATCGCTTCTCGACAAACGCCAGGAAGCGCTTAGAGGCGCTCCCATCGACTGGGGGTTCGCTGAAACGCTGGCCTTCGGTAGCCTGGTCCTGGAAGGGACGCCCGTACGTCTGACCGGGGAGGATGTATCTCGCGGGACATTTACGCAACGGCATTTGGCCTTCAGCGATTACGAGAGCGGTGACATCTACATTCCGCTCAAGCACCTGGATTCCAAACAAGCCAAATTCGAGGTGGTCGACAGCCTCCTGAGCGAGTACGCCACCATGGGCTTTGAATTTGGTTATAGTGTGGCCGATCCTCTGACGCTGGTTCTGTGGGAAGCACAGTTCGGCGACTTTGTGAACGGCGCACAGATCACTATCGATCAATTTGTCGTTTCCGCTGAAGCAAAGTGGAATCAGCCGAGCGGCTTAGTCTTGCTGCTACCGCATGGATTGGAAGGGCAGGGTCCTGAGCACTCCAGCGGCCGGATCGAACGCTTTCTGCAGGCTTGCGCCGAAAACAATATCCAGGTCTGCAACTGCACTACCGCGTCCCAATATTTCCATTTGCTGCGGCGTCAAATGTATGGCGGAAATGACCGGCGCGGCCTCCGCAAGCCTCTGATCATCTTTACTCCAAAGTTTTTGCTGCGTTATCCCAAGGCCGCAGCCAGACTGGAAGAGCTGACCAGTGGCTCCTTCCAGGAAGTGATCGGAGACTCGCAGTATGTAGGTCATCACGTTCGGCGAATCTTGTTGTGTTCAGGGAAGGTTTACTACGACCTCCTGAACAAGCGAGAAGAACTGGGCCGTAACGATGTAGCCATCATCCGTCTGGAACAGCTTTATCCGTTCCCGAAGCAGCAGTTAAGGGACACTCTGCTGCGTTACTCGGATGCAGCTGAACTGCTTTGGGTCCAGGAGGAGCCGGAAAACATGGGTGCATGGTGGTTTGTCAACCAGCACATGCAGGCCATCCTCAATCCCGATGGAAGTGCCGGTCTCTCACGCCGTCGCCTGCGGTACGTGGGCCGGCCAGCATCGGCCAGTCCCGCAGCAGGAGCACATAAGGTGCATCACGACCAGCAGGAGTGGATTGCTAACGAATCATTCGCCAGTACCCCTGGGGTCGTTCGTAAATCACGTCGTCTGGTTCGCAAGAAATAGACAGTCATTTCCGGGTGAGCGCGTCTTCGATCACGTCGCAAGCAGCGCTCACCCCATCCTCATTGACTAATTTCAACGACATCACCTGGGCTGAAACCAGGTAATTCTGATCGGTCAACAACCGATGGAGGTGCCGAGCCACGGTCGCTGCGGTGTATCGGCGTCGATTCAAGCGCCGTCCTACTCCCAGCCTCGAAATTCGATGAGCATTGTCCGGCTGGTCATGGGCCCATGGCACGACCAACATTGGACGCCCAGCGCGGAGTGTTTGCGCTGTTGTGCCGATCCCGCCTTGATGCACGACGACGGATGCTCTGGGCAATAGCTCCGAAAAGGGCGCGTAACGCGCGGCATAGATCGTGTTCGAAACGGACGCCGAGGCCATCGATTGAGCGCCGACCAGCAGCACGGCGCGAACGCCGAGCCGGTGCGCCGCCTTCATGCTTTCCTCGAAGAACTGCCCCGGGGCCATCACGGCCGATGAGCCCAGCGTAAATACGACAGGAGGCGGCCCTACCGCCAAAAACTCCGCCAGCCCTGGATCCAGCTGTGAACCGGAACTCTCGCGATCATAGAATGGAAAACCCGCGCAGACAACATCCGGCGGCCAATCTGGTTGTGGTTGGGCAAAGTGGGAGGAAAACAAAGCCACGGTTCCCATCGGGGAAAACTGCCCCTCAAAGAGTGGATTCGAATTTGTCTCGGGCAGCCCCAGCCGTTGCCGAAGCGCTGTGATGGGCTCAATCCATTTAAACGACATGCGCCTTCCCAACGAGAAAGCAGCCTCGACTGCTCGCGGGCCGAATAGACGGAGGCTACGCAGCCACGGGGCGGGCGCTAGTACTGGCGGATCGTAAGCGGAAAGAAATACAGCGGGCTGAAGGGCAATTGAAAGCCAGGGCAAACTCATGACCTCCGCCACGATGGGCCCTGCGTAACCGACTGCGTGGGTCAGCAGAAGATCGGCGTCCTCACAGGCCTGCCGCAAATCTTCGTAGGCGTCGTTCACCCGGGGTAAGATGTACTCCCGCAGAAGATATTCGGTTCCAAGCCGCGGATGCCACAGCTTTCGAATGAACTCGTCGTTGCCTAAGAGTTCGCCGACGTCCGGGCGCACCGGCCGGAACCCGATACCTTCTCCTTCCACCTTGGTCCTGTACACCTCCGATGTGGCGACAACCGGGTCGTGCCCACGCTGCCTCAGACCGATGGCTACGGCCAGATAGGGATGAAGATCCCCGAAGGATCCGAAGGTATTGAGTACGATGCGTGCCACTAAGCGGTTACTGGATTGGCTTTGCGGCCGAAGCGTCGCTTGAGGGAACGAGAAATCCAGCGAATAAAGAAAGCCGTGGAAACAACCGCAGCGAGAACGATACCAATCAAAACAACCGGATGTACTGCCATCAGCAGCGTTCCGCCGACGGTTGTCACGTCCTCGAGCAGGCTCAGGGCGACGTTGGAGAACGGCTCCGGCGAGACGTTTGCGGCCAGGCGTGTCGCCGACTTGGCACTGTGTGAACTTAACGCAATGCCGCCGCCTATGAGCAACGCCAGTAACCGGACCTGCGGATCGAAATGTGCAAACGCGGTCGCGGCCAGGATTGCGCCCGCAGGAATACGGATGAAAGTATGTATCGCATCCCAAGCCGAATCGACAGCCGGGACCTTGTCGGCGATGAACTCGATTACATACATTGCGGCTGCAACTCCGATCACCCACTCGTTGCTTAAATAGCCGAGATCTCCCGGCAGATGGGCGAGGTGGAACCTTTGCAATAAACCCAAGGTGAGGACTGTGGCGTAGAGGTTAATTCCCGAGAGCCAAGCCGAGCCCATTGCGAAACCCAGCGTTGTTAAGTCCATAACTTAAAGATATACCGGAACTGAAGCCGGCTGGAGTGGATCGGCAGCGAGAATCAGCGGGCTACCAGATCAATTTCACCGCCACCTGCATCTGCCTTGAACTGGTCGCGGTGCTGGTGATTATGCCCGCCGAGCCCGACGGAGGAGCAGTCGCCGAACTATAGACAATCAGATTCGGCGTATTGAAGTTCGCCCGGTTGAGCACGTTGAACATCTCCCCGCGCAGCTCAACATTGGTGTGCTCTGCCAGATGCGTGTTCTTGATCAGTGAGATATCCAATTCGTTCAGGCTTGGTCCCCTGAATGAATCCCGGCCTACGTTGCCATATGTTCCATTCGGCGGGACCACGAATGCGTTCGGGTCGAACCACCGGTCGGGACCACCCAATATCACCGGCCCGGTGAAATTCGGATTTAGCGAAGGGCGTACTGGGTTCGCGGTGTTTCCGTTGTTGGACGGGTTAAAACTCAGCTGGGGAGTGAATGGAAAGCCCGAGTTGTACGTCTCAATTCCACCGATCGACCATCCTTCCGTCAGAATCCGACGGAGTCCTGTCACGTTCCTCGCAAGACGTTTGCCCGGCCCCAGCGGTAATTGGTAAATCCCGCTGAGACTCAGCACATGTTTCACATCGAAGGTCGAAGGCCCCCAATCGAGGCGTAAATTTCGGGTATCAGATGCCAGTCCGGGTGCGTTGGCGGCTGCGCTCGCATTCAGGGTGCCCCCATTGTCTAGTGATTTCGACCACGTATAGCCAGTCCGGAACTCCAACCCTTCCGCAAAGCGCCGCCTGAGATCGATTTTTAAAGCGTTGTAGGAACTTGTGCCTTGCGAAGACCAGACCCACGCACTTCCCAGTTGCGGATTGGCAAGCGGCGTTTCGGGAGGCGTATAGGTCGTGCCGGGTGCGAGTGAATCGGGACACGGACTTGCCGGGCAGGTCACCGGGACCGCCTGATTGGGATCCGTGCTGATTGTCTCGTGATAAGCGTGTGATCCTGCGTATCCGACTGATAGGGATGTATTCCGCGCTAGTTCCTGTTCAATGGCGAACGTGTAGGCGATCACGGTAGGCGTATACAGGTCCGGCTGAACGCCGGCTGGAGCAACGCGAAAATTGAAGGACGAAAGCTGCCCGGGAGTAATAGGCAGACGGTTCAGTGGAAGGCCGGTCACCGTAACGCTCGTGTTGAAAGGTGCATTCTGATCCATGCGGTAACTCAGCGCATCCTGCAAGCCGTTGTACAGCCCAAACCCGCCGCGTATCAAGGTTTTATTGTCGCCGGCTACGTCCCAGGCAAACCCCAGGCGTGGTTGCGGCAGAAACTTTGCACGGTTCTTCGTGAAAGCAGCGCCACCGATCCGCGGGCTTGTTGCCAGCGCGCCACTCGGACCATAAACAAAGGTCGCGGCGCGGCTGTGCGCTTCGTTCCAGCCATCCGTTGATTCCGTGCGGAAACCGAGCGATAGGGTGAATCGCGGCGAAATTCGCACCTGGTCCTGCAGAAACCAGGCGGCCTCCAACGAACGCCAACCAAGAGGTGTTGGCGTCGGAACCGCAGTGAATGTAGTGATGTTGCCCTGCAGGAAACTTTGCAGACTGGAGAAGGTAGCTTGTCCATACTGCCCGAGGGCCAATTGATCATTCGATTGGATCCGCTGAAACCAAGCTCCCGCACTGATCTGATGGATGCCTTTCGAGACTGAGATTTGGTCCTGATACGTAAACAGGTTGCGCGTGGCCAGGAGGTTGCTCCCGTTGTTGCTTCCCGCCATAGTAATCGCACTTGATGTGTTGGGAACTGCGGCGCCGCCAATTACTACGGCGCCCACCTGTCTACCCGTAATAAACGGAGGAACGTTTACGGTCGGCTTGCCCGTATAAAAGTAGGCTGCCCGCGAAAACCCCGCAGTCGCTGTGTTCACCAGTTCCGGCGAGAACACATGCGTTTCCCGCAAGCTCGCTACTTGATTCCTTAGGCTTTCCACGTCGAGGCTGAATGGATTCTGTGTTGGCGTATGGTCGGCACTGTCGTCCACGGTGTAGCTGGCGGCGAGCGTGTCGTGTCCGGAAAAGACCTGATCCAGACGTGTGGTGCCGAAGTCCTCGCGGATGATCTGTTTCGGATTACTGAAGGCTTGCGCGATGCCGTTGCCCAGGTCGGGCCCATTTTGAACCGGCCACAGGGCTAGCAGTTGTGCCGCGGCGGGGCTCACTCCGTAGTAGTGGCGATTGATGATCCCGGCTCGGGCGTTATTGTCCGGCACCAACGTTACATCAGTCAGGGCAAGGTTCTGACGGAATCCTTCGTAATTGCCGAAAAGGAATGTACGGTTCTGGACCAGCGCTCCTGCTAAAGATGCACCAAATTGGTTGCGCTGAAAGCCGGGAACGGATCCTTTATCAAAAAAGTTGCGGGCGTCGAGCCAGCCATTACGCAGGAACTCGTAGGCCGAGCCATGGAAATCGTTCGTACCGGAGCGATCCACAATTAGCACCTGTGCGCCCGGCCGCTTGCCATATTCGGCGCTGTAGGTGTCCGTTAACACATTGAACTGCCGGATGGCATCCACGCCCAGCAACTCGCCACTTGTGCCTCCCGGAGTCATGTTGATTTCTGCTGAACCGGTGTATTCGATTCCATCCAGCAAAAAGAGGTTTTCCTGTGGCCTTCGGCCTGAAGCCGCAAACATGTTTGCGACAGCCGAGTTTGAGATTCCCGGGGTGCTGTTGTTCTTCTGGCTTGTATAGTTGGCGATTCCAGGATTGAGTGTAAGCAATTGATCGTAGCTTCGCCCGTTCAGCGGAAGATCGCGAATTTGCCGGCCAGCGACTAGGCCGGAGCTTTGATCGACAGTATTGGCCACGACCGGGGCATCCTCAGTCACGGTGATCTGCTCGGATGCGGGCCCAACCAGGAGTGAGATGTTTACGGTTGCCGCCTGGCTCACCGCTAAACTGATGCCGCGCTGCACCGCGCTTTTGAAGCCGCCTTTCTCCGCTCGGATCTCATAGCTGCCTGGCGGCAATTGGACAAAGGCGTAATGCCCGGAGTTGTTGGTCTGCGCGTTCCGCGCTGCTCCCGACTCCTCATTCGTCAGGGTGATCCTGGCGCCCCGTACGACAGCGCCTGAAGGATCAGTTAGGTCTCCTGAGATGGAGGACACCGCCTGAGCCGCCAGCGGCGAGATCGAAAAAAGGGAAAGGGCCAGGAACGACCACACGACTCGTATCCCACAGAGAGACAGCTTTGGGGTGTCGTGTTCGGGAGACACATGTCAAGGATACAAGACGAAAGGTCTTCGCCGGCCAGCGCTCAGCACGCATTCGAATTCGCGAGAGGTACACTCATACAGCAGCAAGGAGGAGCGCTCACATGCGCCTAGCGTTTCTACTCCTGCCGTTGAGTTTGGCGTTCTCACAAACTCCGGCTTCGTCAAACTCAGTGGGCTCACCTGTGGCGGGTGCGCACTACACTGGTTCCACCGCTTGCAAGACCTGCCATTCACAGATCTATGAGCGGTGGAAAAAGACCAGGATGGCCAATGTAGTCCGTGATCCCAGGCAATACCCGGACGCAATTCTGCCGGACCTGTCCAAGCCCAATCCGCTGGTCCAGTTTACGAAGGACGACATCGCATTCGTCTACGGCAGCAAGTGGAAGCAGCGCTATTTCAAGAAAGTGGGCGACGATTATTACGTCCTGCCCGCTCAGTGGGACATCACGCATCAGGTCTGGCGGCCGTACTTCGTAAAAAACGGCACGGACTGGTGGGCTAGTCTCTACCCGCCGGACAACTTCAAGCGTCCCACCGGACCGCTTTGCGATGGCTGCCATTCCGTGAATTACGACATTAAAACCAAAACGGTGACTGAGTGGAACGTTGGCTGTGAACGCTGTCATGGGCCCGGAAGCAATCATGTGGCCCATCCGTCTCGCGCCAATATCGTGAATCCGGCCCGCTTAGATTTTGTTCAGGCGAATGATGTTTGTATTCAGTGCCACTCGCAGGGCCGGCCGTTGGAGAATCCCAGGGAAGGAAAGTATTACGACTGGCCGGTGGGTTTTGATGTCGGGTCGAAGCTGCAGAATTTCTGGCAACTGGAAGAACACAAACTGGGCGAAACAAGCTTTACTCACTACGCGGACGGCACGGCCCACAAGAACCGGATGCAGGGAAACGACTATGCACAGAGCCTGATGTATCACCGTGGTGTGAAGTGTTCCAGCTGCCATGACGCTCACGGGACCGACAACGATGCTTTGCTGCTCAAACCGGCCTCTGTGATGTGCTTGGAATGCCACGGACCCAATTCACCCAATGGACCCCATACATCTACGGTTGAGGAACACACGCACCACAAGGCGGGGAGTCCCGGCAGCGAGTGCGTAGCGTGTCACATGCCTCGGATTGAGCAGACGATTGCGGACGTGAACGTGCGAAGTCATACCTTTCGGTTCATCACTCCTGCAATGACTGAGGCTTATAAAATTCCCAATCCCTGTACCGGCTGCCACAAAGACAAGTCGACCACCTGGGCTACAGCACAAATGAGAACGTGGCCTGATGTATCCCCTTGGACTATTGGTCCGTGAGTACGTACTACCGGGACCGACGGGTTGCGCCGTTTCATGTAGAATGAAGAAAGTTTAAGCCCGCACAACGCTTCGGAAGGCCGCCGAAGTCCGACACGAAACGTTAACTTTT
>DATIMM010000232.1:0-32847 GCA_035475295.1 Bryobacteraceae bacterium
GGCCAAGCCCTGCGGGCGCCGATGGCGGCCTTGATTCGGGCCCCAGCTACGTGGCCAGACAACCAATCAAGAAGGCGATGCGACTAATTATGCTAAGAACGTCGTATAGCTGAGTGGACGGAAAACGGGGTCACGTCAGCATGAGTCCACGATTGGACTTTTTGCGGAGTACAGGTGAGATAGCGGGCATCAGGCTGCCAACCCGAAGGCACGGCTCACAAATCGGACCTGACCAGCGATATCGCCCTTCGGTAACCATCGGATCTGTCCCTTGCGAATGATGTGCATTGCTTCGTATTCGGCATTCCTATGAGATCAGCGAGCACCAGAGCTACACGTCCGACCTAACGCGATTTCGTGGGCGGTACCCGTTCCCCGCACTTAACTCACGACATACCGCCGGTTCAGAGTAAGCACTCGGTTCGCATGCATTCCTAACTCTCTGTGTCTGCAGACGAGTTGTGGAGGATCCATCGATTTGGAAAATCAGTTGCATGATGCAGATCGGAGTCGATGGATAGAAAAGCGACTCCCGAGGACAACGATCAAACCCCAGCAATGGGAGAACAGGAAGGAAGAAGGTCATGGGACAACTGCACATATCTCTGGATCCCGCGAAAGTTGGGCCGGATGCCGCATCTTTGCAGCGCGCTCTGCGCGCAATGATTATCGGACAAGATGAGGCCATCAATCACGTCGTCGACGTTTATCAGATGTATGTGACGGGGATGAGCGCACCCGGGAGGCCCATCGCAAACTTCTTGTTTTTGGGGCCAACGGGATCGGGTAAAACGAGAACGGTTGAGGCGTTGGCAGAGGCGCTTGTCAATAATCCGAGCGCGGTGGTGAAGATTGACTGCGCCGAGTATCAACACGGCCACGAAATCGCCAAATTGATCGGATCACCTCCGGGCTATTTGGGGCACCGGGAGACACATGCGCTGCTCAGTCAAGAGACGCTGGATCAATACCATTCAAAGACGGTGAACGTCAGCTTTGTGCTCTTTGACGAGATAGAGAAGGCGAGTGACGTCCTCTGGAATCTGCTGTTGGGCATTCTGGACAAAGGGATACTGACGCTCGGAGATAACGAAAGAGTCGATTTCTCACGCTCCATGATTTTTATGACGAGCAATTTGGGCGCGGCAGAGATGGCGGCACTGATATCTCCGAAGCTTGGCTTCAACACCGCCCAGTTGTGTACTGTGTCTGGCAACCCCGATGACAAACTGGATCGCAAGCTATCCAATACAGGCGAACAAGCGGCACGACGTAAGTTCACGCCCGAATTTATGAACCGTATCGATAAGGTTGTAGTGTTCAAGCCTCTTAGAGCACGCGAATTGCGCCGTGTGCTCGATATCGAGCTCGCCAATGTTCAGCGACGTGTGCTTAATTCCTCGATGGGAACATCATTTGTCTTCACGGCGACAAATTCCGGGAAGACATTCTTACTTTCGGAGGGAACTGACCTCAGATATGGCGCCAGACACCTGAAGCGAGCGATCGATCGGCTTCTTGTACGACCGCTCTCTCACTTGATTGCCTCTGGGCAAGTTAGTTCTGGCGACTGGATTCAGGTGGACTTCGACGCGAAAGCTCAAAGGCTTGTATTTACGAGAGAAGCCGAGGATCTGGGGCTCACGGCAATGGCGCAGATGGCCCAAGCAGGAGTGGGATCATCTCCAATGTTTCTTCAAGCAACGGCGTAATGCCATCGGAATTGCTGTGGAACGTGTCAGCTGTGGGAATGTGTCAATGGCGTTCATATTTGTGATCCTCTTGTGTTTGCCTTTAGTCGTAACGGTGGTAGCGTGCGTCAGAAAATAGCCAACCAACAGCGCCCCTACGCTTTTCCCGCGCTCTCCAAACCGGAGCGTAGGCGATTTATGGGAGCTTTTCTCGCAGCGGCGCTTCTCATCCTCGCCGCTTCTTTAACAGCGAAAGGAGCCAAGCTGAGTCCTGACACTCTAAAAGCCTGGGACACTTACATACAAAAACAAAATGCGCGGGTCGCCGAATACTCGAGCGTGACACCATTTCTGTGGAGCGATCAATCACCCGACCGACTTCGGCGACTCCACAAAGGAGAGACGGTCATCGCTTCCTTCGGCGAAAACCCACACAGAGTTCCACACGGATTGATTCATCACTGGATAGATGCTGTTTTCCTCCCCGGAGCTCGTTTGGATGACGTTCTCTCTGTCGTGCGCGATTACGGCAAATATGAAGATTTCTACGCCCCGTACGTAGTCGAATCCCAGGTCGTTCTCAAGACACCTATAAAAGACACATTCTCCCTTCGCCTGTTGAACACAGCTGTCGTTGCGAAGTTTGCGCTTGACGCTGAGTTCCAGGGCAGTTTTAGACGAATCGATGAAAGCAAATGCTACAGCATTTCTTACACGACTCGCGGTCACGAGGTCGAGAAGTACGGCTTAGCCGATGAACACGAAGCGCCGGCCAATACAGGCCGCGGTCTGATCTGGCGGCTGCATAGCATCTCCCGATTTGAACAGCGCAACGGCGGAGTGTATGTCGAGTTGGAAACGGCTGCTCTTAGTCGGGATGTCCCAGGGGCACTCCGATGGCTGATCGATCCGATCGTACGCCGCACGGCCAGAAGCTCTATTCAGGTCTTGCTTCAAAAGACGGGAGGGGCACTATTCGAATCAAGGCTCGCCGCGAGAAGTAAGAACTACGGCAAGCCGGCAAAGTCGACCGTTTCGGATAGCTTATCGACGGCTCGCGTCAAGAACGGGTTCATGCGTTGATTTCCGTTGCCGATTAAACGATTTCCCGGACCTATACACCTATACAACATACAACTGATTCCGAACGCACAACTTTGGCCGTAGTACGGCGCTCGGCCAGAGCTTGGTTACAAGTGCAAATCGGTGGAACCGCTGGTTGCATTCCTTGTTTGTTCGGCGACAATTAGAACGTGCGCGCATTGACTCATCATTTTTGCTACCCGCAAGGGGTCGCTGCCTCATGAAAATGTTACCCGTTCAGATTCGACATGACGGGGAACAGCAAGGGGAGGCAACTGAGTTTGGCAACCAGACGCGAATTGATCGAAGCGATAGCGAATCGGTATCAATCCGGGACGCGAAGCGAAAAGAAAAAGATTCTTGACGAGTTCATCGAAGTAACGGGCTTTCACCGCAAGCATGCGATCCGGGTGCTGCGGAGAACCAAGGTGGAGGCGCTCAAGAAAGTGCCTCGGGCACGGCTCTATGACGACGCAGCGGTAACGGCGCTGACTATTCTTTGGGAAGCCGCCGACAGAATCTGCGGAAAACGACTCAAGGAGGCGATCCCGACGCTCGTTGCTGCCATGGAACGGCACGGGCATTTACACCTTGACACTGAAGTTCGCCCGCGCTTGCTCGCCATGAGCGCTGCCACGATGGATCGGCTCCTTAAGCCCGTTCGAGAAGTTGCCAAGCAAGGGCGGCGAAGAACAACCATCAATACCGCATTGCGAAAGAGCATTGTCGTGCGAACGTTCAGCGATTGGAATGATCCACCGCCGGGCTATTTCGAAATGGACATGGTCGCGCACTGCGGAAAGTCGGTTGCCGGTAGCCACGTGCATAGTCTGGTGCTGACTGACATTGCTTCTGGCTGGACCGAGGCCGCGTCCATGGTGGTTCGTGAGCAAACCCTAGTGACGCTCACGGTAGAGGAGGTTAGGGTGCGATTGCCATTCCCGCTGCTGGGACTGGATGTGGACAACGATAGCGCGTTCATCAATGAAACCGTCGTGAATTACTGCAAGGAGCGGTGCCTCGAACTGACAAGATCCCGCGCCTACAAAAAGAACGATCAAGCTTGGATTGAACAAAAGAACGGCGCGGTGGTGAGACGTTTGGTGGGCTACGGACGGCTGGAGGGGGCAGCAGCCGCTACGGCCTTGAGTAATCTGCATGAGATTGCACGCGTGTACGTGAATTTCTTTCAGCCGTCGTTCAAATTGAAATCGAAAACACGCGAAGGAGCAAAGGTGACGAAGAAGTACGAAAAGCCGGCGACGCCTTACCAGCGGCTCCTCGCGAGTGAACGGGTGACGAATGAGTGCAAGGAACAATTGCGGCGAACGTTCTCTGCTCTGGATCCCGTGCAGCTTCTGAATCAGATCCGCGAGGCTCAGCGCGTACTGGCTGGTTTGGAAGTAGGTGGCGGTGGGGCAGTAATGGCTGAAACGGATCAAGAACTGAGCCGTTTCGTCAAGAGCCTGTCTGTAGCCTGGCAAGCCGGCGAAGTTCGGCCCACACACCGCAAGCGCTTTAGCGGGCCGCGAGCTTGGCGTACTCGCTTGGACCCTTTCGAGAAGGTGTGGCCTTTGGTCGAGCAATGGCTCAACGAGCAGCCTGACATTACCGCAAAGGATCTCTTTTGCCGGCTTCAGGTGGAGACCCTGGAACCGTTTACGCCAGGGCAGTTGCGGACTCTGCAGCGTCGAGTGAAACAGTGGCGTACAGAGATCGCTCGTAAGCTCGTGTTTGGTTCCGGTCTTGAAAGCCCAGGATGCGCGGGCACACCTTTCGACCAGCAAGAGGAAGAGGTCACAGAATGATGCATTGGTATTGCGGGAGGCGCCGGTCGGCGGTATAGTAACCCCGAATGAGATTCGAGAAGATCTGGGTCAACCAATGTCGCGCAACGAAGAGAATCAGGAGGCACTTTGGCGCTGAGAGCGCGCTCGACTACCTCATTGGCGAGAAGCTCGTGATGTTTGCCCAGACGGCGGAGCGTCACCCTGAGTTTGCCAAGGAACTGCCACGATTTCTGGCTGCCGTCTGGCAAGTGTTCAATCAGTATGAGCTTGCCGGATATGTCGCGAGCCAAAAGCCAGCAACGCGAAAGCAACTCCGCCGGCTGCTGTACTTGAACTGACCCTATTCCAAATCGGGCAGTTCCTCCCGGGCAATCAGTAGACGAATCGACCGGCCGCCCCCCTGAACCCGCTCGATGAAACCATTAGCTTCCAACATGAGCACCATCTGGTGCACCGACGGTGGCGATACCTTGAAATAGTTCTGCATGTCGGATTCGGCGGGAGCGAAGCCGTGAATCTTCGTGTAATAAAAAATGAATGCTAAGTACTGTCCCTGTTTTGCGGTGAAGGGCTTCTTCGTCACTGCTGCCTGATTGTACGCGACCGCCTGCATAAATCGCAGTGAACTCTCTGGCTAGCGCGAGACGTTTCGAAACTGGTTGCGCACCGTCTTGGAATCAGAACGTATCCAAGCAATTCAACCTGATGATCGCGATTGGATCAAGCTGCAAACCCGCAAGAGGCTTTGGAAATGACGGCCCGTGGAAAGCCTGGAAAACCAAAAGCAGGTTTTCCACCCTTTCCACCGCCCTTGGAAATCGCCGTGCGATTCCCACATTCCCACAGCCCCGGCGGGCCGAGGGAAAGTGGAAAGCCAACAACAGGCTTCCCACTTTCCCTCGGCTCTACCACGTACTCTCTCAATCCAACTCAAAACAGGGCCTGGAGACGGAGCTTCACTCCCTCTCCAGGTTCTTTCTTCAAGTCAGAAAATGCTGAGCCACTAGATTCCCGATCCCAACAACGACAGTTACCACTTCGGTAACATTTCCTGGTGAGGCAATACGTGCGAAAAAATAGTTGACGCCGGACACTTGTTGCCTTCAGCACCTGCGGCGACATTCCTCGTCGGAACAAAAGTTTGCCCGGGCTTTCACCGGGCATGCGATACACATTTCAAGACACAGATAACTATACAGCGGAGCGCGCGTTGCGTGCTGTCGCGCTTCGGCAAATGGAATTACGTATTCGCCAGATCGGCTTATGGCGGAGCGTGCAGCGGATTTATGGTTTTGCGTGGCTCGGCGAAACTCAACGGACTCGAACCCGAAGTCTATCTCCGAAGTGTTCTCGCACCCACCGCAGATCATCACTGGTAAGTCGAATTAGGGAACTGCTGCCGCGGAATCTCGCAGCGAACTGACTTGAGCAAAACGGGATCCCTAACTGCCGTTCATTACCTCGTCAAAGACGGTCAGGTTCGGACGCTTTGCGGCGGGAATCGGAAGTGCGCAACTCAGCCCTAAACCGGAATATCAAGAGCCCGGCCCAATCAGAAGTGTTCCGCCGGACTATGGGGCAGGTGTCCAGGAATTATTGGGCAACCGTCAGCGAAGAAGAAAAGCGAGCGCGCGCAAGAAAGGGCGCTCAGGCACGCTGGAGCCGCTAAAGCAGTTGAAGAAAGAGTCCCCCTCAGAGGGGGACGTCTTCACCGGTGGGCTGTTCGGCCGGTTCGCCCGATTGAGCAGTGCTGGCGCGATCGAGAAGGCGGATCGTATCGGGTTTCAGTTCAACAGCGAGTTGTTGAATGACGTGCTCGATAGACTTTTTGCCGTTCGGAACGGTGATGGTGCGGTCATACTCGCGAGTCGTGAGTTCGCCCTGCACGAAGATGTGGGCGCCCTTCACGAGGCGTGATGCCGTCTGGGCGAAGCCTGGTCCAAACGCAACAACATTGTGCCACTGCGTTTTGTCTTTCCATTCGCCTTTCTCGTCCTTCCAAGATCTGGTTGTCGCGACGGAGAACTTGGTGACGGGCGTGCCATTCGGCAGTTTCTTTGTCTCGGCGTTGCGGCCGATGAATCCGATGATCGTAAGCTGATTGAGGTTCATGTGTGTTTCTCTCTTTCTGCCCTTTTGCCTGGGCACCCGAAAGCGAGTGGCGCATGCTCCCAAACCCAGTGAGTGCTTTCTATGGGGGACCGCAAGAATTTCATTCGTGATCGCAGCGAGGTTGGCGAGCGATTAGGCAAACCGAAATTGTTGCGGTGGTTCCGTTGAAAGCAGAGCGAACGCCGGTGCAGGGCGCAGGGTTTTCGCCCGAAGCTGTGCCAGGCAATGCGGTGGAAAGAAAAATACAGCAGAACATCTGCCTAGCGACTTAGGGTTCCTGTGCAACGACGAAAAGATTTTAGCCAAATGAAACCGCTCGAAGCCGACTGAACCAAGTGCAACAGATAGGGAGGAGGATCAATAAAGCGAATCAAGCAAACTCGAAACCGTAGTGGCAACACGCTCAGCCGTCGAGCTTCGTCCCACCACAAACGAATCCTTGGGGCACCCTCCATACGTGCAAGGATGCGTTTCGCTCCCGAGGGTAGAACGACCATCAGTCAAGGCATCATTGTGTCGAGGCGTAGATTCGATAGAGGTCACCGGATTCAATTTCGTGCCGACCAACATGCCCGGCGATTACTCTACGATCGGCCGTAACCGGCGATCTATGTGCGCCGCGAGGTCACATCGGGGAGAAGCGCATTACAAGTAAGTCACTCACGCGGCGGACGCTGCCGTGCGGACCCCTGAGCCTCAGTCCGTTTCAGCGGCTGTCTTGCTGCCCGGTCTGGCGCGGCGCCTAGTTCGGCCCTAACCCAACAACGAGGTCAGTACTCCCACGGGGCCGGTACGCAACGAAATACGTCGCCGGCGACCGCCACATGGCAGACGGACGGGAACGACAGGTGAGTGGCCACGAGCGGCTCGCGGGTCGCCGCCAACTCCCGCAAAAGACCGACCCGGACGCGGGTCGCCTCCTCGGGGTAGTGTTCGAAGCCGTTGTGCCAGTCGGGGCGGTCGAACCCGACTTGGAAGACGGCATCCCCGGCGAACGTCAGCCGCTCTCCGCCGGAGGCCAGTCGGACCACGCTGTGTCCGGGGGTGTGGCCGCCGGTGCGACGGACGAGTACCCCCGGCGCCACGTCGCACTCCGACTTGAACGGCCGCAGTTCGCTGCGGTACTCGTCCAAGAACCTCTTGGCGGCCGACCGAAGCGCGTCCGGGAACCCCGCCGGCATAGAGGTGCGGGAGAAATCGGGTGACGCCCAGAACTCGGCCTCGGCGGCCGCCAGGTGGACCCGCAGGTCCGGACGCAACCGGTCCCTCATCCCTTCGACGAGCAGCCCGCCAATATGGTCCATGTGCATGTGGGTAAGCACCACGTCGGTAACGGATGTAAGATCGATGCCGGCGGCCTCCAGTCGCAGGGCCAACCGGCCGGCCTGCGGCAAGTGCAAGTCCGGGTCCGCCCCTAGCCCAGCGTCGACGAGTATGGTCCGGCCGCCGCTACGCACCACAACCACGTTCAGCGGCCAGTCGAGCATGTCCGCCGGAAGGAACATGTCGTCCAGCCAGGCCGTTCGGACGGTCGCGTCTACGTTGTATGCTATCGTCTCGGCTGGTATCGGCAGCACCCCATCGCTGACCACCAGCACGTCAATCTCGCCGACCCGCAGCGCGTACCGCGACGGAACCAACTCGTCGGACCCGGGTGTGCCGCGGTGTGAGGTGTTGTCCAAGCCCTTGTTCGTATCGTCCTGCTGACCAGAATCAGCAATAACATTGTTCTTCATAAGAGAACCTCCTCTCCTGCTCCAGGCAACTGTGTCTCCAAGAGATGTCTGTAACCGAAGATGACCGATGCCGGGTCCCTACTTCGCCAATTGCTGGAGAATTGGGTACTTCGAAGTGATGTATTTCCTGCGACAGAACAGGCGCTCATGCATTGTCGTGACTAATGGCACGACAAATCGGCACTGCTCGCGAAACAACGTCGCGTTAATTGTTTCGTTTTCAGCTATCATCGCTAAGTGCCTCGCCTTCTGCGCATCGACATGGTCGCTGAGGACGCACACGAAACGGCAGCTAGAGCAGGGCTTACGGGCAAGCCTGAGAGATTTCCTGCTGGAGATGGGCGTCGGCTTTGCATTCGTCGTTAGTCAACATCGGCGCGGATTTGGCGGAAATGATTTCTGGTTCTTTACCATCTGAAGCTTCGGTGCTTCTTGGTCGTCGCCTTGAAGGCAAAGCCTTCGAGCCGGAGTTTGCGGGCAAGATGAATTTCTATCTCGCGGCCGTTGATGACCGGCTACGCCATCCCGATGATCAACGGAGTATCGGCCTGATCATCTGCAAGAACTAAGTCATCGCGGAGTACACTCTCAGAAACGATGACGCCCATTGGCATTTCGGAATACAGATTGTCCGAATCGCTACCGGCCGATTTGAAGGGGCGTTTGCAGACGATTGAGGAACCTCGAAAGGGAACTGGGAACCGGTGGCGACGAGGACTGATCGGGCTCTTCGGTTGCCCTCAATATGGCAACTAAACGAAATCGCGCGACAGATGATCCGAGGCGGTCCGTCTGGTTAGAGGCAACCGAGTCTTTCTACAAAAAGCTAAATCGGATTGCCAAGCAATGTGATTTGACGCGCTATGACGCACTCAGTCGCGGCCTCGACGCTTTGCGGCGGGAGGCGGAGGTACGAAAATCGACTGTCGGCCGCCTCGAGGACATCGGTCACGACCGGACGACCCCCAAAGTGGGGGACCTCCTCATGGGCGGTCGTTTGAGTTCTGAGGCACTTCCCCCTCCCAAAAAAAAAGCGGGAAGCACATCGATCTGACCCACGGCAAAGCGGCGTCAGTCTTCGAACTTCTGCCTTCCGCGATCGACCTATCCAGTTGCGCCTCAACTGATTCGTCTAGCGATGAAGCAATTGGCCACAAGCTCGAAGAAACACACACTGACAACCATCGACGTGATCTCGTGAGCCGCGACTGGTACTGCCTCTAATCCCTCACGAAATAGCGTGCACCTCTTTTTGTGATCTCACTGATGTGGAGCGAGCAGGCATCGCGGGCTTTCCGCTCTTCGTGCCATCCAAAGCATCAATAGACAGCAACACGTCAACCTTGCGATTCCAATCCGCCTTCAACTGCGTGTTGCACAGTTGCATGCCGCTCGCTCACCACTGAACGGACTGCCGAATGGAAGCACGATTGCATCGATCGTAAAACGAAAGGCTCAAAAAGGAAGATCTGATGATCACTGTAGTTTATCCGCCTGGCGCGTTCGATCCGATCCCCACAATGCGCATGCGTTTCTGTATGTACTGGAAGGCGCCATTGTCATGCAGGTGAAAGGTGGCAAGGAAATCACGCTGACGCCCGGCCAGACTTTCTATAAAGGCCCCAACGATATTCATGCCGTCGGCCGGAACGCAAATCGCACTAGACCAGCGAGGTTCGTCGTGTTCTTTGTTAAGGGCAAGGGCGCTCCGGTGCTAGTGCCGATCAAGCGAAACCAACAACTGGTTGGCCGATGGCCGTACTATTCTCCGTCTGCTAGGCGCCACTGAGCGTGTCATATGAAGTTTTTAAGAGGTAAAGCGGTTGTTGCTATTGACGAAGGAGCAGGTCGCGCACGTCGCGGCCCGCATTCTGGAAGTCGTTCTGCGCGTTGTGACAGAGCAGAAAGGGATGCAATAGAGACGCAGGCTGTCGTGGAAGATAGGGCTTTGCCGTTGAGAGGGGAGATCGCTGAGTCTCCTGGTCTCAACGATTTAGTTGTTGCGATGGCCTCTCAACAAGCCGCGCGTGTGACCGAACCTTTACGGTCGGCCATACAGTCCGGAGCCTTCGACAATGTGCGGTCTAGGTTAGTCGAATTCGGCACAGGACTGCGTGCGGCCTACTCATCGGTATTAATTGGATCCCTTCGCAAGGCGATGACGGACGGATCGCGTCATAAGGAGATCCGTCGGCGTATCTACCAAGAGGGCCCAGCCGCGATCACCGCGGCGTTGTGCGACTACCTCGATGCGGCAGCTAGGAAGGGCAAACTTACCTTTGCGAACAGTGCTTACGCTACGGAAAGTCTCATGGGCATGCTGCGCGAACCACTCTACGGGGAACTCAGTCTGCACTGGCAAGAGTTCACGTTGTACGGGTCTGCCGAAGAAGCTGTTGAGCACGCCGTAGATATTTTTCTTCGAGGTTGCAACGCACAGGAGGCAGCGGCATGAATCCGACCGCAAGAGATATTGATTCAAAGACGGAATGGTCCCCTCGCAATCCGGTTCACAAGAAAACGCCGGGTGCCGTTCCCGGCGTGCCTGTAGATCTGTCCTACAGTGTCGATCAGAACGGTTCACTAGTCACACTCCCACCGGCACAGTGGTTGATCTGTTTCGTGCCAGGGCTGCGGAAACAGTGGTGGCACCCCTTCGTAAACGCCAAACACAAGCATGTGTTCGCCATGCGTCCCTTAGATACGGCAAACTGGATTCTCATTGAACCCTGGTGGACACGGGTGATGGTCACGGTCCTTTCTTCGGTAGACGCAGTCAAGTTTTTGCGGTGGGGTGCTTGTGGAGATGTTCTGCGTGTTCGTGAAGCAGTTCCTGGCCGGGGCAATCAAGCACGTGGCTGGTCTAATTGCGCCGTGCTCTGCTCATTCATACTCGGCAGGGCTAGTCACACGTGGACGCCCCATGGCCTGTACCGACAGCTTTGCCGCGAGGAGGACGTGAAGCACGAGAACGTCGAGGATTTGATCATCGAGCAATTCACCTCTATGGCTGATAAAGCTTCCGCCGATGCGCTCAGGCTCGATCCGGAGGCGATCGCAGCACCGCTGGAAACCGTTCTGACTCACTTAGGGCGCAACATCGTATTCGCAGTTATGGATCCATCTATTCTGCAGTTGGGTCGAACGGCCGTGATCGAGGCGGAGCGATTCCCCCGCGCAACGCGGGTCTATAGCGAACGCCTCATAACACCGGCGATCGCCACGCTAACACGAATCCTGCAGGATGCGAGCGCTCGAGGTGACATAAAGGTCCAGAGCTGTCAACGAGCAGCGAGCGAATTCATTGCGATGTTGCGCGGGAATATGCATCTTGAAGTCGTAATGGAATTGCGAGAACCACCTTGCGCAGCTGAAGTGGACGCGCGGGTTAACGCCGTCGTGAGCGGGTTTCTGCGCGGCGTGGCGACGAAAAAGGCGTCCGGCAACAAAAGTTTCAGAAACTCGGCCCGCGACGAAAGCACGAATAGGAATGCCTTGGCAGGCTAAAGATATTCTTGCGGACCTGAAGAGTAGCCTCGATGGCAATGGCACGCTTGTGTCCCTCCGGGCTGTCGATTGGCTTGTCTGTTTTGTTCCCGGCCTTAAACAGGAATGGTGGCATCGCTTTGTCCATCCCACACACCAGCACGTTTTTGCAATGCGGCCGCTCGGAGCGAGACTGTGGCTAGTTGTGGAGTCCTGGAAAAATAGGTTGTCTGTGGCTTCGCTGGACGTGCTTGATGCGTTGAAGTTTATGAGATGGGCCTCCGCTGGCGATGTGCTGCGTGCGAAAGAGCATCTGCCAGGCAGGGCGTGG
Source organism: Bryobacteraceae bacterium (assembly GCA_035475295.1). GTDB lineage: Bacteria > Acidobacteriota > Terriglobia > Bryobacterales > Bryobacteraceae > Bog-105. Next base: position 12,230 of record DATIMM010000232.1, read on the forward strand.
CACACCCGGGGTTGGTCGAATTGCGCGGTACTTACGGCCCTGTTACTCGGTCGGCGCAGTTGGACCTGGACGCCTCACGGTTTGTATCGACGGTTAGTCAATGAGCCAGGGGTGATCCGGGTAGACATGGACGCGTTACTGCGCGAAATGGAGCAGTTGTCGCGCTGTACTGAAATCGACACCGTAAAGAAGATGCGAGTTAAGCAAACTGACGGAGCGACTGATGGCGCCCCGTGCAATGGTGAAGAGTTCCGTTGATCGCCGCTATCTTGTGTTGCAGGTGTGAGAGGAGCACCGGCGCTGACACATGCACGTCGCCGCCACGATTGGTGGGTAAATCCCAAGGGGATCCTACGGCTCATGTGCGAAGATAACTTGCTCTGCGTGCGGCGTTCGTGCTCCTGTCCCGTGATCCGGGACATCACCGCGGCGGAGGATCGGCCGGGCGCAGGACCGCGGAAGAACGACTGGCTAACACGCCATTTCGTGAAAAGCCGATCGGGACCATCGGACCTCACGAGATTGCGGCGCCGGCTAGTACTGCAGCCCTTCGCGCATTGCCAGTAACTGTGTTTCATCTGAGGCGGATAACACCTTCATAGTTTCTGGCCCATTGGGCAGCGGCGTGCACTCAGGACATCGGAACCACTACGATCCACTCGGAACGAGGTAAGTCATGACAGGCTGCGTGCTGATGAAATCCAGGACCGGGCACAACTTCGTCTCAAAGACAATACGGGATGGCCGCGCAGGTTCTGCAGGTTAGCAAATGGAGATTTGAAATGAAATTGAATACCCAGCAGCGGCTCGTCGTTTCTTCGGTTTTCTCGAAGTCGGAGCGCCGGCGGTTTGTGGGGGCCTTTCTAGCCGCGGCGCTTCTCATTCTCGCCGCTTCTTTAACAGCGAAGGGAGCCGAGCTGCGCCCTGACACTCTAAAGGCCTGGGACACTTACGTACAAAAACAAAACGCGCGGGTCGCCGGGTACTCGAAGGCGACACCGTTTTTGTGGAGCGATCAATCACCTGACTGGCGGCGGGATCTGCACAAAGGAAAAACCGTCGTCGCTTCCTTCGGCGAAACCCCGCTCAGAGTTCCCCACGGGTTGATTCATCATTGGATAGGCGCTGTTTTTCTCTCCAGAGCTCGTTTGGATGACGTCCTCTCTCTGGTCCGCGATTACGGAAGATACGAAGAAATATACAGCCCTAACGTGGTTGAATCCAGAGCCGTTCGAAAGACGGCTACAGGAGACACATTCTCGCTCCGCCTGTTGAACAAAGCCGTCATCGCGAGATTTGCGCTTGACACTGAGTTCCGGAGCACCTTTAGACGAGTCGATGAAAACAAATGGTACAGCATCTCTTACACTACTCGGGTTCGTGAGGTCGAGAATTACGGCCTAGCCGATGAGCACGAAGCGCCGGCAGACACAGGCCTCGGTCTAATTTGGCGGCTGTACAGCATCTCCCGATTTGAACAGCGCGACGGCGGAGTATACATCGAATTGGAAGTGGTTGCCCTTAGCCGGGATGTCCCAGGAGCGATCCGGTGGCTCGTCAATCCGATAGTACGCCGCTCATCCAGGAGCTCGATCTATGTCTCGCTTCAGAAGACGGAGGAGGCAGTCCTCGAACCAACGCTCGGTGTGAAGGACAACAAGAACGACGCCACTCCGGTAAAATCGGCGTTTTCGACCAACTTACACGAGGCTTGCGTTCAAAACGGGTTGATGCACTGATGCCCGCCCGGTGGGCTGTTCGGCTAGTTTGCCCGGTTGAGCAGTGCCGGCGCGATCGAGAAAACGGATCGTCTCAGTTTTGAGCTTGACGGCGAGTTGCTGACATGACATGGTCGACAGATTTTTTGCCGGTTGGAATGGTAATGGTGCGGCGATAGTAGCGACCATGATCGTAAGCTGATTGAGGTTCATGTGTGTTTCTCTCTTTCTGCTTTTTGCCTGCGCACCCGAAGCGAGTGGCGGTTGCTCCCAAACCCAGAGTGCTTTCTAAGGGAGAACCGAAGAAGAAGAATTTCTTTCCTGCATTCAGCACTCTGGCGAGCTATTAAATGTGGAGAACCTCTTGCTTGCGGTCGTTCCATCGAAAGCAGAGCGAATGACGGTGCCGGCCGCAGGGGTTTCGCCCGAAGCTGTGCCAGGCAACGAGGTAAAAAGAAGAACACCTGAACTCTTCGATTACCGACTTCGGTTTCGGGAGCAAGGAGCAAAGAGTGTACCGGAATGCCTCAGAAAACAATCCATCAGCGAAACGGATATTCAACGAAGATTGATTGAGAGGCTCACGCGAACCTGAGCAGTGCGCACAATCATAGATTCGGCGAATGCCATACTCAGCCTCTGGGTTGAAGAGCTCCCGCGGCGCGGGAGGTTAAACTGTGGCGTAATCTCCAGCGGAACTTCCAATGGCCGTAACCGAAGGCGTGTCCCAGTCCTTCAATGTGCCCCGACTCGATGCTGAGGATGCCGCCGGCACAGATGAGAATCGTGCCCCCAATGCTGCTGGGTCCGGGAACAGAACCGAATAGCCACCAGCCGAGCAAACCCGAGAAAATCACTACCGTGTAATTGAACGGCGAGAGCTCGGTCGCGCTTGCGTGCCGATAGGCCAGAATGATTAGGTATTGCGTCGCTGCGTAGAAGATTCCGATGCCGATTAAGAGGAGCCACTGCTTCGCCGCCAGTGGTTTCCAGGACAGAATACAGAACGGGATCAAGAGCAAGGTCGATACTCCGAAGTTATAAACGAGAATACGGGTCGGCGGCTCCGTTTCCGCAAGCCGGTTGGTGGCTACCAAGGCAAGTGCGGAAAAAACTCCGGCAGCAAGTGCAATCAATGCCGCCGGACTATGAAACATCGCGGGCCCTGGTCGAATGATGAGGACGATTCCGAACAGTCCGATGAAGAGGCTGATCCAAACAAGCGGTTGAACGGCCTTGCGGAACCATATGTAGACAACGATGGGAATGAATAGCGGCGCGGCATTTGAAAGCAATACGGCAACGAGCAAGGGAATCGAGCGAACGGCGACAAAAAATAACAATTGACAAACTGAGCCAGCAACGCTGCGGAAGATCTGAAGCGCGAGATGCTCCGTTTTGAGCCGGACGATGCCCTGCCTTAAAGCGGCCGGCACAAAGATAATGAAGCTGATCGCATATTGTAAGAAAAGAATCAGCAAAGCTGGGATGCCGGCCGCATCCTTACTGAGCGCGCTCATGATGGCCGCGCAGAGGAATGCCGAGGTTATCAGCACGATCCCGAGCGCCAGCTTATGCGCCGGTTTCGAAGCGATTACAGTCGAGGCTTTATCGGACGAGGCTGTCCCGCTGAGATCGTGTGTTTTCGCCATCGCGTGTGCCCCAATCTATACAGCACGAATTACAATTTTGCCGGGAGTTCCGGCGACGGAGCCCGCATAAGCGCGAGCTGCACTTTCCAGCGACAGCTCTGCTTTCACAAACGTTTTCAATACTCCCGAATCGAAAAGCCCGGCCATGTGAGCGAGTTGTTGTCCATTCGCCTCAACGATAAAGAACGCCTCTTTTACTCGCGGATCGCTGCTTGATTCAGCATCCGCTGCGATCGTAACGAGTCTTCCGTCCGATCCAAGGACATTCCATGATCTCTCCAGAGTCGCGCCACCCACCGTATCGAAGATGACGTCAACCCTTCCTACTTCTTCAAAACGACACTCTCGATAGTTGATTACTTCGTCTGCTCCAAGTTGCTTCACAAAATCGATGTTGGCGGCCGACGCTGTAGCAATCACGTGTGCCCCTTGCAATTTCGCCAACTGAACTGCAAAAAGGCCCACTGCTCCCGCCGCCGCCATGGATGAGGATTCGCTCACCCTTTTGAAGTTTCGCGTGAGAGTGCAGTCCCTGCCAGGCAGTGAGCGAACCGATCGGGGTCGAAGCCGCCTCGGCGTGGGAAAGCGAGGACGGTTTTCCCGCAAGACTGGCGGGATTCGTCTTGCAGAACTCGGTGATTGCTCCATCTGCAAGCCAATCATTCATTCCGAACACGAGGTCTCCTGGCCGATAGCCAGATATTCCGGTTCCCAGTGCCGCAACGACACCTGAGAACTCGTGTGCCGGGATCGCGTTCGTTCGCGGCGAACCATCTGGACGGTGGGTGGTTGTGTACGAAAGCTTTTCAGTCGGGGTTACGCCAGCCGCGCATATCTGAATGAGCAGTTCGCCATCGCCAGGCCCGGGTACCGGGCGCGTGGTCAACTGCAAATGCAGGTCTTCAGAAGGCCCTGTAAACTCCATCGCTCTCATCTCTGCCATCACTTTCTCCAGAATCGCCGGCGCCGGCTGAAGATCTTTTTCTACCGATGTGGAGCTGACTGTTTCTCATCGACATCGATAGACGAAAGTAGGAGAGCAGCGGCCGATGCCGTCCAAACAGAATACGAGAATGCCGGTTCCGCGCCTCGCGCAAAGGTCATAGTGGCGGCAAACGTAAATAGCAATAATGAACTGGCGAGAGCGAACCAGCGAAGGCGAAAACCGATAAGCAGGCCTGCGCCAAGGGAAAATTCGCATATGGTCGCAAGCCATCCCATCGGCTTTATGAATGCACCAGGGAGAAACCACAGCAACGTCTGCGTGTAGTGCAGAAAAGCGGAAAAGTTACCCCACGAAACGTTATGTGTCCCGGCCGCTCCCCAAAGTCCGAATCTATCGCCTACAGCAGATAGAAAGGATAAACCCAGAGCGACACGCACGAAGATTGCGGCTATTTTTCGATAGTGGATTGGCATTGCAGTGCTTGATTCTCCTTACATCGGCCAAAGCCACCCCTTGGCCCACTAACAATAAAAATGCGATGATGTGTCTCATCGTTCTGCATCCCATGCCTGCATGCCCAAAGGGTAGAACTATGCTGATCCCTTCGGGCTTTTGGACTTTCCGATATACTCGGGCTCGGGACGCCGCGGAGTTGAATGGAAGTGCCGGGATTCCGGAGGTGCTTACGACAATCACTTAACCGGTATGAGCACCGGAGCGCCTTTGTCCTTCACCAGAAACACCAAAAACTTCGCCGGTTTGGTCTTGCTGGCGTTTCGGCCAACAACATGAATGTCGTCGGGGCCTTCATAGAACGTCTGCCCAGCAGTCAACGTCACCTGCTCTCCGCCCTTCACCTGCATGATGATGGAGCCCTCCAGCACGTAAACGAATGCATTCGCGTTATGGCGGTGAATTGGATCTGAACTGCCCGGCGGATAATCCACGACAATCATCATTCCCTCACGGCCGGAATCCTTAAGGTCCTTGGACATAAGCTGGGTGACTTTTGCTTCCTGTGCAACGGCAGTGTTGACCGTCAGAATTGCAAGAGCGAAGAGTAGCGCCTTCTGTTTCATGATTAAGCCTTTCGTTCTCCTTTTCTTGCAACCTTGCTGCCAACGGGCATCCGGGGCAAGTGATGAGCCGCCGCGAGCTGATTCCTGACACGTTTCTGCGATTTAAGCCACCCAATCCGTGAGGCTAGCAGCATTCCCGCTCTCGAGATCAACCAAACCCTAGAAGAGTGCAGCACGTTATTTCGTGAGTGATTCGACGGCGATTACACGGCTCACGAGATAGCGTCGATGCTCGTCAGTGTGTTTGCTCGAGCATCGGCCTTAAGTGCTCTACTACGGTGCGACTCGTTTTTGCCGCATAGCTCGTATGCATTGGCTCGTCGCATGCACTGGCGGAAGCACGAGCATGCGGGTTGCTTTGCGTCGGGCAAATGCCCCGCTCCCAGGGAAATTGGAAATGAGCCCACAAACACATGTGATTGAAAGTCTGCGCTCTTGTCTGTCAAGGCAACACGGCGGCTGCCATAAATTCACGATCACTTCCTACCGCAGAAAGTTTAAGCACGCTCTTCAGCTAATAATCCAAGAGAGAACCGTCTGATGACTTGGAAACGACGAACTTCGGGAACATGGGGAATGCTTCTGGCTGGCGGTGATGGAGCTCGCCTTCAGTCCCCGACAAGAATGATTGAGGGCGATTCACGTCCAAAACAGTTCTGCCGAGTCCTCGAAAACGAGAGCCTATTTGCTCAAACGCGGCGCCGCATCAGCCCGCTGTTCCAGGCCTACAAGGCCATTGCCGTCGTAACAAAAAAGCACCGAAAATCTATTTGCGGGAACTTACAGGTTGGTCGCAAAGAGCCGTAATCTCACAGCCGGAGAACCGCGGAACAGGCGTGGCGATTGCGACAGCGATACTGATGCGTTCGCGGCTTGGACCCTGAGGCGATCGTCGCAGCATTCCCTTGCGACCACCACTACACTGACGAGGCCGCTTTTCTGGAGGTGATTGAGTCAGGCATCCTAGCTGCCGCCGACAACTCTGACGCGATCGTTCTCGTAGGGGCCGAAGCGACCTATCCGGAAACGGAATATGGCTGGATAGAGCCGGTCCACAGTGTCGCCAGCGGCACCCGGTTTGCGCCCACACGAGTCCGTCGATTCCGGGAGAAGCCCGCTCTGCAACTGCGTAGGAACTCGTGCGGCTCGGCTATCTTGGGAACACCTTCGTGATGATCGGACGCGTGAGTATATTCATCGACGTGCTCTGTCAGGCGATGCCGAATGCAATGCTTGCGTTGTCCGTCGACATGGTGGAAAACGATCTGGATTCGTCGTTTCGGGTCATACCAAACGTTGACTTCTCTCGGGACGTTCTCGCTTTGCAGCCCGAACGCCTTTTGGTGATACGAGACTCCACGTCAGTGTGGACGGAGCAGGGAAACCCGGACCGAATCTTCGACACTCTCAAACATCAAAAAAGTAACGTCACCTTGGCTAGAGTCGATCAGCCGGCTTGAGAAGGTTGTGGCGGGTTAGCATTCGGACGAGGCGCCCACACGGTCTTCAGCTTGCTATTGACACCGGATCCGCAGCTTCGTTCGTGGCGCTCTCGTCGTAGATGAATGTGGCGTGATGTTGCGGCATTCCACCTCGTACAAAAGCCGCTGTCGGACGCTGTGCATCTTCAATCGAGACGATGTCACGACCGAAAAGTGCGCTGACTAACCAGCCGGCCAACACACGAAATTTCCGCTCCCATGTTGAAACTGCGTAGAGATGATAAGCACGATGGATCAGCCAAGCGAAGAAGCCGACAAATCCTATGCGGCCGGACTGGAAGGCACCGCTCCCCATACCGAGCGTCGCAATGATTCCCAAGTTGCGATGCAAATACTGCTTCGGTGTTTTCCCACGAAGAGATGCCACAATGTTCGCTCCTAAGAGGCGGCCCTGTCGGATCGCGTTTTGCGCGTTCGGCACAGTTCTACCCGTCGGCGAATCTCCAGAGAGATCTGGAACACTTGCATCATCTCCCGCTCCCCACGCATCCTTTATCAACCGGTCTTCCGTGCCCGCACGTAGATCAGCGCGGACGATCAGGAAACCTCGCGAGTCAACGGGAAGATCAGTGTGCTTGGCGATTATGGGATTGGCGCCGTTGCCCGCGGCCCAGACGATGATGTTGCTTTCGAATTGCTCGCCGCTCGACAGCACTACACGGCCATTCACGGCGGATACCACGCGTGTGTTCAGATGAACGTGCGCTCCTCGGCGTTCGAGCGACTTCAAAACACGAGCGGCAGTTTTCTCAGATACCTCGGGCAGGATGCGATTTGCCGCCTGCACCAATCGAAAATCGAGGTCTTGCAACTTGAGCTCTGGATAGTAACGCAACAGACATGCTGCCAGCGAGAGCAGCTCACCGAAGCCTTCCACACCCGTGAAGCCGCCACCCACAACGATCACTGTGAGGAGGCGCGTACGGTCGCGTCCAGCTGGCAATCCAGCAGCCCGGTCGAAGGAAGCAAGGAGCCGATTGCGGATCGCAATGGCTTCCTCCACGTGCTTGAGCCCAATCGCTGCCTGCTTCAGTCCCGCCACCGGGAAGATGCGCGTGACAGCTCCCGCCGTTACCACAACGACGTCGTAGCTTAGAGCATAGTCGTCGCCGGCGTACGGACGCACAATCACGGTTTTTTCGGCGTGTGATATTTCAACTACCGAACCTGATATCACGCGTGTTCGCCGCAGATTCCTCCGCAACGAGACGAGAGCATGCCGTGCTTCAATGGAGCCTGCAAGAACCTCGGGGAGAAACGGCTGATAGGTCATGTACGGTCTAGGATCTATCAGAATGACTTCCGTCTCATCGCTTCTCTTGAGCGTTCTTTCGAGCCCCAAGGCCGCATAAAATCCCGCGTATCCGCCGCCTACGATGACAATTCTCTTCATGTCAGTCCCTCCCGCGACGAGCACAAACTAGCAGCACGAACCGCCACGTTTTACGTTTCATAATCGAACCATTCGTTTTTCCCTCCTTGCAACCGCGATGCCACCGGGCCTTTGGGGGACGATGACCAGACGTTAGGCAGTTGTGAGATGTCCCTGGGCGCGGATGGGCGCGGATTTCCGATGCGTGGGCCCTCAGTTGTTGAGATCACGAAGAGTAGAGCACGTTATTTCGTGACGTCATTCAGCGGCGTCTACTCGCCCTCACGAGATAACGTCGATGCGCTACTTGAGCATCCCGCGAAGTCCTTCGCTGTTTTGCAAATCGCTCAACGCGGGGCTGAAATGCATTGGTCGGTTACATGCATTGCTGGATCACGCGAGCCACGGCGCACGCGGCTGAAGGGCGTCGCAGTTGTCCTGGTAACCCGACTGCTGCCTTCCTATTTCGCAGGTGCGTGACTCGTTGATTGATAAATGGATTCGGAAATGTCGAGAGTAACTGAAAACATCGACGGGGAACGGTTCACGTCATTAAAAATCGCAGCCGGACTTGTGCTCCTTGTCTTCGGCGCACCGTCCCGGATGGTGATCGCACAGGATGCACCGGCCGCGAGTCAAAAGCTGTCGCTAACAGCGGCTGTCGATCTCGCTCTGAAGCAGAATCTTGATCTCCAGATTGCAAATATCGAGACAGCGACACGACAACAGGACCGAGCGATTGCACGGTCTGAACTGCTCCCTCGGGCGAACTTAGAAGCGGATGATAGTGTCAATCGCCACAACATTCGAGCCCTCCTTGGCACACAGATCCCCATCGTCCCGCATAGCATCGGACCCTATGACGTCGTTCACGTTGGACCCACCTTCTCAGTACCGATTTTCGATCTGACGCTCATTCGCCAATATCAGGAGAGCGGTCATCGGCTGCTGGCGACTCGTGCCGAGGAACAGACCGTCCGAGAAGAAACGATCCTGCTAGCGGTTAGCGAGTATATGGCGCATCTCCGCGCGCTCGCCAACATCACGGCTGCTCAATCCCGCGTAGAACTGGCCGAGCGCCTGGCCCATCAGGCAGATGATCTCTTGAGCGATGGTGTGGCGAGCAAGATTGACGTGTCTCGCGCGCAGGTGAGGCTCAGAGAGGAACGCCAGCGGTTGATCGATGCCGAAAGCGATGCAAAGACTACGCTCTATGCGTTGAAGCGTATCTTGAATCTCCCCGAAAGCCAGCAGATCGAATTCATTGACACACAGAATTTCTTTTCGACGCCCTCGCTCGACGTATCAGATCCTTTATCAACAGCTCTCGAACAGCGACCCGAACTGCGCTCTTTGTCGGAAGACATCAAGGTGGCTCATTTGGCCCATCGGGCTGCCATTGCGCAGTCGTTGCCGAAATTTACCTTCGATGGTTACTGGGATCTACAAGGGCAGACTTTTAGCACGGCTACTCCCGGATACCAATACCTCGTTAGTGTGAGCGTTCCCATCTTCACCGGCGGACGACTGAGTGCTGAGCGGAAGCGCACGAGGCTGATGGAGCAGCAGATACAGTCCCAACTGGCCCAGGAACACAACCGAGTAGTCGAGCAGGTACGTGACGGGCAAGTTGAATTGCAAGCCGCTCGTAACCAAGTTGAACTCGGCCGGCAGCAGGTCGCGCTGGCAAACGAAGAAGTCTCTCTCGCGCAAGGGCGCTTTCAATCCGGAGTTGCCGACAACATCGAAGTCACCACCGCACAGGACTCGCTCGCCCGGGCCAACGACGCTGAGATCGGCGCGCTGTTCCGCTATAACATCGCACGAGCGCAGTTGGCCCACGCGGTTGGCAGCACGGAACAAACATATAGCCACTGAAACACACTCGCTAAGAAGGGAAATCACCATGAGCCAAACAGTTCTCGAACCCGAAACCGAACAAGTCACGATGACGCCGGAGCTTCCGCAGCGACACGGGCATCCCGGGCTCAAAAAAACCCTACTGATCTGTGGAGGGGGCGTTGTTCTGGTACTGCTGTTGATCTTCGGTGTTCGCTATCTCATGTGGTCAGCTCATCATGAGTCGACGGATGATGCGTACCTTGCGGGACACGTACACCCGATCAGCGCCCGTGTCGCGGACACGGTCGAGCAAGTACTCATCAAAGACAACCAACATGTGATGGAAGGACAAACGCTCGTCATCCTCGATGCCAACGATTATAAAGTGAAGCTCGACCACGCGAAGGCCGCGCTCGACGCGGCTAACCGCCAGGCCGAGACCGCTCACGCAGCGATCCGTGCCACATCGCAATCCGCCACCGCGCAGACCACAGAAGCGCAAGGCTCGATTGGAGCCGCCAGAGCGTCGATCGAGGCATCGAAGGCAGCCGTTACTGCTGCTGATGCGGGAGTGCCGCGAGCAGAAGCTCAGCTGAATGAAGCGAACGCAATGTTGCAACGCGAAGAAGCCGATCTGCACAGATACGAAGACCTCTACGCGAAAGAGCAAGTCTCGAAACAAACTCTCGATCACGAGAGAGCAAGCTACCAAGTCGCAGTGGCGGGACGGGCGGCTGCCCAGGAGCAGGTAAATCAGGCGCGGGCACGGCTGGTCGCGGCGCAGCAAGATGTTGTGCGGGCTGAAGCCCAGTTATCGAAGTCACAGGGGGGATTGCAATCGGCGCAAGCTACTCGCCTTGAAACCCGCGTTCGTGAAGGGCAGTTTGAAACCGCACAGGCAGCAGTTACACAGGCAATGGCAGCTTTAGAAGACGCAAAACTTCAGCTCTCCTATACCATCATCAAGGCTCCGGTGACTGGCCGCGTGGGCAAAAAGTCAGTAGAGGCAGGTCAGCGAGTGCAGGTAGGTCAGCCGCTGATGGCGATTGTGGAGGATCAGCCGTGGGTGGTCGCTAATTTCAAGGAAACGCAATTGGATAAGATGCGTGCCGGTCAGCATGTCGAAGTCGAGATCGATAGTTTTCCAAAACATAAATTTCTTGGACACGTGGACAGCCTCGCCCCAGGCTCCGGCAATGAATTCGCACTGCTACCTCCCGATAACGCCACCGGCAACTTCACCAAAATTGTGCAGCGGATCCCAGTGAAGATCGTTCTTGACCAGGACAGCACGGATGGCTACGAGGGCCTGATCTCGCCCGGAATGTCGGCCGTCGTTACCGTCGCTACGAAGTAAAGAGATATCCCATGGCGACGACAACGATGGATTCGGCGATCGCCCCAAAACATCTCACGGCAGAAGCCTCTGAACGTGTGCCGCTGAAGACTTGGATATGCGTGATCGGAGTTCTGCTGGGATGCTTTATGGCAGTGCTGAACATCATTGTCACCAACTCGTCACTGCGCGACATTGCGGGAACGCTGGCAGCCAGCTCGGACGAAATTTCATGGGTCCCGACTTCCTATCTGGTTGCCGAGATCGTCGTCATCCCGTTGACCGGCTGGCTGTCTGCCGCGTTCTCACTGAAGAAATATCTTCTGGTTAACTCGGTCTTGTTCGTCTTCTTCTCTGTTTGCTGTGGACAGGCACACTCGCTGGATCTGATGATCCTCTTCCGCGTCCTGCAAGGCTTTACAGGCGGCGTACTTATCCCCTTATCATTTGTCGTCATCCTGAACTACCTTCCCCCATCGAAGCAACCCGTCGGCATGGCATTGTTCACTGTTACCGCCACCTTCGCTCCTGCCGTCGGGCCGCTCATCGGCGGTTGGCTGACTGACAATTACGGATGGCCATTCATTTTTTATATGAATGCGATTCCAGGAATCCTGCTGATTGCAGCGGTATGGTTCACCATGGAAAAGCAACCGATGGATCTCAGTCTCCTTAAGAAAGGTGACTGGTGGGGAATCCTCACGATGGCTGTTGGCCTGGCGGCATTTGAGATCGTACTCGAAGACGGCAATCGCAAAGACTGGTTTGGCGATCCTGGGATTGTAAAGCTGGCCTGGACTGCAGCCATCTGCATACCCGCTTTCATTGCCATCGAGCTGCACAAAAAGGAACCGCTGGTCGATCTACGTCTGTTTGCGCGGAGGAACTTCGGGCTTGGCAGCATCGTCAACGTGGTTCTTGGAATTGGCCTCTACGGCGTTGTGTTCATCCTGCCCCTATACTTTGGACAAATTCACGGCTATAACGCCTCTGAGATTGGTAAGGTCTTGATCTGGCTCGGCCTTCCGCAACTCGTGATCATTCCGCTGGTTCCAAAGTTAATGGAACAGATCGATAGCCGCATTCTTATCGGTATTGGAGTTATATTCTTCGGCGGCAGTTCCTTTTTCACCACACATCTGAATACGAATTTCGCCGGGCCACAATTTTATCTACCACTTGTGATCCGCGCGCTGGGACAGCCTCTCATCATGGTTCCACTCTCTGCTGTCACAACTTCAGGCATGGCGAAAGGGCGCGAAAGCGGTTCGGCCTCCGCGCTCTTCAACATGATGCGGAATATCGGCGGTTCAATTGGTATCGCTGGACTTTCGACACTGCTCTCGGTACGAGAGCGGTTCCACTCGGAACGCATTGGAGAGTCGGTGACTCTCTATTCGGGCGCCCTTCAGGAGCGAGTGCAGCATTCAGTGGTGTACTTCATGTCTCAGGGGAGCGACCCATCTTCTGCTCACATGCGGGCGATTGGTGCGATTGGCGGGGTGGTTCGCCGCGAAGCATTCTTGCTGGCGTATGGTGATTGCTTCCTGGCGTTGGGCTGTGTCTTGCTCGCGAGCGCCATTGCTCTGTTCTTTATGAAAAGGGCACTTATCTCGGGTGCGGTTGGTGGAGAGTGATGCAAGGCGTATGTGCCCTTTTTTTTGACAAAACAGATCGGATGGGGAACTGCGGGAGACCTGGAGAACTAAATGAGCAAGGGAAGATTGGAGGCCTTCAGCGACGGAGTGATCGCGATCATCATCACGATCATGGTCTTGGAATTGAGAGTACCACATGGGGACAATGTGGAAGAGTTGGCACCACTCCTACCGGTTTTTCTCAGTTACGTCCTGAGTTTCATTTATGTCGGCATCTATTGGAACAACCACCATCACATGCTGCATGCCTGCACCACCGTTACAGGCGCGATGCTCTGGGCAAATCTGCACCTATTGTTCTGGCTGTCATTGTTGCCGTTCGCCACTGGGTGGATGGGTGAAAACCATTTCGCTGCGGCGCCTACCGCGCTATACGGCGTTGTGCTGTTGATGGCCGGGATTGCTTACTGTGTACTTCAACAGACGATCATCAGCGCGCAAGGGCACGATTCAATACTGAAAAAGGCAGTCGGGCGCGATTGGAAGGCCAAGGTGTCGCTGGTGCTTTCTGTCGCGGGAATCGTTGTTGCGTTACGTTCACCGCGGATTGCCGACGCAATGTTCGTGGTCCCTGCGCTCATTTGGTTCATTCCGGACCGGCGCATCGAAAAAAATCTTACTATTTAACTCGGCCTCGCGATGCGCACCGACGACGGGGCGGTCGCGTGAGAGATCTCGATACGATGTGTGCGATTCTGGACCAACTTCCCGAACTGGTTTACTCGTTTATCTCACGCCCACACGTCATCCGAGTGTTTGGGCGGCGGTACCGTGATAGTAGATCATCGTGCAGCTTTCGAAGTACTCCCTCGAACGTCTCCGTGAGGACGGAGAATTCATTCTGCAACGCGCTCACGCGGAGCAAATGGAACCACCTTCCGTTCTGCTGCTTGCCCCGACTTTAACTCGGCCCAGCCCCGAAACGCTCAGAAAACTCGATCACGAATACTCATTGAGGAGCGAACTGGACTCCGCCTGGGCGGTTCGGCCGCTCGCCCTTTTAGAGCAGAGCGGGCCGACGATGCTTGTACTTGAAGATCATGGCGGCGAAACTCTCGATGGATTCATTTCGGGGCCGATGGAGATTAAGCAGTTTTTGGCCTTCGCTGTCGGCCTCGCAGCAGCACTCGGCGGCTTGCACGAAAGGAAGCTGATCCACAAAGACGTTAAGCCGACAAATGTGCTGGTCAATTCCGCGACCGGCCAGATCCGCCTCCTGGGTTTTGGTCTTGCTTCCCGCCTTCGGCGCGAGCACCAGCCGCCCGAACCGCCCGAATTCATCGCCGGAACACTTCCGTACATGGCTCCGGAACAAACCGGTCGAATGAATCGATCGATCGACTCGCGAAGTGACCTTTACGCTCTCGGCGTAACGCTTTACGAGATGCTGACCGGTGACCTACCTTTCACAGCTTCGGATCCCCTTGAATGGGTACATTGCCATATTGCAAGACATCCAGTGCTGCCTCACGAACGCGTCAAGAGTGTGCCGGCCTGTGTCTCTGCGATTGTGATGAAACTGCTCGCCAAAATCCCCGAGGAACGCTACCAGACTGCATCCGGCGTGGAGAGTGACTTTCGGCGCTGCCTCGCTGAATGGGAAGCGCACGGGCGTATCGTGGATTTCTTGCCGGGCCAACACGACGCTCCAGATCGTCTGGTAATCCCTGAGAAGTTGTACGGGCGAGCGCGCGAGATCGAGACCCTACTTTCTTCGTTTGATCGTGTGGTAGCTGGCGGCCGGCCGGAGTTGGTGCTGGTTTCCGGCTATTCCGGAATCGGCAAATCCGCCGTCGTCAATGAGCTGCACAAGCCGCTCGTTCCTCCACGTGGCCTTTTTGCATCGGGCAAGTTCGACCAGTACAAGCGCGATATCCCCTACGCCACCTTGGCGCAAGCGTTTCAGAGCCTTATCCGCCCGCTTCTGAGTAAGAGCGAACAGGAGCTGAGCAAGTGGCGCAATACCCTTCACGAAGCACTGGATCCCAACGGACAACTGATGATGGGTCTGGTCCCGGAATTGAAGGCCGTTATTGGAGAGCAGCCGGCCGTTCCTGAACTTCCGCAACGGGAGGCCCAGGCCCGGTTCCACCTGGTATTCCGTCGATTCATCAGTGTATTCGCGCGGCCGGAACATCCCTTGGCCCTGTTTCTCGATGATTTGCAATGGCTCGACGCGGCGACATTGGACCTGATGGAATACCTACTAACGCAGCCGAACGTGAACCATTTGATGTTGATCGGCGCCTATCGCGACAATGAAGTGGACCCCAGACATCCGTTGGTGCGCAAGCTGCAAACCATGCGCCAGGCTGGAGCGTTACTGCAGGACATCGTACTGGCGCCTCTAACTCGTGAAGACCTGGAGCAGTTGATTGCAGATTCTCTCCATTGTGACCCGGGGCATGCGCGCCCGCTCGCGGAATTGGTTCATCACAAGACGAGCGGCAATCCATTCTTCGCGATCCAATTTGTTTCTGCACTTTTTGAAGAGGGCTTGGTCACCTTTGATCATGTCAAAGGGCGATGGTCTTGGGATCTGAATCGCATTCACGCGAAAGGGTATACAGATAATGTCGTGGATCTCATGGTCAGGAAATTAACCCGCCTGGGTCCTGAGACTCAGAACGCATTGAAGCAGCTAGCCTGCCTGGGCAACACCGCAGAATTCACGATATTAGGCGTGGTGTACCGGGACTCAATAGAGCAAATGCATACCCAACTTGCGGAAGCGGTCGGGGCGGGTTTTATCCTGCGTTCAAAAGATTCGTATCAGTTCCTTCACGATCGCGTTCAGGAAGCAGCGTATTCTCTAATCCCGCAGGCATTGCGAGCAGAGGCGCATCTCCGAATCGGCATGTTAATGGCAGCAGACACACCTCCAGACAAACTTGAGGAAGGGATCTTCGAGATCGTCAACCAACTCAACCGTGGCTCTCACCTGACCACGTCGATTCCGGAGCGTGAACGCATCGCAGAATTAAATCTTATTGCGGGTAGACGCGCAAAGATTTCAACAGCGTACGCCTCAGCGCTCAAGTACCTCCGGGCGGGACGGGGATTGTTGGCAGACGAGACTTGGAACGATAACTACGACCTTGTCTTCTCGATCGAATATCTCTTGGCCGAGTGCGAATTATTGACCACCGATATGGCTGCTGCAGAAAATCGGCTTTCCATGTTGGCCGAACGGGCGAAAAGCGCCCATGACATCGCTCTCCTCACACGTTTGCGGCTGACCCTCTACACAGCTTTGGATCGCAGCGATCGCGCCGTGGAGGTCTTTCTTGAATACTGGAGAGGTCGCGGCACGGATTGGTCCCCGCACCCTACAGAAGAGGAAGTATTGCGAGAATACGACCACATCTGGTCCTTGTTAGGAAACCGACAAATCGAGGAACTCGTTGACTTGCCCTTGATCACCAATCGGGATGTGCTCGATGCTCTGGATGTTTTGTCTGAGATCGTGACACCTGCGTTGTGGACCGATGCTCGATTTCACGCTCTCGTAATTTGTCGGATGGTTAATCTCAGCCTAGAGCACGGAAACAGCGACGGATCGTGCTACGCCTACATATGGTTGGGTACGCTCGCGGGCCCTCATTTCGGAAACTATCAGGCCGCATTCCGTTTTGGGAAGCTTGGTTACGATCTGGTGGAGCAGCGTGGATTGCTTCGCTATCAAGCCCGCACCTATATGTGTTTTGGGAGCATTATCATACCTTGGACGAAGCACGTCAAAACAGGCCGAGAGCTCGAGCGTCGCTGTTTTGATGCCGCGAACAGGATCGGAGATCTCACTTACGCCGCATACAGCTGCCAAGTCTTGATCACAAATCTTCTTGCGACGGGAGACCCTCTAACCGAAGTGCAGCGGGAAGCTGAGACTGGTCTCGAGTTCACGACTAACGTCCAGTTCGGTTTCGTCATAGACGCAATCGTCCCGCAGGTCGGATTGATTCGGACGCTTCGTGGCAAGACAGCCAAATTCGGCACGTTCAATGACGAAGGCTTCGACGAGGGGCGGTTCGAACGTCATTTTGCGGGCGACCCTGTTTTGGAGGTGCCGCAGTGTTGGTATTGGATTCGAAAGCTACAGGCGCGTTTCCTTGCGGGAGACTATTCTTGCGCCATTGAGGCCTCATTGTATGCGGAACCATTGCTCGGGAAATCGCCATCCGTCTTCGAAGTGGCGGAGTATCATTTTTACAGCGCACTCTCGCGAGCTGCGGCGTGTGATTCTGCAACGCACGGGGCGCGACAGCAGCATTTCGAGGCTCTTGTTGCTCACCAGAAGCAGCAGGAGATATGGGCACAGAATTGCCCCGAGAACTTTGAAAATCGCGCCGCACTGGCAGGCGCGGAGATTGCTCGGATCGAAGGCCGCGTGCTTGAGGCCGAGCAGCTGTACGAACACGCCATCCGCTCGGCCCGGAACAATGGGTTTGTGAATAATGAGGCGATCGCGTACGAGCTCGCGGCCCGATTCTATGCGGCGCGTGGTTTCCAAAAGTTCGCGGACGCGTATTTGCGCGAAGCTCGTTATTGCTATCAGCGTTGGGGGGCGGATGGCAAAGTAGCGCAGATCGACTGCGTATTTCCACATCTCAAAAACGAATCTTTGAGCTCGACGCCGACGACTGCAATCTTGGCATCTACGGAACTCCTGGATCTCGCCACAGTGATCAAAGTCTCGCAGGCAGTCTCAGGCGACATGGTTTTGGACAAACTGATCGACAGCCTATTGCGCGCAGCGATGCAGCAAGCTGGTGCCGAACGAGGTCTCCTGATCCTTCCGCAAGGTGATCAGCTCCTGATTGAGGCAGAAGCTATTATTGCTGGAAATGGTGTCACCATGCACCAGGGAAATAGCTCAGTCGACGCCGCAGTGTTGCCGGAGTCCATCGTTCGATACGTGATGCGCAGTCAAGAGCCCGTAATTCTCGCAGATGCATCCTCTCCGAATCCGTTTTCGGCTGATCCCTATATCGCTCAGCGCCGCCCTCGCTCCGTTCTCACCTTGCCGTTGATCAACCAGGGCAAAGTCATCAGTATTCTCCACTTTGAAAACAATCTGACGCCTCACGCTTTTAGTCCTGATCGCATAACCGTTTTGAAGGTGCTTGCATCGCGGGCAGCGATATCCCTTGAGAACGCGCGGCTCTATAGCGATCTTGAAGATCGTGAACGGAAAATCCGGCGACTGATCGATGCGAACATCATCGGGATCGTCATCTGGAATATGGACGGGAGGCTTATCGATGCCAATGACGCCTTCCTCCGTATGGTCGGGTACGAACGCGAGGATTTGCAGGCAGGGCTCGGATGGTTCGACATGACGCCTCCGGAATGGCAAGAGGTGCACGCTCGCTACGAGGCAGAAGAGCTCAAGGCGACCGGCATGATGCAAGCCCGTGAAAAAGAGTATTTCAGGAAGGACGGCAGCCGTGTGCCTGTGCTGATCGGGGCAGCTTGCTTCGAAGGCCAGCCCAATCAAGGAGTCGCCTACATTATCGATTTAAGCGAACAAAAGCGTGCCGAGGAAGCTCTGCGGCGTAGCGAGACTTATTTAGCCGAAGCGCAGAAGCAAACCCACACCGGAAGTTGCGCCATTGATGGTACCAGCCATCAGACGGTGTACTGGTCCGAGGAAATGTTTCGACTTTTCGGATTTGATCCACAACAAGGTGTACCCATGTTCGAACAATGGCTGCAGCGAGTACACCCAGAGGACCGTGACAAGCTCAAGCTGGCAAATGAGAGAACGTTTCTCGAGAAAGCACCTTGCGACGTCGAGTTCAGAATCGTGAAACCCGATGGAACGCTCAAACACATTCATGGTATCGGTCATCCAGTTTTGACCCGCAATGGAGACCTCGTTCGAGTAGTCGGCACGATGGTCGATGTTACAGAGCGCAAGCGTGCCGAAGAGGCGCGTGACAGGCTGCAACAGTTAGAGGCGGACCTTGCGCACATAACTCGGGTTAACACTATGGGCGAACTGACCGCCGCGCTGGCACACGAAATCAAACAGCCGATTGGAGCGGCGGTAACCAATGCGGAAGCGTGCTTGCGATTACTTGATCGGGATCAACCCGATCTGCCGGAGGCGCGAGAAGCTGTGTTGGAAATGGCCAAAGATGCCAGGCGCGCAGCCGATATTATCGACCGCGTCCGCTTGCTTTACCAAAAGGGTTCTCCACACCTGGACGTAGTTGACGTAAATGAACTCATCAGAGAGATGGTGATTGTGCTGCACAATGAAGCCAATCGTCATTCGGTTACGATGCGTACCGATTTGGCCGAACCGCTGCCCACGGCGATGGCGGATCGGGTGCAGTTGCAGCAGGCATTGATGAATCTGATGCACAATGGAATTGAGGCGATGCGGGACACGGGCGGTGAGCTCAGCATCAAATCGATTTTAGGCGAGCATGATCAACTGCTGATCTCGGTTTCCGATACAGGTGTGGGACTCCCCGCAGACAATATCGACAAAGTCTTCAACGCATTTTTCACCACGAAGTATCAAGGCACCGGCCTCGGCCTGCCGATTACGCGTTCAATTGTCGAGTCACATGGTGGCCATGTTTGGGCTACCACGAACTCCGGACGAGGCGCAACGTTTCACTTTACGCTCCCCAGCAGACCGGCGTAGCCGCAACTGCCGAGCTCCCTCGAGTTATTTTCCTGCCGATTTTTCGAGGTGACCGCCAAACTCGTAGCGCATGGCGGATAACAGCTTGTCCTGATAATCGGCGTCGCCACGCGAGGTGAAGCGTTGATATAGCGCCGCAGACAAGACCGGCACCGGAACGGCCTCGTCAATGGCAGCTTTAATCGTCCAACGCCCTTCGCCCGAATCGGAAACTCGTCCAGCGAACTTGGAGAGTGCCGGGTCGTCTAAGAGTGCCCTAGCTGTGAGGTCGAGCAGCCAGGAAGCGATCACGCTTCCTCGCCGCCACACCTCCGCGACATCGCGCAGATTGAAATCGTATTGATAGTGCTCGAGGTCGCGTAGTGGGGTAGTTTCGGCGTCGATTGCTGTCTTCTGTTTACCGACGTTGGCGTCGCGCAGAATTCCGAGGCCTTCGGCATACGCCGCCATCACACCGTACTCGATGCCGTTGTGAACCATCTTCACGAAGTGACCGCCGCCGCTCGGACCACAGTGGAGATAGCCCGATTCGGCCGTGCCGTCCAGCTTCTCGCGCCCGGGTGTTCGCGGAATCGTTCCGATCCCTGGAGCCAAAGTGTTGAAAATCGGATCGAGATATTTGACCACTGCCGTTTCGCCGCCGATCATCATGCAGTACCCGCGCTCAAAACCCCACACGCCACCGCTGGTACCTACGTCCACATAGTGAATGCTCTTCGACGCGAGTTCCTTTGCACGGCGAATATCATCGATGTAATACGAATTGCCGCCATCGATGAGCATGTCGCCCGGTTGAAGATAGCCAGCCAGCTCTGCGATGGTATTGTCGACCACGGCCGCCGGAACCATCATCCA
>DATIMM010000233.1:0-25940 GCA_035475295.1 Bryobacteraceae bacterium
CCGTCCTGGTCCACCGGCACGGGAATAATCCGCAGCCCCGGCTGCACGCAATGTACGCCACGCTCCGGGGTAGCCCGGATCTTCCATCCAAACTTGGTCGCCGGGGTCCAACAGAAAGCGCCCGATCAGGTCCAGTGCCTGCTGCGCTCCGGACGTCACGATGATCTGTTCCGGTGAACAACGCACGCCACGCGATACCCCAACATACTCCGAGATGGCTCTGCGTAGGGGCTGATTGCCGCCAGCATTGCCGTGGCCGTACAGAGACCGCGGGGCTCGGCGTATTACCCGTGATGCCGTACGCGCCCATAGCTCCACCGGAAAGAGATCAATTGCAGGTTCATAGGCACGAAATGCTTTACCGACCGAGTGGGGTGCGGGCAGAACTTCGACGTTCTTGAGCATCTCCCGCGCACGCCTGGACAGGGTGGCTTTGGAAGGCGGCAAATCCGGGGTGGGGCGATTCCGCGCTGCCGACAGAAAGTGTTCCGGCAGGCCTGAGGCCATATACGTACCGGAGCCTACCTCCGCGCTTTGTGTACCCGTCTGCCCGCAACTGATCGAATGCGGTGATTGCCGTCCTCCTCGAAACGCCGTACTGGCCGGCGAGGCTGCGTGTGGAGGGTAGCCGGCCGCCGGGCCTCAAACTCCCCTCGAGAATCGCGGAGCGAAGCTCGGTGTATAGCCAGCGCCAGCGTTCCTGGCCTTTTGCCGAGGTGCAGAGTGGGAGGTCCTGAAACGTTTCGGTTTTGGGCATAGGTGTGCACTCACATTTCGAGCCGTCGAGTGGCCTATTCGATATTTCAATTACGGACCTGGACGTCGATCCACTTACAGCCTACTCTGAGATCGAAGGAGCACTGAAATCGAAGATGCAACCAAGGTTAGAAGCCCAAAAGGTATCCCCCAGCGCCTATCATGCGATGAGCGGCCTGGAAATGTTCGTTCGCCGATCATCACGGTTGGAAGCCCCATTGTTGGAACTCTAAAGGTGCCGACGTCGCAGATTAATGGATGTGCCTATTGCATTGACATGCACTCGAAGGATGCACGGGCGGAAGGTGAGAGTGAGCAACGGCTTTATGCGCTCAGCGCGTGGCGGGAGACGCCTTTCTTTACCGATCGCGAACGTGCGGCCCTAGCTTGGACGGAGGCGGTAACCCTGATCTCGGATGGCCATGTGCCCGACGCGGTCTACGAGGAAGTCAGGCAACGCTTCTCAGACGAGGAGTTAGTGAACTTAACATTGACCGTGATAAGAATTAACGGTTGGAACCGCCTCGCGATCGCGTTCCGCGCTGTGCCCGGTGAGTACCAGCCAGGAATGTACAAGGAAGGAGCGAAGCATTGAGGAAAGTGTTCGCGTTGTTTTATCTGCTGGCGGCCGGCTTGGCCGCTCAGCAGGCGAAAGTCACCCCACTCGTATCGAAGGACCTGACGGGAATTCCTGGCAAGGAAGGCACAATGATCACGGTGGAATATGCTCCCGGTGCGACGGACTCGGTTCACCGGCACAATGCTCACGTGTTTGTCTATGTGCTGGAGGGATCGGTTGTGATGCAGGTAAAGGGTGGAAGGCAACTGACACTCGGGCCGGGGGAGACCTTCTATGAATCGCCGGAGGATATTCACGTCATCAGTCGTAACGCTAGTCAGACTCAGCGGGCCAAATTCCTTGTGTTCTTCGTTAAGGACAAAGGCGCGCCGGCTCTAGTTCCCGCTAGCTGAACCGTTTCGCTTCCAGCGCGGAAAGCTCTCGTGGGAGTACGGCTATACTGACGCAGGTATGCTGCACTCCGAAACAGATGCTAGGCACGGAACACGTTGATCGCATGCGCCACGATCACTTATGCGTTCAATGCCTCACAGTTACGAAGGCATGGTTATCGGGATTGCCCGGTCGATCGCGCCAACAGCGAAGCCGAAATTTCAAGTTCTCGAGCCGCCACTATGGGCGCGGCTCTATTCCTGTGCGGCGATCTGCTGATCGGTGTCGCGCCAAGCGCTGATCTTCAGGCGGCGGCATACCCAGCAGAGATCGTCCGGGCTTTGCGGTCCGGCAAGGGGCGTGGACTCCGTGCCGCACACGGCACATTTTTTTGGAGAGGCCGGCTTGGAGGTCTCCACCGACTTCTTCGCCATCTCCAGAATTTCGGGAGAAATAACAGGCTCGGTGATCGGTTTCTTTTTCATTACTGTCTTCACTATAGAACAAGCTGCTCGAGGGCTTCGCAGAAACAAGCGTGAAGTTAGTACGGTACTCTCCGGAAGATCCCTATAGGCACTACACCTATAACATGAGGAAATGAATCAGATGGATCGCGAAATGACTGGACACGAGCGGCCCTAGGGCGAGCCTTTGGTTTAATCGCATCTTGCTGTCATCCATCCGCTGAAACCCAACATGAAAGATCTAGCTTTTTTGTTCCCTGGACAGGGATCTCAGTTCGCCGGAATGGGCAAACTCCTATCGGAACAGTACCCCGAGGCGCGGAATGTTTTCGCCGAAGCCGACGACGCGCTCGGCTTTGGGCTGTCGAGGCTTTGTTTTGAGGGCCCCGACGAAGAGCTGAGGAAAACAGAAAATACCCAACCGGCGATCCTGACCGTTTCCGTTGCCGCCTACAGAGTGCTGGAAAGGCTCGGGATCAAGCCCGCCTTTGTCGCAGGACACAGTCTGGGTGAATACTCCGCCTTGGTTGCCGCCGGTGCGCTCAAGTTCAAAGACGCGGTCATCACGGTTCGTAAACGCGGTCAATATATGCAAGAGGCTGTTCCGGCCGGTGTCGGAGCGATGGCAGCTATTCTGAAACTTCCGGAGGGGAAGCTGCAGCAGGTTCTAGACGAATCCGAGCAGGGCGAGGTGGTCAGCGCCGCCAACCTGAATTCGCCCGACCAGGTTGTTATCGCCGGGAACACGGCCGCGGTAGCACGGGCCATGGAAGCAGCGAAGGCCGCCGGAGCGAAGCGCACCGTTCTTCTGCAGGTGAGCGCCCCCTTTCATTGTGCGCTCATGCGCCCTGCACAGGAGCGTTTAAAGCCAGACCTCGACGTAATCCAGTTCGTAGACCTCCGATTTCCATTGATCAATAACTGGCAGGCCCGCGAAGTTACGGCTGCCGAAGATGCCCGCGAGGGCCTTTATCAACAAGTGCCTAGCCCTGTGCGCTGGACTGATTCGATTCGCGAGCTCGCTCGCAAGGGTGTGAGGCGATTTGTCGAAATCGGTCCGGGTTCGGTGCTGCTCGGCCTTTGCCGCAATATCGATCCCTCCCTCCAGGGCATGAAGTTCGGCGAACCCGCGGACCTCGAAGCGGTGAAGAATGCCCTCGCGTAAGGGGCGCACTCATTGGCGCGGCGCTCGCGAAAGCAGTCATCCGCCAGCGCAGCGCCAGCTTCTACGATAGGAGTGATCTTGCGCATCACTTTGATCCCGTTTGCCGGGTGGCCAAAATGCGTGTTGTTCTCGGTTACTGAGAGGTGAGCGTAGGCTGGTAAACCGACCGATCTGGTACGGGGCACATTAGACCTGCTCATTTTGAAAGTAATCCCGCTTGGAACCCACGCATGGTTGGGCGATCGCGCAGCGCATCCGGCAGATGTCCGGGGAGGTCCTTCAGGTAGGTTAAGGCGCTCTCGACCGGGCGCTTGACAAACTCGAATAAAACGGCTGGATCAGTTCGGAATGGGCTAGTAGCGAGAACAATAGGCGCACCAAATACTACACACTCACGAAGGCCGGACGTAAAAAGCACTCGGAGCTTTTGCTGTGATGCCATCATTGCTGAGCGTATTGGTCTTCATGGGGTTGTCGCTTACTCTGCCAGTCAGAGAACCAGCGAGACCGGCGTTCGTATGGCGCTCGGTGCGGATCGCGGCTTCGTATATAGACTTGTTCTGAAAGAGTCGGGATGGTTGACCACTATCGGAATTGCCGTAGGGCTAGTGTGTTCAGTTGCTGCCGCGACTCTGATAAAGTGCTTGCTATTCGGGGTTCAAGCCTCGGATTTGCCTACGTTGGGCGTTGTGGCTTTCGTTATCGGCATCTCAGCTCTCGTGGCCAGCTATCTGCCAGCCCGCCGAGCGGCTGGTGTGAATCCGATCGAGCCACTTCGGGCTGAGTAGATAGAGAAAGGCCTATGCATCGCTGATCCCGCTACATCGCCCGGCTCCGTTAGCTCGATGATCCCGCTGTTCGCGTAAGCTCACCTCCTGGCAACTGGCAGCATACTTCATCGAATAGCGCACCCGGAGGGGCCTGGAGAGAGATTATAGAGACAAGAAAGGTACGGACCGCTTCAAACGGTCGATCCTAGGGAAGGCGGGATTCCATGCTGGTATTGAGTAACCATACTGTCCTGGAACTTCCTAGCTTGTCCGGACGAGCATATAGCGATTCTCGAAGAAAAAATGAGCGTATGGCTTATTAGTTTATGTCGCACTGCTGTAGGAGCGGTTAACTGATGTCCTCACAGCTTGGCCACGGTGTAGTCTTCTTCGTTATGGCTGTTCTGGTGGCGCTCTTTGCCTGGATTTACCGGCGGGACCGCCAGCAGCGCGTGGGCCTCTGGATGACCGGGTGGGCCGCAATCCTCCTTGATTTCGCCACCTCGTGGGCATTCACGTTCGCGCTCGTTCCTCAGCGTCTGCGCGACTGGATGGCGGTTTTCACACTGGAAGTTGCGGGAGGCTGCTTCCTGTTCTCGGTCTCGAGAGCGTTTGCCACCGCCCGGCCCCGTTTGTTCCTAAGTTGTTTCGTGATTTTGCCCGCCATCGTGTATTGGACTTGCCTCGTCCTGGCAGTTAAAGAAACTTGGATTTACCGGAGTCTCCTCATTCTGGCTGTCTCCGCCGCAGTTGCGGGTGTGGTCCATCATTTTGGACGCAAACATGTCTTTTGGGACGTGTTCTGCCTGGCCAATATTGCTGCCGTGTTATGGGTAATCAGCACGGTCTCTCGCCATCCGGAGTACGGCACGTATTTTTTCCTGTTGCAGCTTTTCGCCAGCACCGGCCTTGTTTATTGGCTTCGCTACAGCCGGTTCACGCCCGGAGTGGTTGTTACCGCCCTTTCCTTTTTCGCCTGGGGGGCCCTATTCCCGGCTCGAGCGCTATTGTACTCTCTGCAGGTCCATATTCATGGGGATAAGTTCCTTTGGGACCTCCCCAAGTACTTCGTCGCCCTTGGCATGATCCTTACCTTGTTTGAGAATCAGGCGGAATCCCTGTCGCTGGAAATTCGCGAACGGAAGCGCGCCGAACAGGCGGCATTGGCCGCTAATGAGGCAAAGAGTGTATTCCTCGCCACCATGAGCCATGAAATCCGAACCCCCATGAACGGGATTCTCGGGCTCACCGATCTTCTCATGCACACCGAACTCACCGAAGAGCAACGTGCCGATCTCAACCTGGTAAAAAGCTGCGCCGAGTCACTTCTGACGGTAATCAACGATGTGCTTGATTTTTCAAAGATTGAGGCGCGAAAGCTGGATTTCGAGCACATCGCGTTTGATCTTCATGAGACGTTGAGCCAGACGGTGAGGACCATGCGGGTGCGAGCCCAGCAGGGGGGACTGGAACTTCTCTATGAGATTCGGGATAGAGTCCCTGTCCGCGTGTTCGGTGATCCGGGCCGGTTACGCCAAGTGTTGGTCAATCTCATCGGGAACGCGATCAAGTTCACGGAGCAGGGACGAGTAATGGTGTCTGTCGATTTGGAACATCAGGGGGAGAGAGAGACCCTCTTGCTCTTCACGGTGGCCGATACAGGGATCGGAATCCCGCTGGAGAAGCAGAAAGCCATCTTTGAAGCGTTTACTCAGGCGGACGGCTCGACCACACGAAAATATGGGGGAACAGGTTTGGGCCTGGCGATCTCGTCGCGATTGGTGGAAATGATGGGAGGCCGGATCTGGGTCGAGAGTGGGGCCGAGAATCGGGGCAGTATTTTTCGCTTCACTGCTCGTTTCGAACTGCCGAGCGAAGCCTTTGGCGCGAAACGCGCCACACTCCAGCAAACCGGGACTTAGATCCCGCTACAGCGACTTAGCGATGTCGACCAGATCGGTGAACATGCCGTAGGCGGTTTCCTCCACGCCGGGATTGAGGGAGACCATACCGATAGTGCCCATCAGGTCCGTGTGTAACAAGATCGTATTGGAAGTTCCTTTGGCAGCGGCTAACAGGTCCATCTCCGATACCACTTCCGGCTGAACGTTGAGACGGAGATTTCCGCTGTCGCGTTGGGCGCGGCTCACCAGTACAATCGTTTTTCCTGCCCGTCTGAGTTCAACCGCGCGCTCCGTTGTAACATGTTCGATGCCCTGACGTGTCACCTGGTGCGGTGTGACTCGAGCATCCATCAACACATTTGCCAGCGCGGCTGTTTTGGCGGCGGAGTCCCAGCCCTCGATATCGTAGGAAGCGTCGGCCTCGGCAATGCCCATTGCCTGCGCTTCCCGAATGCCGTCCTGGGCCGTCAAGCCGCGCTGCATCGCAGCAATCACCACCTTGGAAGTCGAGTTCAGCACCCCGGTAAACCCCAGAACCTCGATGCCGGGCAAATTATTCCGGACATTGTTGAACACCGGTGCGCCGTCCATCACGGTAGATTCGAAGCGAAGCTCCACTTGCGCCTGCCTGGCTTCGTCCCGCAGGGCGGCGTAGGCGTGCGCAATCGGTCCCTTATTGGCCGTTATGACATGAATCTTGCGGGCAAATGCCTCTCGGATGTGCGTGGTGGCCGGCTCGCCCCGTTCAGGATCAAGCGGCGTAATTTCGACAGCGATATCCGGGCGCGCCCGGTCTAAAAATTCGCCAGTCGAGGCCATGCCGGGCCCGAAAACGGGTTCGATAGGCAGGCCCTTGTCGTCGAACGCGCTTCCGCGCGTGGCCGTGTGAATCGCTGTAATGCGAAACGGATAAGCTGCACGTTTCTTCTGTAGCAGGGCGGCGAACGCCTGGCCTACATTTCCGTAACCAAGTAGCGCTACTCTCAAATCTTGAGAGTAGCAGCGAGTTTCTAATACTACCTTGCTTGACAGGGATGTATCCCTTCGGCAGACTTAAGTTTCCGAATGGGGTCGGAGGATTTGGTTAGTGAGTAAGCAGAATACTTTTGATAAGAAAAGGCCGTTTGCATTTGGGCTGATTCTTTTATGGGCCGGTTGTGCTTTTGGGCAGGCGCCGGTGGATTTACCGCCGCAGACCCTGACGCGATCGGATATTTCCACCAATCCAATTAGCATTTTGCCGACGTTAGGCGAGGGCCGAAATTTTTTCGACGTGAATGCCTTTGCCAACGCTGTGTTCGACACCAACGCGCCTATCTTTCAGAACGGCACATATCAGGGCATTACCGGTCAGACTGGCGTAGGCTTTGAACTTGGAGGAGGCGTAACCGCCTCGCGGATCACCCCCACCGCCCAGTTTTTGTTGGGATATACCGGAGGCTTCCGCGATTATTCAACTCAAAGCTATCCGTCCGGAAGCAATCACAACCTTTCGCTTTACGCCACCAAGATCCTGGCCAGAAGGTGGACGCTCAACGTAGGCGGAAATGCTGGAATTTTTTTTAACGGGGGCAATGCTTATCAGGTGTCCTCGTCGCTGACGAGCACTAATCTAGGCCAAGGCGTGGTCCTGAATCCATTCAGTCAAAACACCAAATACGCGAGCGCTTCCGTCAGCCTGAGTTATCAGCAAAGTTTGCGTTGGAGTTATACGATCGGCGGCGACTTCTTTCTCAGCCGGTACTATGGCTTCGGCTCATTTGGCTCCACTGGTGGAGATGGCACTGGTTCGGTCACCTACCGCCTTACCCGGGTGACTTCGCTCAGCGGGAGCTATTCGCATAGCTACTATGGCTATCAAAACGCCGCAGGAAGCTCCGGCGTAGACAGCGTCTTCGCAACCCTATCTCACGATTTTCGTCGAGCTCATTGGAGAGTGGGCGCGTCTGGCGGAGTCGCGCGGGTTAACTCGCAAGGAGCGTACTTTATCCCCGGCTTTCTGCCGTCCTCGATCAATCAGCAACTGACGAGCGTCATTACGCAGGGAACGTACAAGACCACGTCGACACTGCCTTCCTTTCAGGGATCGGCATCGCGCACCTGGAAGCGTTCGGCCCTCACGGTCGCGGGCGGGCAGTCCATCAACTCCGGGAATGGAATTTATCTTACATCCCGTAACTTGTTCCTCAGCGGGTTCTACAGCATGGCGTACCGGAACTCGAGCCTTTCCTTTGGAGGCACCTTCAGCCGACTCAGCAGTATTGCCAATACCATTTCCACGGCCTACGAAAGTTCAGGATCCGATGTTTCCTACTATCGCAAGCTCACGCGCTATTTTGGCGTAAGCGCCCACTACGATCTGACCTACTACAGCAACATCGGCTCAGTAGGCGGCCGTATCGATAATCGCGTTTCTTTCGGACTGACCTTCAATAGCTCCGACATCCCGTTCTCCTACTTCTAAAGGAGTGGTGCTTCGCTGTTATTGCACGCCGCCGGCGATCAACATCCCCTGTAGCCGGTCGGCGAAGTTATCGCCTAGCTCTGTTTCTAACCGTCGCGCCCGAACCGGCAGCGCAGAGTCGATTTCGTGAACGAGCCGCAGCAGGCTCTTAATGTTGGACTGTACCAGCCGGCCGCTTCCTTCGATATCAGGCTGGGGCAGAAAGTTGCTGTCAACGCCAAAATCGATTCGCAGATCTTCCTGGTCCGTCGCTTCCAGGTCGGTGCCGTTGTCGAACTCCGGACCAAAACAAGAAAGGGCGGCGCGCGCCGGAGCTAGTTTCCAATCATCTGAGAATTGCCATAGGTCCCACCAGGTCTCAAGCCGGTAGGCCACGTCCTCGCCCTTATAGTCGTTGAGGATGGTGAAGATCTCCTCTATGTTGACCGGGCCATTCACGGGCCGTTCTAATAAGGGTGGCTCTGTGGAATCAACAGCATGAATGGAAACCACAGACTGAGGTTGTTCGCGCTGCGAGAAGGGAAAGAGTTGCAGAAGCGTTTGGAAGTGCCGTTGCCGACTGGCTCGCGCATGACGCTCCAGCCAGAGAGACAGGAAAAGTTGATCCGTCACAACTCCATTATCGTTTGCGATAGTTGAAGGATACGCATTTGTTTATGATCACAGACCTCGTGCAGATAAAGCGGTTCGGGGAAAAGCAGCGCGAGGAAAACCAACGGTTCCGCGCCTGGATGAAACGGCATAACTTTGTAGAACGGCGTTTCAAAGCGATCGCGCAGAATGTGGAAGAGTCGATTGATTGCACGGCTTGTGCGAACTGCTGCCGTGTGGCGACAACGCAAATCACAGAGCGGGATGCCGAGCATCTGGCGCGCTTTTTACGGATCAAGCTGGCAGATTTTCTTCGGGATTACACGGAAGAAACAGCGGAAGAGGGACGCATTCTGAGGCGCAATGAGAATGGCTGCGTTTTTCTTGACGGGAATACATGTTCCGTGTATGAAGCCCGGCCCCATACATGCGAACTGTTTCCGCATCTGGTGAAGGGAAATGGCTCGCTACTGAGCCGTATGTGGCACATGCCAGACCGTGCTGTCTACTGTCCGATCGTTTTCAATACGCTAGAGCAGTTCAAAGAGGAGACCGGATTTAAGAAATGACCATTCTGGCCGTCGTATTGCTGCTCGCACTGCTAGGGGCGGTCGGCTTTGGCGCGTTCCAGTTTGCGGAGGCGCAGCGCTGGCGTCAGACCGCGTATGAAGCTCGCGAGGAAAACGAACTGCGGCGGGAGGAATTGGATGATGCCCGCCGTACGGCGTTGCAGCATGAGGCCGAGAGCGCGAAGACCCGGGAAGTTGCCGCAGTGCAGTTGCGGCTGCTGACGGAAACCCAGCAACAGCTCGAACAAAAGTTTCGCCAAATGGCAGCGGAAACGCTGCAGAACAATAGCCAGCATTTTCTGGAGCGCAGCCGCGAACAGCTTCAGCATTTAGTGGAGCCGGTGGGCCAAAGCCTTCAGCGCTTTGAAAAGCAGGTCCAGGAGATTGAGAAGTTGCGGGTAGGAGCTTATGCCGACTTGACGGCGCAGGTTCAGACTCTGACGGCACTCCAGGAACGTGTGCGCCAGTCCACGGATCAACTGAAAACCGCACTTCGTTCTCCCAGCCAACGCGGGCGCTGGGGCGAGATGCAGCTTCGGCGCGTCGTGGAACTCGCAGGGATGCTAGAATACTGCGACTTTGCCGAGCAGGAGACCCTGTGGGGTGAGACAAAGCAGCGGCCGGACCTGATCGTTCGCCTGCCGAACCAGTGCCGGGTCGTGGTGGATGCCAAGGTGTCTCTCGAAGCTTATCTGCGCGCAATCGAAGCACAGGAGGACGGGGAGCGCACACGTCACCTGGTCGATCACGCGCGCCAGATCAAGACCCACGTAAAGTCGCTGGGCGAAAAGGCATATTGGCAGCGGCTGACGGATTCACCCGACTTTGTGGTTGCGTTCCTTCCGCTGGAGTCGCTTTTCAGTGCGGCGCTGGAGCATGACCCCGCACTCCTCGACTTTGGTGTGGAGCAAAGGGTGATTCTGGCCACGCCGGTGACGCTGATCACGCTGTTGCTGGTGGTAGCGCACGGCTGGCGGCAGCACACGATTGCGCAAGGCATCGATAAAATACGCGAAACAGGCTCCGAGCTATACGGGCGCGTTTTAAAGATGAGCGAGCATTTTGAAAAACTTGGAGATGCCATTGACAAGACCGTCACGGCCTACAATGCCACCGTTGGCTCACTGGAACGCAATGTTCTACCAGCTGCCCGAAAGATGAAGGATCTGCGGCCGGCCAGCGCGGAGCAGATCAAGGAGATGAAGGAAGTGGAGCCTACTCCGCGCAGTTTGGATGCCTCAAAATGGCGGGTACTGGGACCCGCAGAGGGAAAGAACGCGCAGCTCTACTGATTCAGTTTTTCGGTGATAGTAACCGGCGCGCCTAATTGAAAGGTCAGTTTTGTTTCGGCAGGAATAACGGCCGGCTTACCACGAGTCGCCATCGCGCCTCCCGCGCCGGCAGCACCACCGGCACCGGCGCCGATGGCCGCGCCTTTCCCTCCACCAGCAATGGCGCCGATGATCGCGCCCAGAGCTGAGCCACCTACGACTTCGGCGGTGTCACGCTTCTTACTGGTGGGGCCCCTTACGTCGGTTGTATTGCTCTGAATCTGGACTGTTTGGCCGTCGGTGGTGTTGATGCTTGTCAAAGCCAGGGTCAGTTCCGCAAGCCCTTTCACCCGGCCCGCCTTTTCAGCACTGACGACGCGTCCCAACACCCGGGACCCACGGTCGGCGATGACAAAGCCATCCCGAATGATCGGAGTTTGGAGCGAGCCCCGGAAGGTATCGCCCGTGTAATTGTGGTCGGTAGAAAGGGCCTCATCCAGCCTGACCGTGATGCTCGTGCCCGGCTGAAGCGTAATGGTTCTGGGCTGGGATGGAGGCGGGGGCGCGACTGGTTGCGGGGCAGGGGCTGGTTGGGAGACCGGAGCGGTGTCCGCAAGCGGAGGACTGTTTTGCACGAACTGCGCCGGCTCTGGCCGGGGTGACATCTGTACCGGCGGAGGCGGGGAGACCTCCTCATCCTGCCGGACTGTTCTATGAACTTTGTGCTTGAGGGGTTCCACTTTTGCTACGCGAGCGGGCGTGCTCTTGACCACCGCGGGTTCGACGGGAACTGGATTGGCAACGGCAGGAGGAGGTTGGGCCGCAGCCGGCTGAACCGCCGGCAACGCGGTTGTTTGGGCCACGGAGGGCTGCGGAGAAGAATTCGGCGACCCGGACTTCACATAGATCAGTGCCCCTCCGAGGGCCACCACCAGCCCAGCGAGAAAGGCTACCACTACCTTCAGCATGTTTGTGGAGCTCATAGATGTTCCTGTACATAAAACGTGGGAGACTCGACCGGCGTTTCTCCATGAGTGAGGGGCTGCTGGTTAAAATAGAGTCATTCCGTTGAACACCAGTTACGTCTTCGATTTTCCTTCTTCATACAACGTCGGCGCCATCTCCGTCCGGCCTGCGACGGTATTGGCTCCCATGGCGGGAGTCACCGACACTGTGTTTCGCAGATTGATCCGTAATCAGGGCGGATGTGGCCTGCTGATGACGGAGTTTACCAGCTCCCATGGCGTTGTGAGCACGCGGAAAGCGAAGAAGCCGAACCGGAACTTTCGCTACCTCTACTTCGAAGAAGAGGAACGCCCGATCACCTGCCAGTTGTTCGGGTCCGATCCAGCCGTGATGGCCGAAGCTGCAAAAGTCTGTGAGGATCGCGGTTTCGACATCGTCGACATCAACTTTGGATGTCCGGTAAATAAGGTCGTGAAGTGCAACGGGGGCTCCGGCCTACTGCGGGATCTGCCCCTCGTCCAGGCGATTCTCGAGAAGGTCCGAGCGGCGATCTCGATCCCGCTGACTTGTAAATTTCGGGCTGGCTGGAATGATCAGGAACTGGTTGCCGTGAAGATGGCTAAGCTGGCCGAAGATTGCGGTCTAGCTGCGGTTGCGCTACATCCCAGGACCCGCGAGCAGGGGTACAGCGGCCAGGCCGATTGGACGCGCATCGCCGAAGTGAAAGCGGCAGTGAAGATTCCGGTAATCGGTAACGGCGACATTCTGACGCCGGAGGATGCCCTGCGCATGTATCGCGAAACTGGCTGCGATGCCGTGATGATTGGCCGTACAGCCTCGTCAAATCCCTGGATTTTTCGCCAGATAGATGAATATCTTCATACCGGGACCTACACAATCCCGCCTGACCGGGCCCGCTACGACATGATGAAGACCTATTACCTGATGCTTCAGGACCACGGTGAATCTGACGCTGTGGGCAAAATGAAGCAGTTTGCGACCTACTTCACGCATGGGGTACGGAATGGGTCGAAACTCAGGACAGAGATCTACCGCGCGCAAGATGTGCAGCGGATACTCGAGATCGTGGACATCTTCTTCAACAGCCAGTTGAGCGGGACGCCTACCCTAGAGTGCGCGGAAGTCGCTTGAAACAAGTTCAGTTGATTACAGATGGGGCTTGCAAAGGCAATCCCGGACGGGGCGGGTGGGCGTTCATTCTTCGTTACGGGGAGCATAAGCGCGAGATGTTCGGCTCCGCTCCGGAGACGACGAACAACCGCATGGAACTGACGGCCGTGATCGAGGGGCTAAAGCGGCTAAAGGAGGCGTGCGCCGTCGAGATCATTACCGACTCTGAGTACGTAAAGAACGGGATGACCAAGTGGATTGCGGGCTGGAAGCGTAACGGCTGGAAGAGTTCCGACAAGAAGCCGGTGAAGAACCAGGACCTATGGATGGAGCTTGACAAACTGGTGAACTCGCATCGCGTCCAGTGGACGTGGACGAAGGGCCATGCCTTGCACGAAGACAATAACCGGTGTGACGAACTGGCAAGCCGCGCGGCCGAGGATCAAGTATCCAGTAAACCGCTTGCCAAGAAATCCGCATAAGCATAATGAGCGAGCGGCGCATCTGCATTTTCGGCGGCACGTTTGATCCTATTCACAATGCCCATCTGCGAATCGCGCTGGAAGCTGTGAAACGGTTTCAAATCGACCGGCTGCTGTTTGTGCCGGCAGGGAATCCGCCCCATAAGGAAGCTAATGCCGTGACGCCCTACGAGGACCGCTTCCGGATGGTACAAACTGCCTGCGAACCATATCCGATGTTCACGGTTTCCCGGATGGAGGAGGGCAGGAGCCACAGCTACACGGTGGAAACTCTTCAGCGCTTCAGGCAGGAGATGGGCGAGGGCGACCGGTTATTCTTTCTTATTGGCTCGGATGCTTTTGACGAGCTACATTCCTGGCATCAATCGGAAAGAGTGGTACGACTTACGGAATTCATTGTGGTGGAGCGGCCTGGGCACCAATACCGAATCGCCGACCACGCAATTGTCCATCGCTTGGATGGCTTGGCACTACCGGTATCGAGTTCCGGGATCCGGGAACGGCTGGCGAAGGGCAAACCAACGCCGGAGTTGCCCGTAAAGGTCCGTAAATACATCGAAGATCACGGCCTTTACGGATCGCGCCGGACGAATCTTACTGCTTCGCGGTGACGCAGTATTGATCGAAAGCGTCGGTCAGCATCTTGGCAATCTGAGGCGCCTGGCTACTTTCGATCTGGAAACGGTGCAAGGCAAAGACCGGCTTGCCATCCTGAAAGAGGGCAACCGAGGGAGACGAAGGCGGAACACCCGGCAGGAGTTCACGCACCCGGGCCACTGCCTCTAAGTCCGCGCCGGCAAAGACAGACACGGCTGAATCGGGCCTGTTGGCATGTTGCAGCGCCATGCCAATAGCTGGCCGGGCTTTTCCCGCGGCACAGCCGCAAACAGAGTTTACGACCACGAGCACGGTGCCGGTTCCAGGCGCCAGCGCCCTATCGACTTCTTCCGGTGTCCGCGTTTCTTTCACACCAAAGGCGGTCAGATCCTGCCGCATTGGCGCTATGAGTTGTTCTGGATATCGCACGTAATTTCCTCTATCTCTATTTTACGAGCGTCCGGTTTGCACCTTGGGCATGGCCAAATAGCCAGCAATGGAATTCTTCGAAACCGAATTCACCACGATTTCCTCCGGTTGCTTGGCTTTGGACGTATAGAACTGGATCGGCTCGTTTACAGTGCGATCCTTCTTTTCAACGGTCTTGTCGTCCGCGATCACGCTGATCGTGAAGCGGTTCCGCTTCGGATCGGCCTTCTTGAGTTGAACCATAATGTCACCGACCCGCTGCGGCTGTTTAGATTTCTGGATGGTGAACTCGGCGTAGTTCCGCTCGCCAAGCTGCTTCAATGCATCGAGTTCCTTGCCGTTGGTGGCAATCAAGCTGGTATGGTTGTCAACGTCGCCGGCAACACGTTTCAGGCTGGCAATGGTTTGGTCGAGTTGGGTCTTATTATTCTGAACGTCAGTAGAGACGCTGGCGATCTTCGTTGTGGCCGTATCGGCGGTCGTCTTTACGGCTTCGATGGCCTGTTGCTGCTGGGCCTGGGCCTGCGAGACCTGATTTTGAAGGCTCGCGACACGATTCTCAGCATCGATTTTGGCTTGGCCAACTT
Source organism: Bryobacteraceae bacterium (assembly GCA_035475295.1). Taxonomy (GTDB): domain Bacteria; phylum Acidobacteriota; class Terriglobia; order Bryobacterales; family Bryobacteraceae; genus Bog-105. The sequence continues at coordinate 15,099 of DATIMM010000233.1, forward strand.
CACGCGATGCGGCCCGGCGTTCGGCGCGCAACTGTGCCTGCAACGTATTCACGGTGTGGCGCGAGTTCTGAACCTCGGCCGAGGAATCTATACGCATCTTTTCGAGCGAACCATTGATGTCAGCGCTCAGCTTTGCCATCTCATTACGGTTATCCGTCTTAACCTGGCGGACCTGCGTAAAGAGATAAATATTAGATGCAATCAGGAGTAAGATGACGACGATCAGCAGCGGTGTTTTCCAGTTGGGGCTGGCCGGTGGCGGAATGATATAAGTTGGCTGCTGGGCGGAGGTACTCATTGAATATTTCCTTTAAAACGATTCTGGACGTGGTTTCGGACTAGTGCCGATCTTCCAATGGGAGAACAGACGTCGCTAATACCTATTATGTTTCAACGACGCGAAGAAGTATCGTCTGTGGCCGGAAACAATTGAAGAACCTCCTGGCGGGGAGCTCCGGATTCAAAGCAGCGCCGGCAGCGCGCCTCGTAAGCTTCGGAGGCCCCGACCAGGATCCGCTCATCCGAAAAGACGAGGCGTTGAGTGTGTTTGGCCGGATTGCCGCAACGCATACAGATGGCAAGAGTTTTGGTAATCAGTTCGGCCGTGGCCAGCAGATCAGGCATGGGTTCAAACGGAAGCCCGAGATAGTCGGTATCGAGACCGGCAATCAGGACTTGTTTGCCACCGTCCGCCAACCGATTAGCGATTTTAACGAGATCCGGACCTAACAGATTCGCCTCATCGATGCCGATCACCTGCGTCCGCCAGTCCAGTTTTGCCAAAATCTCGGCGGCGCACTCCACCGGTTCGGACGACATTCGGACGTCGGCGTGCGTCACAATTTCGCTTTCCGAATAACGGGTGTCCATGGCCGGCTTAAATACCTGCACTCGCTTTCGGGCGATGATGGCGCGCCGGAGGCGACGTATAAGCTCTTCGCTTTTGCCGGAGAACATGGGGCCACAGATCGCCTCGATCCATCCCAGGTTCGCGTCAAATTTCGTGCCTGTGCTAGAGATCAGGAAGTCCACTAGAAGATCCTTTGGGTCATTGATAATGAAAATTGTTCGCCCAACGCCTGATTAAGCCCGAACTGATGGACCATGCTTCGCCGGAGGTGGCTCGGCGCAGCCTGGAAGACCTGATCCGGATCAACCGCCATTTTGGGGGTCATTCCGTATTGAAGCAGATGGTGAGTCGAGTTATACCGAAGGACGAGCGCTTTAGCCTGCTGGATATTGGCGCGGCCTCCGGGGATACTGCGCGGGTGCTCCAATCGGCCTACCCTGGCGCCACGATCACGAGCCTGGATTATAATGCCGTGAACCTCCATCGGGCACCCAAACCGAAAGTCTTGGGGGATGCGTTTGCATTGCCGTTCCGGCCCGCAAGCTTCGACTATGTGATTTGCGCCTTGTTTCTTCATCACTTTACCGATGACGCGGTGATAGGACTGCTGAGGAACTTTTATGCCTTGGCACGCTGCGGACTGTTTGTTTCGGACCTACAGCGAAGCGTTTTTGCCTATTATTTTCTGCCAATTACAAGACTAATCTACAAATGGGACTGGATTACGGTTCACGACGGCATGATTTCCGTCAGGGCGGCGTTCCGTAAGCGAGAGTTGGTAAGGCTGGCGAGAGAGGCAGGAATTCCTTGTCCCGAGGCACGAGTCCACCGTCCCGCATTCCGGATTGAGCTTATCGGTAGAAAGTGAAATCCCCCGTCCATACCGGGTGCGGACCATCATAGAGAGCGGGTGGGGCACCTGGAGGACGATGCCCACCCGCGACGCACAGGCAGTAAACTGCATAGAAGTGCGCCGACGACAAGGTGGCCTTTAGGGGTCACCCTCAAACCACTGATTTCAACTCGTGAAAACCTTGGTTTCTATTAATTTGGACGCTACAACGGAGGCTTTTGGCTTTATAAAATGTTAATGTACCACTACTTTTTTGTGGTGCGTAGGAATTTTCACAGTTTGGTGGCGAGTTGCGCAGCCCGTCTCGCCCAAGGGAGTCTTACCGCAGATAGAAAAGGCTGAGCCGAGGAAGTTGAGCCCGTTCGAGCAACGCGGAATCAAGATAGCGCCGCTCCAGCATAGAGAGTTGCTCGGCAGTCATCTTCCCGCGATACGGCCGTAATTCGGCATCCAGAGACTGCCGGATGGCCAGGAGATCTTCGTCTTTCTGGCGTGTTCTTGCGACAGCGACCATTTTCTCTTCCAGGGCGGTCAGGCGCTGTTCAAGTTCTTCGACGTTTTCGAGGTGATCTTCCACGTGGGCGCTTACCGCTTCCAGCGACGCAGCAACGTCATTGTAGGGCGCTTCCGGCTTCTTGCGGAGGGCGTCGATTGCGTGCTGCAGATGAGCGCGAACCTCAGCCGCAGCGAAGACCGAATCGGGAAAGGCATTCGTCCCTGTGTTTCGGGAGGAGGTGCGTTGAGCAGCCTCCATGACCGCCTGAGCGCAGTAGGCGAGTGAGTTCACTGCCCGGGTCTTTGTTTTTCGGCTCCGCCACTTATCAAATGCGTCTTCAATACCCTTCAGTACTGCTTCAAGCGGCACGCCGGCATTCTTCCAGCTTTCAATGAGCGCCCAATCAAGGGGAGAAAGCAGAAACAAGCTGGTGCCACGGGCGCGGCGGAAGTGCTCTTCGATTTCAGTGAAATAGTTGAAGTAATTGCGGGGCCAATCTTCGGGCTCAGCCTCGGGGGTAATGTTCTGATCGCTCATCGCGTTCCATTACCGGCCGCCGGCCGGATGCCTCCAGAAGTGATCCGTTCCAGGCGGCCGTCATCCAGGCGGAGCAGCAAAAAGCCATTTTCATCAAGTCCGGCGGTGACACCTTCGGTTCCACTTTCCTCAACTCTGACGCGGCGATGCAGCGCGTAGCTAGAAGCTGCGGCGAAAGCGCGGAGAATGCTGTGAGGGCCTTCCTCGATAAGCAGAGAGCAATATGCGTCGAGCGCTGGAAGGAGATGCAGGAGGATATCCTCCCGCGAGTGTACGCGGCCGCCGCTTTTCATGAGCACCGATGTAGCTGGTGTGCGGAGGCCGTCCGGAAATGACGCCTGATTCACGTTAATGCCGATACCGGCAAGAATATAGCCATCAACCAACTGGGCGAGGATGCCAGCGACCTTCCGTTCATCGATGAGCACATCGTTAGGCCAGCGTAAGTCGCACATGAGGTTGGTCGAACGACTGATTGCGTCGGCAGTCGCGAGGCCGAGCATAAGGGCGGCGAGGGGGGCGCTTTCGGGCGAGAGCGGCAGGCGAAGAAGAGTCGTGGAGTAGATTCCGGATGCAGCTTGCGAATACCAGGAGCGGCCAAGACGGCCGAGACCAGCAGTTTGCTCGTCGGCGAGCACAACAGTGCCGTGCGGGGCTCGCAACGCCGCCAGACGGGCCGCCTCGGTCATAGTCGAACCGAGGGTTGGGAAGTAGTGCAACTGGTTTTGAGGCCGGAGCAAGCGAATCTTTTCTACATCAAGCGGCATTTAAACGGGATCGAGTTCCAGGCGGAAGCTGATATCGACTGCGGTCGCTGAATGGGTGATGGCGCCGCATGAGATGTAATCCGGGCTGGCTTCGGCGTAAGCGCGGATCGTTCGGATATCTATGCCGCCAGACAGCTCGACAGTTGCCCGGCCCTCGATGTACAAGATCCATTCGGCGGCTTCGGCGGGCGTCAGATTGTCGAGGAGCAGGTTTTTTGCGCCGCAAGAGAGCGCTTCTTCGAGTTCGGCGCGGGTGCGTACTTCAATTTCGACGGGGCCTTCGAAAGACTTAACGCGTTCAAGAGCCTGGCGTACCCCGCCTGCAGCGGTGATGTGATTGTTCTTGATGAGCACCGCGTCGAAGAGTCCCCTGCGATGATTAGTTGCCCCTCCTGCTGCGGCTGCCATTTTTTCGAGATCACGGAGGCCAGGCGTTGTTTTGCGGGTATCGAGAACACGGGCCTTGGTTCCTGCTACGGCATTGACGTAATGGCGGGCTAGCGTAGCCACTCCACTAAGGCGTTGCATGAAGTTGAGCGCGACGCGTTCACACTCTAAGAGAGTACGCGCAGATCCTTGGGTGGTGGCCAGAATGTCACCCGGTTTCACTGTGGCGCCGCTCCCAGTAAGCAATTCGACTTGGGCTCCACCACGAAGTTCGTAGATCAAGGGAAGAAGTTCAACTCCAGCTACAACCAGAGGTTGCTTCGAAAGGAAGCTGCCGCGAGCGGTGAGATTCTCAGGGACGGTTAGCTGGGAGGTGATATCGCCTGGACCGATGTCTTCGGCAAGGGCACGTTCCACAGCGGTACGGATTTCCGGATGAGAGACGTCGAACGTCATCTATTGCAGCGCCTCCAGAAGCTTGCGATTCTTCGCGAGCTGTGTTTCGTAATCGGCTAATTTTCCGCGCATTCCGGTAATTACATGTTCGGGAGCCCTGCCAAGAAATATAGGATTCGAGAGTTGCCGCTGATGAGTGTCGATCGCGCGTTGGAGATCGGTGTTTTCTCGTTCGAGGCGCGCGCGAGCCTCGGCGCCTCCTGCGCCGTTCTGTGTTGGGGGAGCAGCGGCGTGAATCTGGAGGTCGAAACTGGGTTGGGAGCGGATCAGGCCGGTTTGTCCGGTGGGAGCGCCTTCCCGGGATTGGAGGTTCAGTTTGGGAAGGGCAGCTATAATCTTTAGGTCCTCGGCGGCAAACGACTTGCCGTGCAGGTACAGCGATGCATCAAGAGTTGCTTTGGGATCGAACTTGTTGTCGGCTCGAAGCTCGCGGGCAGCGGTAACGATCTGCTGCAGGACGGTAAACGAATCGGCCGGATCGTCGAAGGCTTGGCTCTGGGGGAACTCGGCAAGAGAAATCGAGACGGGCTTTTTGTCGACGATCGTCATGAGTCGCTGCCAAAGCTCTTCGGTGATGAATGGCATGAAGGGGTGAAGTAGCCGTAGCATGGTTTCATACACGGTGAGGGCGGCGACCCAGTGTTCGTCAAGGCCGGAATTTTCCTGGAACCGCAGCTTCTTTACTTCGAGATACCAATCGCAGAATTCTTTCCAGACAAAGTCCCAAAGGGTTTGCGCCGCTTCGTGGTAGCGGTGAAACTCGAGAGCGTTGTTGACGGTTTTCACTGCCGACTGGAGGCGAGAGTAGATCCAGGCATCCTCGATGTACTGCGTGGGAAATGCCGACGATCCGTCAAAGGAAGTGACGCCGGAACGCTCCAGGTTTCCGAACAGCAGACGCGAAGCGTTCCAAAGCTTGTTGGCGAAGGCTCGGGCGGAATCCAAGCGTTCGTCTTTAAGCGCGATATCGGCTCCGGGGGCAGCGGATATGAGCAGGGCGATCCGGCAGGCGTCGGTACCGTAACGATCCATAATTTGCAGAGGATCGACGACATTGCCCTTCGTCTTAGACATCTTCTGGCGCTCGGCATCGCGGACGAGTCCATGCATGTGAACTTCGCGAAAGGGTACTTCGCCAGTCATCTCGAGGCCGAGCATGATCATACGCGAGACCCAGAAGAAGAGGATGTCGAAGCCGGTGACGAGAAGGGAAGTAGGGTAAAAGGTTTTGAAATCGTCCGTTTCTTCAGGCCAGCCAAGAGTAGAGAAGGGCCAAAGACCGGAGCTGAACCAGGTGTCGAGCACGTCGGAATCCTGCTGGAGTTCCGTCGAGTGGCAATGGGGACAAAGGGGCGGCGTTTCGCGCGCGACAGTTATTTGATGGCAATTGCTGCAGTGCCAGGCGGGAATGCGATGCCCCCACCAGAGTTGGCGCGAGATGCACCAGTCACGGATATTTTCCATCCACTGGAAGAACAGAACTTCGCGATCATCAGGGACGAAGCGAATGCGTCCGCTTTTTACTGCGTCTATCGCGTTGTCGGCCAGGGAACGCATGCGGACAAACCACTGCGTGGAGACGAGCGGTTCGATAACGGTTTTGCAGCGGTCGCACTTGCTGATGTTGACGGTGTAGTCTTCGACCTTGACTAGCTCGCCGGATTCTTCCAACGCGGCTACAATACGCCTTCGGGCCTCGAATCGATCGAGCCCCGCATAGGCACCGGCACTGGCGGTCATGCGGGCATCTTCGCCGATCACTTTTACCAGTGGCAAATTGTGACGTTTGCCGGTTTCAAAATCATTCGCGTCGTGGGCGGGTGTAACTTTAACAACCCCCGTGCCGAACTTCGGATCAACCATCGTATCCGCGATGACGGGAATCTCGCGGTTCATCAATGGAAGCAAGACTGTCTTCCCATGCAAATGCTGGTAGCGCAGATCGTCCGGATGAACCGCCAGCGCGGTATCGCCGAGCATGGTTTCCGGCCGTGTTGTGGCAACGGTCAAGCTCTCATCGCTGCCCGTAACGCGATAGCGAATATGCCAGAGGTGGCCGTTGACCGCCTCATGCGCAGTTTCCACGTCGGAAATGGCGGTTTGGCAGCGGGGGCACCAGTTGACCATGTACTCGCCGCGATAGATCAGACCTTTTTCCCAGAGGCGAACAAAGGCTTCGCGGACCGCCCGGGTCAGCCCGGCATCCATGGTGAAGCGCTCCCGAGACCAATCGACGCTTGCGCCCTCACGGCGGATTTGCAGGTTGATGCGGCCGCCGTATTCTTCTTTCCATTGCCAGACACGGCGTTCGAACTCTTCGCGGCCGAGCTTTTGGCGCGTAAGACCTTCGGTGGCAAGCTGGCGTTCGACCACCATCTGGGTGGCGATACCGGCATGGTCAGTGCCGGGCAGCCAGAGAGTGGTTTCTCGATTCATCCGGTGCCAACGCACGGCCACATCCATGACGGTATGGTCCAGCATATGCCCAATGTGAAGGGACCCGGTGACGTTGGGAGGTGGAATGACGAGGGAGAAGACCCGGCCGTGCTTTGCCTGCGCAGCATCAACGTGATAGATGCCCGACTCGATCCACCACTGGGCCCAGTGCGGTTCAAAGCGGTGCGGCTCGTACACTTTCTCAAGCGTCGAGGGCATTTGTGTGCCCGTTGCGCGCGGTTCACTACTGGATGGCATGGGAAATTTCAGCGTAGCATTTAGACTGGTATCCGTACTGGTCTTCTGCTCGTGGATTGACATCCCAAATTGCCGCTGTGCTTTAATGGTGTTGGCCCACCTTGCAGGGACAGCCCAGTAGCGCTCCTGCAATGCGGAGCGAAATGCTCCTCAGTAGCTCAACGGTAGAGCATTCGGCTGTTAACCGAAGGGTTGTAGGTTCGAATCCTACCTGAGGAGCCAGTTTAATCAATAACTTAGCCTGATTCTTCAGGCTCGTGAGTGCAGCTTTGTCGGCGACTTGTACCATTTCTTGTACCTGTTCACCAACTTGTACTCTCTTATCCTTCGCCGAACTTGGGAGCGCTGCCACGGCTCTGCGCTTTGCCTCAGTCCGAATGTGCGAGTAGTGTTTGACCATATCGCGTGAGACGTGGCCGGCCAGGTCTTGAATAACTTGATCACCAGCGCCGCTCTCGGCTAGATCTGTCACAAAGGTGTGTCGCGCATCGTGAAATCGACCAACTACGTTCGCCATGGATCGCGTGTTCCTCCATCCGGTTTTGAGGGTGGTCTGCGGTCGAGTCGGATCTTGAGCCCAGGTTCGGCCAAATGGAAATACGTACCAGCCTGTCTCCGCACATCCAAATCGCCCTGTGTACCACTTAGAGTACTCTGTGAACGCAGAATACAGCTCGTGATTCATTGGGATCGTTCGTCCTGTACCGGCCGCCGTTTTTGTCTCACCCACCGTGATGATCCGCCTCGTCAAGTCGACGCGGCACCACTGAAGTGTTCTGATTTCCTTGTCTCGCAAACCGGCGTGTAACGCCAACATGGTCGCGAGGTGAATCCCCTTCGAACGGCGATTAGCTGCCCCTGCTTTTTCGATCAGCGCCGCTTTCTCTTCTGCCGAAAACGCCTTTCCTACACGCTTTGTAATCTTCAGCTTCAGCTTCAGCTTCTTGTCCTGTTTCAACTGCGCCCTAAGCGCGCCTGACTGCGTAGTCGGAAGTAGGCGTAGAAGAAACCCGACTTCCTCATCGATTGCCTTTGGCGCAGCGCCCTCGTCGAGGCGCACCAGTTGATACCCGATTGCCGTTCTGTCCGTGATATCTACTGCCATATGATTGCCCAGCAGCCTTGTCACATGACCGATCGCATGTTCAGCGAATCTTGCCGATCTCGGCTGGCGTACTCGGTATTCGGCCAAAAAAGACGTCGCGAGGTCTTTGATGCCTCGGACTCGCTCGTCCCGGTTATCTGATAAACCGTTGAACCCCTGCTCGAGTTCCCGTCGGCGCTGCTTCTCCGCTTCTCGCGCAACCGTCTTGGACGTTGTCTTCGCAGATTCTTCTATTAGCCTGCCAGCGAACGTGAACTTGTAGTGCCAAGTACTTGTGCGCTTCAGTTCGCCGGTGCGTTTATCTTTATAAGACGGACGAAAGAGACTCACGAACTTTTATACCCTCCGATAAATAGGCGTTTGCTCAACAGATCGTGCCAGGTTTGCATACTGTGCAAGGCAGCGCACCAGACCTAGATGGCTTGAACGATAGTCGCAGAATCCTGAGGCAAACGTAAGACCTAGGAGTTCTCTTCAATCACTAAGCAGGCCTCCTCCAAGCTGTTCTGCTCTGAAACGATCAGATCACGCGAGAACAAGACCTCGGTAGCTGGCCGCGACGTAAGATGATGGATCCGCAGAGGATATGTGACCGTGCCAAGCCTGTGATCCGGGGTCTCAAGTCCCCGGATTTGTAATAGAAGTCGACATGGAGCTAGGCTGGGCACGCAGGATGTCGAATGTACTGCGGAAGCTGTTTGCGGCCAGTGCGGTCTTTTCCGGTCAAATCTCCCGAAAAAGACACACGAAACGCATTTTTCGCGTGCTTACTGTTGCCCTCTCACGGACAGAACGATAAAGGTTCACAGCTAGAGAGCCTGCTTCGCCTGAAGACCACTCAGGTTCAGATGCTGTATCTGTCACCCAAACAAATCTCCGCGCAACTCGGGATCAGCGAACGGACTGTCAGGCGGTGGATGTGTGCCGGCCATATCCGTGCATTCCGCGTTGGTACCAAGCTCTGGCGTGCGGACCAGCGCGCAGTCGAAGAGTACCTCCGAGAGGGCCAGTACAAGAGATACCGCCGTGAATTGCGTCTAGTGCGGCTGAGATCCCTCAAACGAAGCTAGCAGCGGAACGAGGTAGGCACCTGCAGGTATGGGAGTTGACAGTCGCGAAACGGATCAAAGCGGGTGAGCCGCAGTCGTCTAAAAGAGCGAACACCGCTGAGCAACATGAACGTACTCCAAGCGTGGGGTGCCCCGCGCTCCCCGAAAGTTCTTCGAGAAGCATGGCCGTTCCGACCACTACAGCTACCAGCGCGGCCCGAGTCTGAGTGCAAATCTCGGCGTTGCCCTGCGCGTTATGTCAGGGCATCCGCCTTTTGCCTTCGACAATCCCGATTAGCGAAGGTAATCTCTCCCAGGCATCAAAGAGGATAACTTCCGAGTAGCCGACAGGCAGGACAGGAATGATTACGCCCGTAGGCCGACCACATTCGTAGCCATACGCTAAGATCCACAAATGATCATCGTGAGCGTTTTATACCCGAAAACCGGACAATCACATTTCGATTTCGATTATTACCTCGCAAAACATATTCCAATGGTTAAGGACAGATTTGAACGGTTCGGCTTAAAGGATGTCCGGCTGATGCGAGGAGCGGCCACGCTGGACGGCGGTACTCCGATGTTCGAGCTGATCGGAGAGTTGATCTTTCCATCGAGACAACTCGTACAAGACGCTTTGGGCACGCATGGTGATGAGATTATTCGTGATATCCCAATGTTCACGAACGTACAGCCAACTATTCAGATAAACGAAATGCTGTGAAATCTGAACGCTGCGATCAGGCTCCAATGGCTGGACGATCACGGGCCATCTGTCAATTGAAACGGCTGCCGACCATAACTCCCGTTTCTCCAGCCGCCCAATGTCCGGATAGCCGACGATGCAGGACCTAACCTGGTTGATCCCGGCACTTTCCACCGGGTGTCCCCCTCCTCGATTGGAAGGATTTGCCTTCCATAATTCATGTAAGATGAACCAAACGATTCGGCGCCAGCAGGAGGGAAGGACATTGCATTCGTCAAGCGCGGTGAGTTTCAGGGGAGCTCTGCTACTCCTTTTGACCTGCTGGAACCTTCCAGCGCAAGTTATAAAGGTCACTTTACTCGGCACTGGCAGCCCAATTCCAATCATCGAGCGTTTCGGTCCGAGTACCTTGGTTGAAGCAGGATCCGAAAAGCTCTTGATCGATTGCGGTCGCGGCGCGTCGTTGCGCCTATGGCAACATCGTGTTCCGCTCGGCGCGATAACGGCTGTATTCCTGACTCATTTGCATTCTGATCATGTCGTTGGAATTCCTGATCTGTTGTTGACCGGTTGGCTCCCACCACCTTTTGGCCATCGAACGGGGTCCTTTCAGGTGTGGGGCCCGACCGGAACTAAGGAATTGATGTTGAATTTGCGGAAAGCGTTCGCGGCAGACATCCAGTTCCGCATGAGAGACGGAATTCCCGAGCAGGGTATAACTATTCTGGCTCAAGACATTACTCAAGGAACTATCTATCAGAAGAACGGCGTGACGGTAACGGCATTCGAGGTTGATCACGCCACCGCAAAACCAGCTTTTGGCTACCGCATCGATTACGGCGGACACTCGGTGGTTTTCTCCGGTGATACGCGTTTCAGTGAGAATCTCATCCGTTTTGCGAAAGGCACAGACCTTCTTGTCCACGAAGTGGCGTGGGCCAG
>DATIMM010000234.1:0-13480 GCA_035475295.1 Bryobacteraceae bacterium
TTCCGGCGTGCGCGGGCCGGTGGAGTGCAAGGCGTTCTGCCGGTTCACCTCGGCGCGGGTGAGCGGCGCGGCGGTTTCGGCAGCGGCGGCCGGCTCCGGTTGGTTCCCGGCTTTACGGGCTTGTTTGCGGGCCTGGTGTTCAGCCTGGCGTCTCAACTGGCGGGCGGTCATGGTGGTTCGGGGGCCTCCTGTACGGCGGCTTGACCATAGCATGGCGCGGCACGAAAACGAACTTGCCCCACTTCAAAAGCCTTGTAAGTCGCTGAAAAGCTATAGCGAAAATATTTTTCCGAAAGTTGTGACCGGCGTTTACGAGCTTACCTGGGCTGTCGCTTTGCCTCGCACACGAAATACCAGACGTTCTGGGTGCATCTCCAGCGGTGAGCCGAGTCGTCCGCCAGCAGAGGGTCGGGAGCAGACGGGGCCGGTTGAGGCCGGCCGACGAAAACGATGAGATCGATCGCCGACAGGACGGCGTTGCGGTCCGCCGGGGAGTCCATCAAGTGCTGGTGGAAGCTGCGGGGGACCGTGAGTTCGACCGGGGAAAAGCGGGCCGTTAAGGGGGTGGCACGAAGCCCGATCGGCAGAATGGGGAGGTCGAGCCATGGGCTATTCAGGAGGACGGCATTCGAGCGGCGAAAGTAGCGTGCGCCCGCCCAACGGATATAAGGGTCAAACGTGAGATAGCGATTGTATTCCCGAACGGGTGCATCAAGAAGGATCCCGAGCCGATGCGGCTTTACCGGGGCGTCTTCGATCAGCGACAAGCGGTTCGCCACGGGCCGAATGAGGTGGTCCGCCAAGCCGATGGCAAATAGAGCCACGGCAACGGCCGCGATGGCCACGATGTTCCTCGCGCGCGGCCGAAGCGCGGGCCCGGCGCTAGCGGCAGCGATGGCAACGATCCAGATGCAGATAGCGAGACGATCCGAGAAATGCTCCGAGCCATTCATGTCGCGAGGCAGAAGCGGCAGGACGACGATCATAACCAAGGCGCAGAGGAGCAGCGCGGTGGATGGAGCCAGCTCACGTTTCTTCCAGAGATGGCGAAAATGGGCGACAGCAAAATATAAACAAAGCACCAGCAAGGCGTAAAGAGCAATACGGTAGAGCTGGGACAAGGGGCCAGTGGCAAAACAGAGACTGTCCAGGCGAAGCAGCGACGCGGCGACTTTCGCACGGGAAAAGTGTTCAGTAAGGTTTTTGGCGGTGCTGCTTCGGTTGACGAAGAGGGCCACATACGCGAGAGAGCAAAAAGCCAAGGAGGCAACGAGGATAGGCCAGCGGTGAAGCACGAGCGACCGCCGGGTGGGTACGGCCCGGAACAAGGCATCCTGCCCAATGCGAATCACGACGTCCGCGGCCACAATGGCCAGAACCAACAGGAGCGGAACCGGATGGGTGAACAGAATCAGCAGAATCGTAAGCAAGAACAGGAAGTAGAGGATCCGGTTATCCGACCGTGCGCCACGAAACCAAAACCCCAACGCCCAAAGTCCAAAGCCGAGAGAAAGGCAGTAGTTGTGAAAGCCCATAAAGAAGGGCCAACTGAGCGAGACCGGGATGATCCACAAGGACATGACATTGCTGTTTTTGCCTATCGCCTGCGCCAAAAAACGAAGGCCAAATGCGGTGCTGATCAGGATGAGGCAGGCCATGTATTTCTCGGCCTGCACATACGAAAGAAAGCCGGTTAGCCAGCGCAGGATTGTGTAATGGACGGTATAGGGCGGAAGAGGATGACGAACGAAGAAAAACTTTTCAAAGATGGGAAAGAACGTGGATGAGCCGTGGTCCAGGTGAGAAAGCACGCTGACGTAATACAGATGCATGGGGTCATCTTGCGTGGGAAATAAAGGAAGCGAGATTATCCACCAGCAGTAAAGAGCGAGAAGAAAAATAAAGAGAGCCACGAAGGCGTGTTGCGGGCGTTCAGGGATTGTGTTTTGTGATTGCACGGGCAGCAGGATTATTGGCCAGCGGGGCAGTGAGCGGTTGCCTGAAAGTACTCTACCGTACCGGTCCCTACAGTTTCCGTGACGACACGATATATAGGACGCTGGAAGCGGCAGGCGACTTCGTCCCTATGACCGGCGCCCGGATCGATCAAGTAAACCGTGCGAGCGCGTTGCCAATCTGCCTCATTCCAGTTCGCATGCCGAGCTGAGAAAACGGGCGAGACAATATCGACAAACACGAGAGGCGGGGCATTCCGGTGCGCGGCACGGTAAGCGGGAATGTAAGGCCCTTTCTGGGTATCGAGCCATTTTACGACGAAGATTGCTGTTCCCATTTGCAGGGCCAGCAGAACGGCCAAAGACCCATAGACGCTTTGAGCTTGTACTTTCCAGCGGCCGATCATCAAGCAGAGACCACGCGCGGCGACAATCGCCATAGGACAGAAACCCTCAAAGTAGAAGCGTTCTCCGGCACCAGAGCCACCAGACCCTTCACTTTGCAGAAAGTACGCGAGCACCAGCAGCGGTAACAGGACTGCGAAATAGATCAACTGCTTTCTCTGCTTTGTTTCCGTCCAGCAAGCGTAAGCTGCGAAGAGGAACATGAAGGGGAACGTGACGCGCAGAGTATCGGTGATGGACCAGCGCCAGGTGTGGAGAATACCGACCGCGATCTCGGCGGGCCGGAACGTGAGTTCGTGAACTTTGGAACCTCCCAAAATCATTGCGTAGGGTGTGACCAGAGGGCTTCCGGTGTAGATGAAGTTAACCAGGCAGAAGGCCGCGACAGCGATGAGGCCGCAGCCGGTAATGATGGCGAGGGCGGGGGCAAGCAGGCGTGGCTTGCCTTTCCACTCCCAAAGAACCAGGACGGCGAAGAAAAGCCCTAAAACTGCACCCGTGTAGGGACGGATCTGAGTTGCGACGATCACGAGCAGGAAGGCGATAGTGACTCGAGACAGGCGATGCTCCTCCAAGCCATTCAGGAGCGCGCACAGAGCAAGCAGTGTGACGACCGATTCCGAGGCATGCGACATGAAACCGGTGCTGAAGGCGAGCATAAAGCCGGAACTAGCAGCGATTACGACGGCGAGGATTTGCGTATTTCGTCCCCAGCGGCGCGCCAGATACCAGAGGAGGCAGAGTTGAATGACGCCCAACGCCGGGTTCACTAGCCAAGGACAGTGGAGCAGGTATCCGGCGGAAAGAACCAAGGGCCAGCCCGGCGGATACTTGGAGAACCAGCCGTCAGGCCTTTGGATAGTTTGTTCGAAGCGGATAGCAGATGGCGTTCTTAAGACGTCCGTTGTGGCGCCCGGCATGGGGGGTGCCTTAAGTTTTCCGGCGGCGAAAATACGGGCCTGAAATTTGTAAGCCGATTCATCGGATATGCCGCTATGCCGAAGATGGAAGGCGACAACGAGAGCGGCGGCTGCAAATAGCACGGCCACCACGAGATGCAGTTTCCCGAAGCCAACGGAAACGATCCGGGAATGGCGGCTGGCATTCCAATAGAGGAGGAGCGTAGGCAGGACGAGCAGGTGCAACAGCAGGACGTAAACGAGGCTGGCATGAGCATCGCCCCGGGCCTCCAAAACAGCGTAAGCAGCAAGGCAACACGCGGCAAAGCTGGCCAGCAGGATGAGCAGCAGGAAGCGGGCAGAGAACCTAGCGGGAAGACTGGCGAGGCTCTCGGTTTCTGATCCGAAGCGCAGATCAGCCGGCATTATGCTTCCCACTGGCAGATGCAGCCCTGGCATTCAGCGGCTGGAGGTCGTCCGGTCTGCTGCTGGGGATGACGCGATAGGAATCCCGAAGCGAAGTGAACAGGTTGTAACGGACGATGTACCAGAGGGCGAGCAAACCGTCCTTCACCCCGATCTTCTTGCCTTGCTCGTAGGTGCGGCCATAGTAACTGATGGGGACCTCGTAAGCGATGCAGCCCAATTTGCTGATCTTCGCCGTCACCTCGATCTCAAACCCGAAGCCGCTCGATGTGATCACCATGTTGCGGATGATGTCTCCGCGAAATGCTTTGTATCCGGTTTCGATATCGGAGAAGTTGACGTTCGTGAGCAGGTTGGAAAAGAAGGTGAGCGATTTGTTTGCCAGGAAATGATAAAAGTAGAGGACACGGGCAGCCTTGCGGACAAGAAAGCGGGAGCCGTAGACGACGTCGGCAAAGCCAGCCGCAATGGGCTGGATCACGTCTCCAATTTCCGCCGGATCGTATTCCAGATCGGCATCCTGCACGATCACGATATCGCCCGTGGTGGCTGCGAACCCGGTCTTCAGGGCCGCTGTCTTGCCTCCGTTGCGCTCATGCCGAATCACGCGAACCTGAGGGTGCCGCTCGGCCAGCCGGCGCGCGACGACGGAGGTGTTGTCGGTCGAGCAGTCGTCCACGATGATGATCTCGTATAAATGTTCTACCAGGAGTAGGCGCTCGGTAACGGTCGCGACCGTCTTCTCCTCGTTGTAAGCGGGAACGACGATCGATAAGCGCGACGGAAGCGCGGACGGACTGCTCATGAACCTTTATCCCAGTCTACGGTGCCCCATCCGCCAGGGACAGGGTAAGACACGCAGCTGTAACAAAACAGGTAATTTGGATAGAGAAGTGGGGCGGAGGAAGGTAAGGAGGGAGTTCGAGAATAATGAAGGACGCTGTACGGAAGTACCGCGTCCTTCGGGGATTGCTAACTGATCAACTGTTCTGCGTGAATGCGCCCTTGTAGCCGTTCTTCATGCGTTCCTCTATGATGGCCCAGACTTTAGGATCGCAGCCTTTCCATTCGGTAACGGCAACATTTCCCAGGTACGGGAGATCGGCGACGCCCACTTTGCTGGAGAAAAAGCCACCAACCGTCAGGTCGCGGAACTTGTTGAAGAACACGACGCCCTGGTGATCTTCAGGAGCGGCTTTGGCGGGCCACGCGATCCGGTCGAGGATTTGCTTTTGCTGATCGGCGGTGGCTTCCACGAATTTCTTTTCGAACTTCCCGATGGACTGGCGATCGAGCCACATCAAACCACCGAAGATCTGGGCCATGAGATCTTCGGTGCCGTCCTGCTGGCGGCGGAAGTCGAGCCAGTCATCGATGAATTCGGGAACTCCCGCGGAGGTAGCGCTGCCGCTTTTCTCATCGGCCGGAATGATGAGATCGCAGAGCACGCGAACGGCCTGCCACTGCTCATCGTTGAATACCTTGCGCTGATAAGGGCCTTTAGCGGCCTGCGTGTCGTTGGCATGAGCCATGTGCATATGGCCTTCATGCCCTTCGGCCAGAGCCGCGCCGGTGGTACCCGCGACAAGCGCGGCAGTCGGCACAGCGGCGCCCAGGATCTGGAATAGATTGCGCCGGCTGACGCCATCGGATTTGAGTTCGGTCTCGTTTGTTTTGTCAGTCGCCATGATGAGTTTCCTTTTCTTCCTGTTTTCCTAGACCTGAACGTTGCGCTTTTTGACCTGGTCGGCGATGTACTCGGAGGTCCGCCAACCAAGCGCCGAAATGGTGAGCGTGGGGTTCTTGTCGGCATTGCTGACGAATGGAGCAGCGTCGGTGATGAAGAGATTCTTGCAGTCCCAAGCCTGACAGTACTTATTGAGAACCGAAGTCTTCGGGTTGTCGCCCATTTTGGTTGCGCCAACCTCGTGGATGATTTCGCCGCCGGGCGCGATGCCCCAGTTGTTACTGGCATCCGATTTATGAGTGACGACGCCGCCAGAAGTTTCGATGATCTCCTGGAAGGTTTCCTGCATGTGCTTCGCCTGGAGGATTTCATCCTCACTCCACTTGAAGTGGAAGCGCAGGACCGGGATACCCCACTGATCGACAACGTTAGGATCGATCTCGCAGTAGCTATTGTCGTTGGGAATCATCTCGCCGCGTCCCGAGAACCCGACGTTGCAGCCGTACAGCTTGCGCAGGTTTTGCTTAAGGCTGACACCGTAGCCTCCGCCGAGGATGTGTTCTGAGCCGGTCAGAATGCCGGCACCGGGCTGCACACGGCCGCCGCCCATTTCAATGTGATAGCCACGGGCGAAGGGCATTTTTCCGGCTTGTTGCTGCTTGTAGTTCCACCATGGCATGTAAAGATGCATGCCTCCGACGCCGTCTTCGTTCTGAGGCGGCAGATCTTCGAGGATAGGTAGATATCCGCTGACAGAGGAGCCGACGGTATCCATGATGTAACGGCCCACCAGCCCGGTAGAGTTCGCGATGCCCTGAGGGAACCTGCTGCTCTTCGAGTTGAGCATGATGCGGGCAGTTTCGCAGCAGCTGGCCGCGAGAACCACGATCTTGGCATAGACCGAAACTTCTTGCCGAGTCTGCTTGTCGACGTAGGACACGCCACTGGCGAGACCGTCGTTACCGACGAGAACCTCGCGGACCATGGCTCCGGTACGCAGTTCGATGTTGCCGGTCTTCATGGCCGGGAAGATGTGGACGCCGGGCGAGTTGAAGTTGGCATTCACGCCACAAGACCGACCGCATTGAGAGCAGTAGTGGCAGGCGGGGCGGCCGTGGATGGACTTGGTGAGAATGGCGAGGCGCGAAGGAATGCAGGGGATGTTCAGCTTGTCGCACGAGGTTTTGATGACCCGCTCGTAACCGCGAGGAGCAGGGGGCGGCAGAAACTTTCCGTCGGGCGTATTCTCCAGGTTTTCGGCGGAGCCGAAAACGCCGATGAGTTCTTCGGCTTTGTCGTAGTAAGGCGCAAGCTCCTCGTAGGAGATCGGCCAATCGAAGCCCTTGCCGTCGCGGCTATAGGGTTTAAAGTCGTACGGGCCCATGCGCAACGAGATGCGGCCGTAGTGGTTGGTGCGGCCGCCGAGCATGCGGGCTCGCCACCAGCGCCAATCCGAGCCGGGTGCGTTCACGTAGGGCTCGCCGGGAACCTGCCAGCCGCCGACCAGGGTGGCATCGAAGTAGCCAAAGGGCTTCTCGTGAGATCCGGCCGCGCGATGGGGCGCGTTGTAGGGCCATTGAAACATGTCGGATTGCTTTCGGCAGTCGAACATATCGCCGGCTTCCAATAAGCAGATTTTTGCACCGGCGTTGGCGAGGACCTGGGCGGCAACGCCTCCACCGGCTCCGGAGCCAACAATCACGACGTCGTATGTTTTGGGATTTGCCTTTACTTGTGCCATTTGCGTTGAACTTATGAGCAACTACTAAATTCTTCCGGACTGCCAGTTTCTATGAGGCGGGGAGAAAGAAGATTTGCCAACCTTTGATTCTATATCTTGTGAACCGGACAAAGAAATGGAGGTTCAGCATCGGCCGAGGCCTTTGCCAAACCTCCAGGGTTATTGACGGTTTACTTGGGCTTTTGTTAGAAGGTGTAGCGCAGGCTCAGCTGAAGCTGGCGCTGGCTATCCTTGAACGTGATTTTGCCGAAGTTCTTGTCGTTGGGGTTTACGTCGAGGCCACCGCCGTTCGCGCCGCCCCAGTTGGGGTGGTTGAGCCAGTTGAAGACCTCGAAGCGCATGGTGATGTATTGCGATTCAGTGGTGTAGAAGTTCTTGAACAGTCCAAAGTTCCAGTTCTGGAAGCCGGGCTGGTAGAAGATATTGCGGCTGCGTTGATTGGTGAAGGTGCCTTGGGCCGGCGCCAGAATGTTCGTGCCGGTCTGGAAGGCGTACCATTGCGCGTTGGCGCCGAACTGAGCCGGCTGTGCAATGTCGCCATTGACGATCCAGCGCGAACCGAAGCCATCGTTGCCGTTACCGGAGTTACCGCTGCCCGGGCCGACTCCGGCGAAGTCGTCGTTGGTCTGGACCGATACGGGCGAGCCTGTTTGCAATTGCGTAACCTCGGTGACCTGCCAGCCTCCGAGGAGCTTACCCTGCCAGGATTTAGTGTCGTGGTAGAAGGGCAGTTCGTAGATGATGTTGAACACTGCGACGTGCCGGTGATCAAAGTCGGAGAAGCCGTACTGCATACTCCGGTCAAACGCATTGGGAAGAACGTCGCGCTGGCTGGAGCCGAAGTCCATGCTCTTGGAGAACGTGTAGGCGATACCGAAGAGCAACCCATGGGAGAACCGGTGGTTCACATCCACCTGGAGTCCATGATAGATCGAGTTCGAGACGTTGTTGGTGTCGCGGATGGCACCGTAGCCGGCATAGGGCCGAAGGGCATCCGGGCTGACGCCAGGATTCGCGAACCTTGTTCCGGGCTGAAGCTGGTTGATGTTGATCTCCTGCTGGCCGTGCAGTCCGCGCCGTCCGACGTAAGCGACTTCGAGGGTGGTGTTGAACCCGATGTCGCGTTGTACGGCGGCGTTCCAGGTCCAGGCTTCGGGGTTATACAAGATGGGATCCTCGGTGGTGACAGGAAGCGGGAAGCTATTGGCGGAGCCTCCGCCAGGATTGTCGACCGAGCCGAAGGAGACAGAAGCGCTCGGTTGGAAGGGTGGGTTGCCGCCGAGGAATACCGAATCGCTGACACCGAGGCGGGTGAGGAAACGGCCCACACCGGCGCGGATGGCGGTTTTCTGGTCCGGCGAGTAGGCGATACCGATGCGCGGTTGCATGCCTTGCCAGGGATGAGTTTGCGCGTATTCCTTGGGCAGACCGTGGAAGAGGCGATCGAACTGTCCGCTATCGGCGGCAGGAACACGGCCCTTGGCAGAATCGGGGAAACCGCTTCCAGGAATGACCAAGCCGTTGTAAGGATCACCTGTTCCAGGAATGGGATTACCGGACTTGGGATCTACTTTGACAGCATTGGCCGGGTTGTAGAATCTCGGATCGAAGACCGACATGTTGCGCCAGATGCTGTAATACGGCTTCATGATCGACTGGCGCAGGCCGTAGTCGAGGTGCAGTTTCGGAGTGACCTTCCAGGAATCCTGGAGGAACCATTCGTACATCAATCCGCGGTACGGCGTGTAGGAACGGGTTCCGAGCTCGGCGTAGGTATCGAACAGACCCAGGGCTGCGTTCGCCACCGAGAGGCCGGTTGCGTTCGGCGTGGTGTCCAGGAATACGAAGCGGCCATTCTGGTTGTTGGTGCCACCAGGGACGCCCTGCACGTTGATCTGATCGTAGTCGTTTTCCCCGGCGCGCTCGAACGCGAAGCCACCCTTGATGGTGTGGTTCCCTACGATCTTGGTGAGGTTGTCGGAGATGTCGTAGATGGGGCCCTTCGAGGACGAGGGGTAGGGAAGTCCGCTCAACTCGTTGAACGGTCCGTTGAGGGTGACGGTGGGAATCTTATCCTGGATCTGCTTTCCGGTCGGGAACAGATAGGGATAATTAATGCCGTATTTGCTGCGATTCCAGAGGCCGTTGCTCGGATCGATGTTGATGAAGACCTGGTCGCGGCTGGCGCTGACCAAGAGCTCATTGACGAGCGTCGGTTTTACGTTCCAGATGTAGTTGACAGAGGCTGTCTGGTTCGGCCGGTCAAAGAGCTGCGGGATGACGTAGTAGTTGCTGGCGAACGGAATGACCTGATTGTACTCGAAGTTTAGAAGACGCACTCGGATGTAGTGGTTGTCAGCGGGGTAGTAGTCCACCGAGCCGGTGTCTTTGCGCTGGTTCTGGGGAGCAGCGGCGGTCTGCTGGTAGTTCAGGGCACCGGTTGCGTTCGGCGTCGGAAACATATTCAGCAGGGCGACGCCATTGGGGCTCAGACGATTTTTCGGGATGATATTGCCCGGGAAGGGCTTGCCGGTGGTGGGATCGTTGATGGTGCGGACTTTGCCGCCATAAAAGGGATTGCTCGGGTTGAGCAACTCGCTGAAATCTCCCTGGCGCATGGCCAAGCTGGGAACGAACTGGGTGTTCGTCAGGTTGTTTTGCTGGTCCTGACGGTAGCGGACGTATTCCTGTCCAAACAGGAAAAACAGCTTGTCGCGCTGCGTGTTCCAGTGCTTCGGAATGAAGATGGGACCGCCGACGTTGTAGCCGAACTGGTTAAACCGGAAGGGCGCGGGCTTGCTGTTAAGGCTCGGATCGGACGAATTGTTTCGAGACCACGAATTGGCATCCAGGGCAGAGTTGCGGAAGTATTCGTAAGCCGTACCGTGGAAATCGCGGGTGCCGCTCTTGGTGATGATGCGAATCTGTCCGCCAGCGGCGCGGCCGTACTCGGCGTTGTAGTTGGCCGTGAGGATTTGGACTTCCTGGGTTGCATCAGCATCGGCGACAGCGATGCTGGTTCCGTTGGAGCGGGTGCGCACGGCAACGGCCCCATCCTGCGTGATGAGCGTGTCCTGGTTGCGGGCTCCATTGACGTTCAGGCTGTTCGTGAGACTGAAGCTGAATCCGCCGATGGTCCCGCCGTTTACGCCCGGCTTGAGAAGCGACAGGAGGTACGGGTTGCGGCCATTCAGCTGAAGGTCTCTGATCTGCTTGGTTGTGACGTCGCGGCCCAGTGTGGCGCTATCGGCCTGTACCGGGGGCGCTTCGGACGTGACCTGGACAGTCTCGGTAGCATTGCCGATAGTGAGGGTAGCATCCAGTGTACTGGCCACATTGGCTTGCAGAGTGTTGCCGGATTGCTCAAAACGCTTGAAGCCGGGAGCCTCCACAAGCATCGTGTAGTCGCCGGCGGGTATGCTGGTGATCGAGTAAACACCCGACGAGTTGGTGGTCGCCTTCCGTTCCGCGCCGGTGCTGGCATTTCGGACCGTTACCGTTGCGTTTGGAACTGTGGCGCCGGTCGGATCATGGATTGTCCCCGTAACGGACGTCAGATCCGATTGTGAATAGAGAGAGGGAGAGAGGCCGAGGAATACCGCGAGCGCGGCGAACAGGGCCCAACTCCTGAGATGAATTCTTGTCATAGGAATCCCCTAGAGATTTGTACTGTAATATTACTAGACCGCGATGTGGGTCCTCAGTACAAGGGAATTTACAGGGTATTTACTGTAAATAATGTAGATTTGACGGGGGTTGCGGGTCAGGAGACTCGCTGGCGAGGAGCATACCCCTAGGTGCCCGGGGCGGTAGAGGGGTGGCTGGGAAGTATTCGGATGCTGACAATCGACGCTCGGCGCGCGACATCGGCGACGGTGTTGGATTGCAGAAGCGCTTCGAAGTAAGGAATATGGCCAGTTTTTGAATTGCCCAAACGCTGCAGAAGGCGGGAGCAGGTTTCGGGGTCCGTGACAAATTCGCCGGCTGCTTCCGTGCTTTCTCCGGACATGCCTGCAATCAGCAGCACATTGCCAGTGCCCCGGAGGTTGGGAACCAGGGCGATGAAGCTGTACTCCTCACCGGATTCTCCCGGGTGGTTAGTCCGGTAAGATTTTTGTTCGCCGGGCAGGGGCGCTTGATTTCGGATAAGCGGGGTACCCGTGCTCTCGTCCCGGTCGAAGCGGAAATTCAGTTGTTGCTCAAAAAGGCTGGCCCACGGATTGGAGCGGGGACTACCGAGCAGGATGACGTTGGCGTTCTTGAAGTCTTGAATCTGAGCAGTGCGCGCGGAACGGATGGAGGTGTTGCCCCACCGGCTGGCGTTCAGTTCACTCAAGCGTTGTACGAGCCGAGCATCGGAAATGTTCGTGTACTGCCAGTGCTGAAGGCGCTGGAGAAGAGCCACGGTCTCGTTCGGTACTTTTGCGGTACCCACGTAGTCGCGAGTGAGGTACTGGTCGAGGGAGATGGGGCGGTGAAGCAGGGTCTGTGCTACAACGAGGCTCGAGTCGGCGCAGACGATGGAGGTCTGGTGGTCCTTGTTGAAGAGCAAGGTCCAGAGCGGGGACAAATTCGGGTCCGGACCGGCGGAAGGGGGCGTGAGCCTGCCCTGATTCCACATCCACAAGCAGGTTGCCGCCAGAAGAACAATGATCAAAGGCTGAATCCAAAGCCAAAGGCGGGATCGTCTGGGAAACGGCGGGGATTCTTCCGGGACGGCGGCCGAAATGGGAACGACCTGCAAGCTCCGTGGCGAGGCGGGCTGGAATGCGGGTTGGAAGGAGGGCATGTAGCTGCCCTTGGGAATGGTGACGACGACGGGTTCCTCTTTACCCACCGTTGAGAAGTACTCCTCCAACCGTTTTCGAAGCATTCTTACTTCAACACGGACGATATTGTCTTCGGCAGGATTGTAGTCGGGTTGCCGCCCGAGGACGCGGTAGCCAATGAGTTGCTCCCGCAGTTCCTCGGGCCGGTTCCGCAGTCCGTGTTCGCAGATGTAGATAAGGAGCTCGCGCAAACGCCGAGAGCGCTGAAATGGCGCGCTGGCGATTATGCGATTGACCAGTTCCCAGTGGTGATCCACCGAATTTAGCCCCGAAGAGTTCCCCGAATCGGGCGCAGTTGTAGCTTGTGCAGCCATAAACACCCCAGTAGAGATACTTTATCTCACTGTAGCCCAGATTCCATTGGATGGGACGGGGCGAAAGTTTAGGGAACGTACTGGTCCAGATACCGTTTGGCCATGATGAAGCCGGTTTTGAACTCCTCACTGAAGTCCGGGCCGGGATTGTTGTCCGCACCATAGAAGGGGTCTTCCTGCTCGATGCTCATGGCCCCGGTGTAGCCGATGCTTTGGAGCACGCTGAAGAAGTCGCGCCATACGATGGAGCCCATGCCGGGGATGCGGTAGGTCCACCAATGGGCCTTGTTGACCGGATCAATGCCGCCCGCGCGAAGGATATGCCAGAAGATTTCAGTGTCCTTCAGGTGGACGTCGAAGATTTTGTCCTTGAAGTCCCAGGCGGTTTGAATGGGGTCCATGAACTGGCGGACGAGGTGGGAGGGATCGTATTGCAGCCCGACGTAAGGTGAATCGCCGAAGCCCTTGAAAAGTGCCTCGAACCCGACCGGGCTGGTGGCGATGTTGGGTCCTTCGGGCCAGGGTTCCCAGAGGATGCGGACCTTGTTCTGCTGGCAGGCGGGGAAGTACTTCTCGTTGTAGACGCGGACGATCTCGTCCACCTGCTCCTGGAAGGGCTTGGCGGGGTCTTTTCCGGAAGCGGTACCGATGTAGGGAACGCCGAGTTTGCCGGCAAGCTCGATCGCTTTTACGAAGTATTCGTTTTCGTGCGCCCGCTTCTGCGGGTCGGGGTCGATGTGATTCTGGGTGACCTGAAAGGCCGAGACATTCATGCCGAACTTTTGCAGTGTCGACTTAACGTCGGCCACTTGAGCATCGGTCATGGAGGAGGCATCGAGCGTGGAGCGGCGCGAGGAGCCGAGGATCATGTTGGTGAATCCATGAGTCTTGGCGAACTCAACGTTGGCTGGAGTGTACGGCCCGAGGACACCGAGTCTGGGTTTCCATTCCGGAGTGTGGCGCCGGTGCGATTGGGCTTTTAAAGTTGTGGCCGCGAGAGCTAGAGAGCCGAGTACTGTTCGTCTGGTCATCAGTGAACAGTATCTAACAGCCGAGGGGAAAGTCCGCGTGGGGGCTACTCCGACACGCGGTAGAGAACGGAAGCATGGGGCTGGAGTGTGATGCTCAGGGACGTCTCAGAACCGAGGTCTTTGTGATCCCAGAGATCGCGGACCTGGTGGGGTCCTTTTTTCCAGCCGAATTCGTTCCAATCGTATTCCACTT
>DATIMM010000235.1:0-8134 GCA_035475295.1 Bryobacteraceae bacterium
GCCCCTTCGGAGCACCGAGCCTCGTGTTTGGAGAGACCCGCACCTTCCCGCTGCTGTCCTCTTCCTGCGCGATCGCCTCGACCGCTAGCGCCTACTCGCTGAACACGACCGTGGTCCCGCGCGCAGAAGACCTCGATTACCTTTCGTTGTGGCCCACCGGACAAGCGCAACCCTTTGTCTCCACGCTGAATTCGTCCGATGGCCGGGTCGTCGCTAATGCGGCCATTGTGCCGGCAGGAACTGATGGCGGGATCAGCGTGTTTGTAACCGATAGCACCGACCTGATCATTGACATCAACGGCTACTTCGCTCCATAGCCAGATTGGCTACCCAGAACAGCCAACTGCAAGCGAAGAACCGCTAAGAATAAACCATCCCGCACGGCATCCTGCCCAAGCGGTTCGAAGGCGCCGGTGTCCCTTCGCCGCAGCCTTTCACTTTTGCCTTTTCGCGGGTTGTCGAAGGAAAGTGGAGCGCGTTGAAGCACGGATGCTATAGAGATATCGTGCCTACCTTTTGAGGATAGGTCCTCACAAGCGCCATTAGCTCGGCCGATAGCATCGGCAATTTTGAACGCGCCGCGAGGTTCTTCGATATCGACTGGCCGAGCAGTGTCCGAAGCTGCGCATGCAAGGCGTTCCGCTGCCGATTCAGGTCGTGTTCACCAGGCTGGCGACGGCTACGCACGGCTCAAAGTGCTCGGTTGCCCCCGATGGAGGCAATCCCCACTGCCGTCAGTCTCACGACCTATTCAGGGGAATCGGAAGATTTCATGCGGATGCCGCTTAAGGAGCTGATCGGGCAGATCGATTCCGGCACGTTGCCGGTCCAGATCGGGAAACCTTCAGGCTAGACGAGATCGTCGGGGCGCCTCTCTGCATGGAAGAGAACAAAGCAGGCGGAAAGATCGTTGTGTTGACTTAGCGTTGTCCAAAGAGCAATCGACTTAAGGTGGCGTCAGCGCCTATTGCATAGAGCGATCGATTCAGTGCCAGACGCGAAGTGTTCCTGGCAAAGATCCGAGCGGGACCAAAGAGGCTACACTGATATGGGAACTTCATGGCCTGCTGTCCAAGCGTACTTCAAACACCTGAGCCGCATGGCCACGTCGTTCAGTTTCACGATAACGACGTACGGACTCTCACGAACAACGTCTGTCAGTATCTATTCGAAGGCTTGAAGCGCGAGGAGAGTGCGCTGGTGGTTGTGACGCCTCAGCACTGGGACGTGTTCTTGCTGCAGCTTCGGAGACTCGGGGCAAACCCCGAGAAGGCGATAGCAGATTCCAGGTTGGTGCGACTGGATGCGGAGCGAACTCTTGGAGAGTTCATGATGGACGGGCAACCGGACTGGCATCGTTTCGAGAAGGTGATCAGCGCCGCGATGCGGAAACTGCTGGCCGAAAATCCTGCGGGCCTGCGAGCATACGGCGAGATGGTTGGTGTGCTCTGGAAAGCCGGCCAGTATAGCGCCGCGATCCGGCTGGAAGAGTTTTGGAACCGGCTTCTTCAGGGCGGCGACTTCAGTTTGTTTTGCTCTTACCCGATCGATATTTTCTCCGAGGAATTTCAAACCTCCGGCCTAGAATCTGTTTTCTGCGATCATACGCACGTGATACCGACGGGCATGGATGAAACGCTCGGCCGGTCGATCAATCGGGCCATGGACAAGCATCTCGGCGCTCGAGCTCGTGAATTGAAATCTCTGATAAGCCAGAAACTTCGGCCTTCACGGGCTGTGTTGCCAAAGGGCGAAGGGATGATTCTGTGGTTGCGAGACAATTTGCCGCGCGATGCGGAGGCGATTGTCAGTTTGGCCCGGCAGTATTATCGTGCCGCGGTTTCCGAGGTTTAGCGTTAGCCTTTCTCAGTCTGCAGCTGGAAGCGTGAAGAAAAACGTGGATCCTTGCCCAGGCTCGGATTCCACCCAAATCCGGCCTCCCGCACGCTGAATGATTCGCTGACAGATAGCCAAACCAAGCCCGGTACCCGAATATTCGCTCTGCGGGTGAAGGCGCTTGAAAAGTCCAAAGATCTGTTCCCGATGGTGTTCCGCGATGCCGATGCCGTTATCCTGCACGGAGAATCGCCACTGATCCTGACAGCGTTCCACGTCGATGCGGATATGCGGGGCAGTACTCTTGTATTTCACGGCATTCCCGATGAGATTTTGAAATAGCTGTGTCAGATGAACCCTGGGAATCCGGACACTCGGCAGAGATGAGTACGTGATACTGGCGCCTGCGTCCTCGATGGCCGCGGCAAGATTGGAGAGCGCAGACTGGAGAGCCTCCCCGGCGTCAATGGGAGGAGCCGGTCCTTCGCCGACGCTCGAAACCTGGGTAAACGTCAGGAGATCCCGAATCAGATCCTCCATTCGCCGGGCGCCGCTGAGCACGTAGTGAAGGTATTCCTGCGCTTCCACATCGAGCTGGTCCTTCAGCTTTCTGCCAAGCAACTGCGTGTAAATCGATATCATGCGCAGCGGCTCTCGAAGATCGTGGGATGCGGAGCGGGCGAACTGGCTCAGATCCTCGTTGACCAGGCTCAGCTCTTCGTTGGAACGGCGGAGCGCTTTCTGGGATCGCTGCGACTCGGCAAAGAGCGCCGCGTTATCCAGCGCAATGGCGGCCTGAGCAGCTATTCCAGTTACGATACTTTCCGCCTCTTGTGTAAAAACACCCGTTTGGGAGTGACCGAAAAACAGGCCTCCCAGGACATCTCCGGAACGCGAGATCACGGGCACAGCGAGATAACTGCGCACGGGCAGGTGGCCCTCGGGCATACCGGCGTACGGGGCATTCCGGCCATAGCGGGGATCCTTTGTGATGTCATCGCTTCGGACGACGCCTTCGCCGCGGAAGGTAGGCCCGAACACATCGGTATTTCGCGGTAGCGGGAAACCCGCAAACGCTTCACGAGGAGCGCCCGAGAGGGTGTACAACGTGTATGACTCGCCCGCATCATCAACCAGGTTGTGGAAGAGCGCTCCAAATTCCGCTCGCACCAATTGGGTCGCAATGTCGGTAACGGTCTGCGCGAGTTTCTGGATATCGAGTTCACTGGCGAGTGTGAGTCCGACCTGATTGAGAAGCTCGGCGGTTCGAAGCGCTTGCTGCTCACGGCGGATGCTCTGTTCCCGTTCGGTGATATCGCGCGCGATCTTGGAAACTCCGATAATGGCGCCGGCCGAATTTTTGATGGGAGAAATGGAAAGGGAAACCGTCAGGATGCGACCGTCTTTGGTCCGCCGCTGGGTTTCGTAGTGCTCGACCCGCTCGCCGCGTGCGATTTGTGCAAGGATGCGCGGAGTCTCATCAGCTCGCTCCGGAGGGACAAGGATGGAGATCGGCCGTCCGATGACTTCGTCGGCGGTATAACCGAAGGTGCGTTCCGCTCCAGGATTCCAGCTCTGGATGATACCGTGCAGGTCCTTGCCGATGATGGCGTCGTCCGAGGATTCGACGATCGCGGCAAGTCGCCTGTCAGCCATGCTGATGAGTGAGAGGGCATTTTCAAGATCGCGAACCCGAGCGCGAAGTTGCGCAACCTCATCTTGCACATCCACTTTCGTTAGCATCCTTTCGGAATAGAGTGATTGGCGTTCACCAGCAGCATTAGCCTGCTGGCACGACCCTTGAGACTAGACCAGGAATTTCCAGGTGCGCCCTCACTGTATTCCCTTTATACATTGTGCCCCCGTGGATAGCTGGCTCGAGCGGCGACTCAACGATCGAGCGCTTAGGGTGGGGAAAGGCGTCCTAGAACAACGGGCGGTGGGTGGCTAGAAACGGTCCGGGCTCAACTCGCGGAACCATCGGGGCTCGCCAGTACGACCGTGTAGCCGTCGGGATCGCGCAGCCAGCATTCCCAATGGTTCGGACCACCATCGCCGAAGGGCGGGTTGCGGTGTTTCGGCAGGACGACCTCCGCGTCCATAGCTTCAGCGCGGGCCATTGCGGCATCGAAATCGTCGATCTCAAACCACAGCAGCACACCGTTGCCATAGGGCGTGTCGGCAGGATTGCCAATGGGGCCGTGGTGGTGTTCGACACCGAAGCGGTGTAACTGCATGACGAGGCTGCCGTTCGCGACTAGCCTCTCGTACTCCGGGCCGCCGTGGGCACTCTGACAGCCCAGCAGGCGCTGATACCAAAGACTACTCAATTCGACGTCGTTGACGGATATGAGGGGTTGGGGACGCATCGGATGTACTGCGCTCCAGGCGCGACTTCCAAGCATAACAGGAACGTGTCAGCGGAGCGTGCCAGGTGATCCTGAGGCGACGCCGTTACGATATGCTCTCACGTATGCACAAACCGGTCGAAGAAAAAGGACTCACGGATTCGCGTCATAGTGGAGTACAGCCCCAGATCATTGCCCGCGGTGAGGGATCGCCATTGTGGTTTTTAGGTGCGCTGACCTATATCAAGGCAACAGCCGAAACTACGCGAGGTGCTTTCGGATTGGTGGAGCAAGCTGTTCCGGCAGGGTTTGCTTCGCCGTGGCATGTTCATCACGCCGAAGACGAGGCGTTCTATGTTCTGGAAGGCCAGCTGACGTTTTTCTGTCAGGGCGAGAAGGCAAGCATTGGACCGGGCGGGTATATATTCGGACCTCGCAATATTCCGCATGGCTTCCGAGTCGACCGAAGTACACCCGCACGGATTTTGCTACTTACTACACCGGGCGGCGGATTTGAGAATTTTGTTCGGGAGGCGAGCGAACCAGCATCGGACCTGAATGTGCCCCCGTCGGCTCCCCCGGACATGGAGAAACTGATTGCCGTGGCGGCGGAATATAAGATCGAGATCCTGGGTCCGCTGCCCGAGTAGGGAGCGCCCCGCAGGGTCTGGTGTTTTCCGCGTAACTGTCCGGCAATACCGGGCGCGTGTTACTCATCCTCTCGCGTCTGGAATGGCCTTGTCAGCCACGGAATGTAGAGTACGTCCAGTACGTCCGCTGCCACGATGGTTGTGCATCCATTGGCTCCCGGTCCGCCGTTACACCCCCACCAATTTTGAGTGGCATCCACTTGGGCGGCGCCGGCATTTTGAAGTCCAACACCGTTGTCCAAAATGTCGTTTAGGTGAATGAGCACAGCCGGAGTGTCTGCCGGGCCCGGTATTTTGATGAAGATGTCGTAGTCCTCCTGGTGAATGACGTTTTGGGAGATGAGCGTTCCGGTCATAGGCACAACGCTGTAGATGTTGATTCCGGTGGGACCGGGTGTGGCTGCGTCTTCGGTATCGGCCGCATTAGCGGATATATCATTGCCGAGAATCACGTTGTCGTCGAATATGGGCAGCGGTGCGTCGGCCGGAAATCCAGCCATGCCGGGCGCGACGTGATTGTGCATGGTCACGCCAGGTAATCCATTGCCCCGAAGGCGGTTGTTGACGACTACGTTGCCATAAGCTTTGCTGCCCGGCACTGGAGCGAATATACCCACTCCCGGACCCGAGTTCTGGGAGGAGTTGTTGTCGGAAATTGTGTTGTGGAAGACACCTTTGTCACTGTGCGACGGGAGCGTAATTCCGCAGTCCCCATTCGTGTTTCTCACCACAGTGTTGCCCGTGATGAGATTGTCATGGGTGGCGCCGGTATCGTCGGTGATGAGTATTCCACCGGCATTGCCGGTAACCCGGTTATTCGCTACCGTTGAGTGGTCTACGCCACTCAGAAAGATACCCTCGCCGCAATCTTCGTCCTCTCCGGTGAAATCGGAAAAACCAGCCAGTGTTGGGCAGGTCGGAGGCTCGCCCGGCAACAATCCTTTGTCATTACCGGTTACGATGTTTCGGGTGATGGTTACGTCCGAAGCGTTTGCGACGACGATTCCCGCGTTGTTCGCATTCTGGACGGTAAACCCCGAGATCGTCACACCCCTCAGGCCGGAAATCCCGATTCCATTCACGCTGATGCCGAAGGGTTGTTCGGAAGCGTCGATGATGGTGTTCTGCCGATTGTCACCGATAAGTGAAAGCGGCTTTGAGATAACGACGTACTCCATATAGGTACCGTGGGCGACACGGATGGTATCGCCAGGCGATGCGTCGTTAACGGCCTCTTTGATGGTTTTGGAGCAGCCCTGGGCGCCGGTAGGATTGACGCAGCGAGTTGCCGCCGCGGCAGACTGTCCGGCTCCGGCGAGCAATACTGATCCGATTCCAAGTCCTGTCGCGAGAGCCAGGACGGTGCGTGTTCCAGCAAGCCATGAGCAATCGAATGATCCCCGTGTATGCTGCATGTTTTCTCTCCTGTTGTGGCTTTTTTCACGCTTCTGAGACGGAAGAAGCTCGCGAATAGCGGTGATCAAGGACGCGGGCCGAGTCAGAAGGTGAGCCAATTGTACTCCCGGCACAGCGAGGGGGTAATAGGTTTAATGTAGCGACTAGTACTGGGGGACGTTAAACGCTGGTACTTGGTGGGCCTGCGTTCCAAAAGCGTTACTCAGACGCTTCGCGCTCCTTGCGATCCAGCCAACGCTTCAGGGGAAGCAAGGCGCGCAGGGTAAAGAGGTTGAGGAGAGCGAGAGTTACCGCAATTCCATAGTGATTCATCGCGACCGCTGCTCCGATGACCCCCGCGTTCCAGACGCTGGCGGCGGTGGCGGTTCCTTTGACGGTGGTCCCTTCTTTCAGGATTGCACCCCCACCGATGAAGCCGATTCCTGTAATCAATCCCTGAAGCAATCGGGATTGGGCGGCAACATCCGGCTGAGGTCCGAGGACGAGCATATAGCCGCAACTGGCCATGCCGACGATAGGGAACGTGCGCACGCCGGCGCTGTGAGACTCCCGTTCACGCTCCCAGCCAATGCTGACCGTCAATATGTAGGCAAGTCCTACATGTTGGAAGTTCGTCCAAATGTCTTGCCAGACGCCCGATAGCTGCATCATCATGTAGATCCGATGCAGTCCATGGTAGTGGACGACGACCCGAGCGGGCCGGGTGTTGGTCCGCTGAGCATCCGGGCTGTGAATGTGGGAGGGGTTAAACGATCAGGGCTTCTTCCTGATAAATCATGCGCGAGAGCTCCGCTGTCCGCTTCTCGTCCATCACAGCCTTTAGCCGAGGGAACTCCACTTCCTCTTCCTGGCGGGCATGGGGTTCGATTTCGTTGCGGAGGTCACGGACGCGGGCGGTCCAGGCCTCGTCCTCCTTCATTGAACGGTCAAGTTCAAAGAGAAGCACTTTCATTCGAGCGTGTTCCTGATAAAGTTTTTCGGTTTCCTGCCGTCGCTCCGCATCGTCTCGCAAGCAGGGGTAAACAATGTCTTCCTCGGCGAGCGCGTGCTTCCCTATTGTGCGTTTGAACTTCAGGAACAACGCCGCGCGCTTGACCGGGTTTTCTTTGGGCGTGTGCTCCATTTTGTCCAGGAGGGAAAGTAACTGGCGATGCTCCCGGATCAATCCCTCAAAGGGATCTTGTCCGGCCGATGCGCGGACGAGACCGCTTGCGTTGGCAAACAGAACAGGTGCGAAGCGTCCGAGAATCACCCCTCCCGCTGCTCCTATTGCCAACATGGCGTACCGCCCGGGGGACTTTCCATTACTGCCGTCGGTCGTAAACATTCGTTGCCTCCGCTATTGGCCGCTTTTGTTCGGGAGCTTCGGTGAAGCCCCTGAACTCCATAAGGCCGCCTACTTTGTTGACGCGCCCGTGAATGGGTGATTTCGAGGCACTCCTATCCGTATTTGTGCGTAGGGGACCGATGACGTCCTGGGCAAGACTGGTCGGCGAGTGCTGGAAGGAAGGCCGCATTTCCATACGAGAATGGGAGCATGACCCGCGTGAGGATGGACAAGTGGCTCTGGGCTGCCCGATTCTTCAAGACGCGCGCGCTGGCTGCGCGGGCTTGCGAGCTGGGGAGGATCGAATGCAATGGACAACCGGCCAAAGCGTCGCGCGAGGCCCGAATCGGCGACATGCTGCAGGTGAGGAATGATGCCGGTGAGTTTCAGGTGGAGGTACTGCTGCTGAGTGATATGCGAGGTCCGGCGGCTGTGGCGCAGACGCTCTACCGTGAGACGGAGGCGAGCAGGGGGTTGCGGCTAAAGCTGGCCGAAGAACGAAAGGCAATGCCCCATTTCGAAGCGCTGCGGGAAGGCAGGCCGTCGAAACGCGACCG